>DATFDL010000665.1:0-6608 GCA_035252155.1 Pirellulales bacterium | reverse complement strand
CGGTGCGTTCCTGCGGCACTCCCAGCGTGGGGAGCACTTTTTTCATTTGTGCCAGGATCGAGTAATCGCCGCAGCCGGGGCACCAGCGGACGTCCTGGTCACTGGCGAAATCGTTAGCTGTGAGCACCGGCAGCGAAGTTTGAGTGGACATAGTTCTAAAAGAAACGTTCTCTGTTACGTGATTAAATCAGCTCGTGGATCTTCTCCACGACTTCCGACACGGTGAAGGGCTTGCCTTTGATTTTGTTCAGCCCGATTGCATCGATCAAAAACTCGGCCCGCAGCAGCAGTCGCAACTGGCCGCGATTGAGTTCGGGCACCAACACCTTTTCGTACCGCCCCAGGATTTCGCCCAGATTGCGCGGGAAGGGATTCAAATATCGCAGATGGCAATGGGCGACCGAGCCGCCCGATTCGAGCACTTCGCGGACGGCGGTGGCGCAGGCCCCGTAGGTTCCGCCCCAGCTCACGACCAGCAGCCGGCCCTCTTGCGGGCCAACGACTTCCTGCAAAGGAATGTCGCGGGCCACGCCGGCCACTTTGCGTGCCCGTGTGTTGACCATGTGCTGGTGGTTGTCGGGCTCGTAGTTGACGTTGCCGGTGATGTCTTGTTTCTCCAGGCCGCCGAGGCGGTGCATCAGTCCCGGCGTGCCCGGCAAGGCCCACGGTCGGGCCAACCGTTCGTCGCGCTCGTAGGGATGAAACACATCGCCGTTGTGCGACGGGCCAGGATGCTTGACTTCGATCGGTGGCATTGAGGCCACGTCGGGAATGCGCCACGGCTCCGAGCCATTGGCAATGTAGCCATCGGTGAGCACCATCACCGGCGTCATAAAGCGTACGGCGATTCGCCAGGCTTCTTGCATGACGTCAAAGCAGTCGGCCGGGCTGCGGGCCGCCACGACCGGCATGGGGCATTCGCCGTTGCGGCCGAACATGGCCTGCAGCAGGTCGGCCTGCTCGGTCTTGGTCGGCAAGCCGGTGCTGGGGCCGCCGCGCTGCACGTTGATGATCAGCAGCGGCAGCTCGGTCATCACGGCCAGGCCCATCGCCTCTTGTTTGAGCGCGATGCCCGGCCCGCTGGAGGTAGTGATGGCCATCGCCCCGCCGAACGAGGCGCCGATGGCCGAGGTAATGGCCGCGATTTCGTCTTCCGCTTGAAACGTGCGGACGCTGAAGTTCTTATGCCGCGACAGTTCGTGCAAGATGTCGCTGGCGGGCGTGATCGGGTAGCTGCCCAGAAACAGCTCGCAGTTGCTGCGCTTGGCGGCGGTCATCAGCCCATAGGCGGTGGCTTCGTTGCCGGTCATGTTGCGATAGACGCCCGGCGGCAGCTCGGCCCGGCTCACGTGATATTGAGCGGCGAACGCCTCGGTCGTTTCGCCGTAGTTGTAGCCTGCCATTAAGGCACGGCGGTTGGCCTCGGCCACGGCAGGCGATTTTTTGGCGAATTTGGCCTCGATGTATCGTAGCGTGGGGTCGAGTGAGCGATCGTAAAGCCAAAAGACCAGCCCCATCGCAAAAAAGTTGCGGCAGCGGTCGCTCTCTTTTTGCCCCAGCCCGCATTCTTCGACGGCCAGCCGTGTGAGCTTGGTCATGTCGACCAGAAACACCTGGTAGGCGGACAGGCTGCCGTCTTCGAGCGGGTTGCTCTGATAGCCGGCCTGCTTCATGCCCTTGTCGTCAAAGGCGTCGCGATTGACCACCAAGATGCCGCCGGGCACCAAGTCGGTCAGGTTGGTGGTCAGGGCCGCCGGGTTCATGGCCACCAGCGCTTCGACCTGGTCGCCGGGCGTGTAGATGTCTTTGCTGGCGAAGTGGATCTGGAAACCGCTCACGCCCGCCTTGGTGCCTCGGGGCGCTCGGATTTCGGCCGGAAAGTCGGGAAACGTGGCCACATCGTTGCCGGCCAAGGCCGACGTGTTGGTCAACTGGGTGCCGGCCAACTGCATGCCGTCGCCGGAGTCGCCGCAGAAGCGGACGGTGGCCGATTCGAGTTCCACGATCGGTTTCGCGCCGCTGAGTGTGGTTGCCATCTTAACTGCTGTTCCTTTGAGATAACACGAGGAGGGACATCGCTATTATTCGGACATTGGCGGGTGCGGGCAAAGCGCGGAAGCTAAGGTCCTTCGCGTTGCTGCGTCACGGGGTGGGAAACGGGCGGCTGGTTGTAAATGGTCTTGGGAAAATGCTCGACCAGGTAGTGGACAATGCCCGATACCTGCACCACGCCCAGCGGTTTCCGTCCGCCATCGACAATCGGCAGGCGGCGGTAACCGCCCGACGACATTTGCCGGATGGCGGCCGCCACGGTGGCCTGGGCGTCGATCGTGGCGGGCTGGCGGACCATGACGGATTGGATGGCGGCGTCGAGGTTTCCGCCGCGGGCCATGATGCGCAGGGCGTCGCGTTCGGTGAAAATGCCCACCAACGCTCCGTCGCGGCAGACGAGAATGCTGCCCCGGCCTTCGCCTTTGAGCCGCTCGAAGACCTCGCGGACGGTGGTTTGGGGGGTGACGCAGATCGGCTCCAAGGGCGAGGCCTCGGTCACCGATTCGGTCGTCAAATTGAGTTCGAGGTTCACGCCCGAGCATCCCCCAGCGGCAGACTCAAGCAGAGCCGCGTCCTGGCTCGTTCCACCGGTGTTTCCCACACCCCTGAACTGTACCACGTTGTCGGCGCAATTTGAACCGCAATTGGCTGAATTTTCCGATAGAATCGACTGGGCAGGGTTCAGGGATCGGGGGTCGGGGTTCAGGGGTCTGGGTTTCGAGGCCGCGCCTTGGTGGCCGGGGACGGAGCGTAGATGCCCCGCCGGAGAGTATCGAAAGGGCGACAAGGCGAGGGCGCGAGGGGGCGACAAGGCGAGAGGGCGACAACGCGAGAGGGCCTCGGTCGGCTACTCTGCCTCAAGGCATGGATCGCGCGAAGCCGACAAAACTTGCCAGCGGGAGCGTACGACGCACCGCAATCGGGCAGCCACCGCCGAACCTGAGGGCATTCGGAGCGAAAAAGTTTTGGCGTTTTGCAATCAAGTTGCTACAATGCTCACCAGGAGATTGCGAAACGCTGGCAAATATCAGAACGGGGTGAAGAGCAAAGCGGCACCGTCGATAGGCGGCGCGGAACTTGCTGTTGCCCCAGCTTGATGGCGGGCGAAGTTGCGGGAGGCGCTTACGGAATCTTCCCATATCTCATTTGGAGCTCTTCAGGAGGTTCGTTCGATGGTCGCAGACGACCAAACCGCTGGTTCACAGGCAGAGGATCCTTTACCGCGTGGCGGACATGTTGCCTGGTCCGCTGCGGGCGATGCGTCGCCCCTTCAAGCTTCGGTTGCGGCGGTCGAAACGGTGCCCAACACTTCGCCGACCGGCGCATCACCTTCGCGGGTTCCACTCTGGGACCGGCTTCCACGGAGTATCTGGCTGATGAGCGTTTTTGCGCTCTGTCAATAACGCCGCCAGCGGTCCCTAACCCAACTGGCGACCTAGTGTGCGCCATCAAAACATCGGGCCAAGAAACCATCGCGCCCTGCGAGTTCGAGAAACGCTTCGGCTGGAAAAAGGACGCCAGCAACGACGCGCTGCCCATGATCGCCGAATGTTGAGAGAACTTAGGAACGAGGACAACGACGAATTAGATCCGTACTTTCCTTTGTTGTCTTCGTTACCGTCTGTTCAAACTGTTCAGCGTCGGCGGTCAGATATGACGGCGCGTTATTCTTGCCCGCGGCGGCCATTGACGGTGGCGGAGGTCACCGCGGGTGGGCGCTTGGCCCACGGCTCGGGCTCGGCGTCGCCACCATAGAGCTTCGTCAACTGGCCTTCGGAATTGATGAGGCCGATTGCCACCATCCGCTCAAAATTTTCCTTCGGCGGCAACTCGGTCGCCTCAAGCGCCGCGAGCAGTTCTTCCAGTGTCGGCTGGTACATTTCCCTCCTCCTCTATAAGTTTGGGCGAAAAACACCCAGAATGCAATCCAAATTGCGGACGGCAATCTGAATGTGCGTCTCCGCCGAAATGGTGGTGCCCGCGAAAATCGGCGGCCCTTCAAGAAATGCCCCGCGAACCGTGTCAAAGGAATGCTGGTGCAATCCCACACGATAGACACATTCGTTGATGACCGCGCAGTCCAACTCCCGAAGTTTTTTGTCTTTGCCTTTGTTCACTGGCAATGGCTTTCCGGCAGCCTCATACGATGCGGCGAGCTTCGGATAGCTCCGCGCGAGCAAAGTGGTAATCTTCTCGTCGAGCAGGTCAAAGCACGTACCCAATTGAATGACGGCCCCAATGAGAGCCGCACGCCGCTTGAACCGTTCGGTCGCCCAGCGTAAGGCCCGCGTGGGCGAATGTTCCCAGAAGTAGATGCCTTCGCCGAGCCAGTCGTAGGCATTTTCGCTTTTGTTCCAATCGGCGAGCGGGATCTTGCCCGTCAATAACCCATCGGCAAGCTTCAGCTCGCAGCCATGATAGCCGACGACGATCCGGGCAAATCGTTCCATGAATGCTGATGCACGAAAGACGAACGAATACAAGCTGCCGAAGGAATCGAACGACTAGAAGCCTTCCTTCGTTCCCTTTGTTTCCTTCTGTTCAAATCATTTTGCCAATTGCCTCACTCTTGCAGCCCGGCGTACTTGCCGCAGTAATAGAGCAGCGGGCGGCCAGAGCCGACCTCGCCGGCCAGGATCTCGCCGGTGAAGATGTGATGATCGCCGCCGGGCAAGATCTCGGCCACGCGGCAGTCGAGCCAGGCCAACACGCCGTCGAAGATCGGCGCACCGGTCACCTTGGTCGAAATCGCCAGATCGCTCCATTCCTTCGGCCCGCGCATGGCAAAACGCCGCGAAAGAGCCTCTTGATCGTCGGTGAGCATGTTGACGGCAAAGAAGCGACTCTCTTGCAAGTGCTCGTGCATCTGTGCCCGCTTATCGACGCAGACCAGCACCAGGGGTGGGTCGAGCGAAAGCGAGCAGAATGCGTTGGCCGTCATGCCATAAAGGTCGTCGCCGCGGCGTGTCGTGACCACCGTCACCCCGGTGGCGAAGTGCCCCATGATCCGCCGCTGTAGCTGAGTATCGAATGCTGCCATTGAGTTGATTCGTTCGGTAGTCCCGGCCGTTGTGGCCGGCAGCGTCGCCTTTCGCTCCGCGAAAGTAGTGTTGTTTCGCTCTAACGCACTGTCGCTTTCGCGCAAGGCAATTACGTTTCTTTCGCGGAGCGAAAGACGACATTACGCGCGGGAGCACTACGCTTTCGGATACTCCCACGGCTGGCGATATTCACGGCTCAGCAGCCGGTTGGCTTCGTCGTCGCCGATGATCTGCTCTTTGTCGCCGTCCCACTCGATGCTGCGGCCCAGCTTGAGCGAAAGCATGGCCAATAGGCTCATGTTCGTCGAACGGTGGCCAATCTCGATATCGCATACCGGCCTGCCGCCCGTTTTGATGCACTTCAAGAAATCTGCAAACAGCTCGCGAATGTTTTGCTTATCGGGCTCATTGAGCTTGGGTTCTTCGTGCAATGGCTGATTCGCCCTGCCCATCGGGTAAAACGTCCAGCCGTCTTCCCAGCCCATGTGGAAGGTGCCGCCGGTGCCGTAGAAATAGCAGCCGATGTTGTGCTTCTCGGCGTCGTTGCCAGCGTATTGCCGATGCTCCCACTCCGCCGTGAACGACTCGAACTCGAACGCGGCCACCTGGGTGTCGGGCGCGTCGGTATTATCGCGCTTGATGTGCCGCGCGCCCGTGGAGTAAATCCGCTTGGGATACTTTTCCTCCGTCCACCACAGGATCTGGTCCATCCAGTGAATGCCCCAGTCGCCCAATTGCCCGTTGGCGTAATTCAAAAACTGCCGAAAGCCCTTGGGGTGCATCGCCTTGTTGTACGGCGCCAGTGGAGCGGGGCCGCACCACATGTCCCAATCGAGTCCTTCGGGCGGATCGCTGTCGGGCACGGGCTGGCCGGGGCCGCCATAATAATGGACAAACGCCCGCACCATGCCGATCTTGCCGGCCTTGCCTTCCGTCAAGAACTTGATGCCCGACATATTGTGCGGCGACACGCGGCGATGCGTGCCCACTTGCACCACGCGGTCGTTGTCTCGGGCGGCCTTGACCATCGCCCGGCCCTCACGCACGGTGTGGCCGATCGGCTTTTCGACATAGACGTGCGCCCCCGCTTTCACCGCCGCGATCATAATCAGCGGATGCCAGTGATCGGGCGTGGCCACGATGGCGATCTCGGGCTTTTCGCGATCGAGCAGCTCGCGGTAGTCTTTGTACCTTTTTGGTTGATCGCTTGAGAGCTTGCCGACTTCGGCCAGCGCGATGTCGAGCTGGTTATCGTCGACATCGCACAGGGCCGCCACCTGGCATTGGTCGGAGCCGATCGCCTCGCGGAGGATGTTCGTGCCCCACCAGCCGCTGCCGATCAAGACGGTGCGGTATTTCTTTTCGGCCTTCGAAGCCAACAGCAGGTTCGGCGTCGCCAGTGCGACGCCGGTGGCCAGCGAGGTGTTTACAAAGTCGCGGCGAGACAGGTTCATGGCATGCGATCTCGATGAGGCGGATAACTGCGGGCCTGGAGGATGGCCTTCCAGGCCGTCC
>DATFDL010000664.1:0-23019 GCA_035252155.1 Pirellulales bacterium | reverse complement strand
ACCGGTCAGAGTTTATACTGAACGGGATGACTCCAAAAATATTTCGTGGCCGACTCACTCTGGCCGATCGCATCCTGGCGCAGGGCGAAATCCGCATCGCGGCTGGACGCATCACCGCAGTCGGTGAGCAAAACTCGCTGGGCCATCCGCCGGCTGACTCTGAGATCATCGATGCCGGCGACGGCTACATTGCGCCCGGCTATGTCGATCTTCACGTGCATGGCGGCGCGGGGGCCGACTTCATGGACGGAAGCGATGAAGCGTTCGCCACCGTGCTGGCGGCCCACGCCCGGCATGGCACCACCAGCATCGTGCCCACGACGACCGCCGCGCGGCATGAGCTGATTCTGGCGATGCTCGCTTGCTGTCGGCGAGCGCGCGAAGCCGGCGGCCACGGCGCACGCGTGCTCGGCGCGCATCTCTATGGACCGTATTTTCGCTACGAGGCCCGTGGCTGTCACCCGGCCGCGCCGGTGCGAGCGCCGGCGGCCGACGAGTACCGCCAATATCTCGATTCGGGCGTCGTGCTCACCGCCTCGATCGCCCCCGAACTGCCCGGTGCCGAAGCCTTCACGCGGGCCTGCCTCGACTGCGGCGTGCGGATGAACGCCGGCCACACGCATGCCACCTTCGACCAGATGGCCGACGCTGTGCGGTGGGGCGTGCGGCACGTCGATCATCTCTATTGCGCGATGTCGGACAAAAGCAAGTTGCGGCAGCAGCAACCGTATCCGATGCGCGGCGGCGTGCTGGAGGCGACGCTTTATTTCGACGAACTTACGACCGAGGTAATCGCCGACGGCAAGCATCTCTCGCCCGACCTACTGCTGTTGGCGCTGAAGATCAAAGGGCTCGACCGGCTGGCGCTGGTGACCGATTGCAATCGCGCGCTCGACATGCCCGAAGGTGAATACTTATTTGGTCCGCTCGACGGCGGCGAGCTGTTCATCCACGAAGACGGCGTCGGCAAGATGCCGGGCGGCGCGGCGCTGGCGTCCGGCGTGCGCGGCATGGATCACATGGTTCGCACCTTCGTCGAGCTGACCGAGAGGCCCGTGTGGGAAGCCGTGCGGATGGCCTCGCTGACGCCCGCGCGGATCGTGGGCCACGACCGCGACCTCGGCAGCCTTGAAATCGGCAAGCGCGCCGACGTGCTGGTGCTCGATGAGGACCTGGGTGTGACGCAAGTCTACATCTCCGGCGAACCGCTTGCATAAGCGGGTTTTGAACAGAAAGCAACGAAGAGAACGAAGAAAGAGAGGGCGCACCCCAGCAGGGCCCGAAGCGCGCTCGGTAGCTCCGACACTCCGTGGCGGAGACGTTGGTCGCCCGAGGCGACCCCGCTTCCCATCACGGAGTATTGCGGCGTTCCTTGTTCTGATCTTGCCTTGATTTGCCACGTGGGCGTATGCTGCGCGTCAGCCCATTCTTCAGCAGGGAGGCGTCGTAATGCCAAGGTTTTTCATCCGATTGGCCACGAGCGTGGGGCTTTTTTTCGCCGCGTCCTTCTGGGCATTCGGCGCCGAGCCGCAAGAGAGTTCCGACGAACGCTCGCAGATACCAGCCGAATGGCGCGGCCGGGCGGTCCTGACAAAATCGCCCGACATCGTGCTCCGAGAGCAGCCCGACGAGCAATCGGCCGCGTCGCCCGTTTCGCCCGTTGGCATCTGGCTTTATCCTGATCGAGCGCGAGGCGAATGGTTGGGTAGCGATCTCGGCTGGGTCCGCGCGGTGGACGTAGTGCGCGATGACCAGGCAGTCGAGTACTTTACCGCGCGACTGGCCAAAGGTGAAAACGCGTTCGCCTACATCTGCCGTTCACGCGCCTGGCTGCTCCAGAAAGAATTTGACAAGGCGCAGGCCGACGTGAGCGAAGCGCTGCGGCTCGATCCGCGCAGTCCGCGAGCCTATTTTGCGGCGGCGCGAATCGCGGAGGCACATCAGCGTAGTGACGACGAATTGGCGAATTACGACCGTGCCCTGCAGCTCGATCCGCGCGATGCCATCGCCTCCAAGCGCAGAGGGCGACTTCTGGCCCGGCGCCGCGAGCACGACCGCGCAATCGATGATTTTAATGTAGCGGCCGAACTGTGCCCAAACGATTGGTGGGTTCTCTCCACGCGCGGCTCATGTTGGGAAGCGAAAGGGGACTACGACAAGGCTTTGGGGGATTACACCCAAGCAATCCAGCTCAACACGCGCAATGCGGCTCTGCGTTGCCGGCGCGCATTATTTTATTTCAGTCGAAATGAATACGACAACGCCATCGCAGACGCCTCGGAATCATTGCGGCTTGACCCGGAAATGACGCAAGCTCTTCGGGTGCGAGGGGCCGCATTCGCCTCCAAGGGAAAGTTTGACGCCGCACTTTGCGACCTCGATGAAGCGGTTCGGCTGCAGCCAAACAATGCATCTTTTCATTTTGCGCGTGGGAAAGCCCATTATTTTAAAAGCCAAATCGAGGCTGCGCTTCGAGATTTTACCCAGGCAATCGCCCTCGGCAGTGACATTGTGGAGGTTTACCTACTTCGCGCTGAAATCTGGGCCAAGAAAAGTGACTATGCAAACGCCATTTTCGACCTGAATGAATACCTGCGGCTTCAACCGCAAGACATCGATGCTCACATGCGACGGGGCCTGTTGCTCGTCGAATCGAGCCCCGAAAAGGCCGTGGCCGATTTTGACGCAGCGTTGGAGCTTAACCCAAAGCACGTTCGCGCACTGGAATGTCGAAGCTTGGCATGGTGGCAAATGAATGAACCGGCAAAAGCGATCGCCGACGCGACGACTGCCATCAACATTGACCCCGACAGCGAACATGCGGTCGAGATTTATCTCCAACGCGCTTGGATCCGAGAAGAAACGGACCCCGATGGGGCACTAGCCGACTGTGACGCCGCGTTACGGCTCAGCCCGAATCACATCGGCGCCTTGCTGAGGCGGGCCGCCGCCTGGGAGCAAAAGCACGAATTCGCCAAAGCGATTGAGGATGCGACCGCCGTGATCGCAGCCAGCCCAAATAAGTCGCAAACCATCGACGCTTATTCCTTGCGCGCCCGGCTGAAGGAAGAATCAGACGCCGATGGAGCGCTGGCCGATTATAAGGTCGTGTTGGACCTGGATCCGAGAGACGCGTCTACTCTGGTCAGTCGCGCGGGGCTTTGGCAGCGGCAAGGCGAATTGGGCAAGGCGCTGGAGGACCTGACGGCCGCGATCGAGATCGAGCCGAAAGACGCCCTGACTTATGAGCAGCGCGCCGCGGTGCATAGCCTGCGCGGCGACCATCAGGCGGCCATCGACGACCTCACCACCGCGGTGAGGCTTGATCCGAAGGACACGCTCTACTTGCTGGCCCGAGCTGACGAATGGATCGAACAGGGGAACTATGAGAAGGCGATCGACGATTGCCGAGCCGCCTTGGGGATCGAACCGGCAAACATCATGGCGTATTACTGCATGGCCGAGGCCCACTCGGAGGCAGGCCAACCAGACGCGGCAATTGAAGACTACGACGCCGCAATGCGGGTTGATCCTAAGAACGCCGATTTCCGGCTTCTCCGTGCGTACGAATTCTGCCATCGCGACAAATTTGAGCAGGCGCTCGCGGATGTTGACGAAGTCCTCCAGCAAAAAGACCGCGACGGCGATGCGTACTGTATGCGCGGATATATCCGGATGTCGCAGCGGCAGTGGGCGGCGGCCATCGCCGATCTCGACGAAGCCGTCCGATTGTGCCCCGACAGCGAGATACCTTGGTGTCACCGTGCGAAGTGCTGGATCGAGTTACAGCGATACGACAAAGCAGTGGCCGACGCCGACCGGGCCTTGCGGCTGAATCCTCAGGCCGATTACGCCGCCGAGTTGCTCAAGTGGGCCCAGGACGCCAAAGGGGGCAAGGAAGTCGACCACGACTCGACACCCTTTGTGCCGCCGTTCGCAATCCGGCTGCCGATCGGGCAAGGCGGCAAGCCGACTCCTCCGTAATTGCGACACTCCGCGGCGGAGAGGACGGTCGCCAACGGCGACCGCGATCCCCGTCACGGAGCGCCGGGGCTACTGTTGGCGTTCAGCCGCCGAGCGTGCCGCGGGTGACGCCGAGCTGATGGAGAATTCGCAGGCCGTGCCAGGCGCGCTTGCCGTCGTCGAGGCCGGCCAGCAAACGGGCATAGCGCGTGAGCAGCGTCTGAGTTTGCTCGCGGTCTTCACGCAAGAACTCGATGCGGAAATGTCGCAGGCCGGCGGCCAACATGCGGGGCACGTATTCGGCGGCCGATTGCGGCACCGCGTTGAAGACCGTGTTGCGGCAGCCTGTGTCGGCCAAAAGCGGAAACGCCGCGCCCACCCGATCGCGCAGCTCGACGCGATGGCGGTCGCAGGGTCGGCCGCAATCGCGCCAGTCTTTGCCATTGGAGAGCGTCGCCGCGAAGACGCAATGCTCCATGTGAAACATCGGAATCTGCTGGTGGACGACCACCTCGAACGGGCCGGGCGAAATTCGTCCCAGCATGGCGGACAGTTGCTCCCACGTCAGATCGTAGCTGGGCACGAGCCGAGTCAGCCCGTGCCGCAAGAGCAGATCGGCGCTGAGCTCGTTGGCGGCGTTGAGTGAATAATCGCCGATGAGCGTCGCCGGCGCTTGCTGCTGCCGGAACCAGACGAGCGAGCCGAGATTGCGCACGAGCACCGCGTCGGCCTCGGCGGCGGCGATTTTGGCGAGCAGACCTTCTTCGCCCGGCTTCAGGATCCGCAGCGTCGCCAGGCCAATCGGCAGGCCCGCCGCACGGGCGAGCGGAACCGCCTCGCGATAGCGCCGCACGTCTTCGAAATCGCAATAGACCATCGCCGGCCGTGGCAACTCGCCCGGCGACCAATCGAGCACCGCCTGTAACTGCTCGGCGGTGCGGACCAAGACGTACAACGAGGGCGACGGTGTCGCGCCGGGTGCCGCGGCATCTTGTTGTAGGATGGCCTTCCAGGCCGTCTCGGTCGGCGAAACGGGCGACGGCCTGGAAGGCCATCCTCCAAAGCGCGCGGCGACCTCACCGCGCAGCTCGACCAGCGCCTCGGCGTGTACGACGCGGCCCGATTGCCCGGCCGAACGCCGCGCCACGAGCGCCGCCGCGGCCTGCCGACGCAGATCGTTCAAGACGCTTTTGGGCGCCATCACCGGTTCGGGCAAATCCAACTCGACGCTCGCTAACTCCAGTGGCGTATCGCCCAGCCGGCCCATCAGTTCGCGCAACAGTTCCGCTGTGAGCGGATGCTTGCGAGCGGCCTGCAACGGCCCCGGCCAGATCGCCGTCGCCGTGTTCCCCTCGGCATCGCTGAACGAAACCTGCAGTGGCCCGCCAATTTCGCCGGTCACCCGAGCCGTCACCTTCACGCGTCGGGGTACGCAGTCGCGCGCGTAAGTGCGTTGCATCCGCCGGCGAAAATCGGGATCGTCGGTCCGCCAGACGAGCGAGCCCCGCGCAACCGCCGCCAGTTGAACCGCGCCTTGGGCAAACGTCACCTCGAGCCGATCGGCCCGCTCGCGGCAGCGCTTGACCGAAGCGACACGACCACCCTGTTCGTCTTGCTCGGGATGGCCTTCATCGAAGACCACGCCGTCGCCGGGTTTTAGGATTGCGATCGATTCGATTTGGGCACGATGCTCTTCGGCCAACTCGACGAGCACGGCCTGCGCGGTTTGTCCGACGACCGTGCCCACGTGCACACCGCGGCTCTTGGGGAAACGGCCATTGACTAGTCGCTGATGATCGACGCCTTCGAGAAAGCCGGGCGTGAAACCGCGCGAAAAACTCTGCTGCAGGTCGAGCCGTTCCTGGCGGGCCAGCTCATGAGGCTGCCCGGCCAAGGCCGCGTCGAGCGCCGCCCGGTAGGTCTTGGTGGCCGCCGCCACATATTGAGCGCTTTTCAGGCGACCTTCGATTTTCAAACTGGTCACGCCCAGCCGCACAAGCTCGCCGATCAGATCGTGAGCGGCCAGGTCCTGCGGGCTGAGCAAATAGGCGCGATCGCCCAAGTCGCGCGGCCGGCCATCGACAATCAGCTCGTAGGGCAGGCGGCAGGCCTGCGCACACTGTCCCCGATTGGCGCTACGGCCGCCCAGGGCTTCGCTGGTCAGGCACTGCCCGCTGTAGGCGACGCAGAGCGCCCCGTGAACGAACACCTCGACCGGCAGGGTCGTCTGCTCGGTGATACGCTCGATGTCGCCGAGTGCCAGCTCGCGGGCCAAAATGACCCGCTCGACGCCCATCCCGTGAACGAACTCGATCGCCCGCGGCTCGGTGAGCGTCATTTGCGTCGAGCCGTGCACGGGCAAGCCCGGGGCCAGCCGCCCGATGAGCCGCGCGAGCCCCAGGTCTTGCACGATCACGGCGTCGGCGCCCGCCTGGCTAATGGCCGCGATGAAGCTCGCGATCTCGGGCAGCTCGTCGGAGAAAATCAACGTATTGCAGGTCACATAGCCGCGCACATTGCGGCGGTGCAAGAAGTCGATGACCTCCGGCAGTTCCGCGAGCCTGAAGTTGGTGGCCCGGTGCCGGGCGTTGAAGTTCGACAGCCCAAAATAGACCGCGTCAGCCCCGTTCGCCACCGCCGCGCGCAGCGATTCCCAGTCGCCGGCGGGAGAAAGCAGTTCGGTGGCGGAGGGGGCGTTCAAGCGCGAGGTTTCAGGCATGATGGGCTTTATCCATCATCCCCGAAAACGGTGGCCGGGCAAGGGTTCGCGGTCACTAGCAGTCACGCGACGCTTTTTTTAAAATGCCGTGCGTCGGTATTTTCATTGGCGGTATCTGAGTGGAGCAACCATGCTTCTCGAATCGTTTTTGGCCGTGCTGGCCTTGACCATCGTGCTCGTCGTCGTCTTGGCCGGCATTGCTAAGCTGCTCTTCGGCGAATAGCGTCCAGCCCGCTTGAATACAATGGTCGGCAAGGCAAACAGCGGCGACCGAGTCGAACTAGCGGTGGGCGCAGCAGGATTCGTGAGAATTCTGGCGGTGAGAGATGGGGCGATTAGCCAATGCCAAGCTGCCGCTTTACTTCAGCCAGCGGAATTGTCCGCGGTTGTTGGGCGCGCATCTCAAGGTATTCCATCAATCGGAGATTCCGCCGAGTCGCGATCACCTCAGCATCGGACTCGTCGATCGCCGCGAGCAAGTATTCGCTGCCATCCGGGAGGCGCACGACGAGATCTTCGTCCGCTGCCTGCCGCAGAAGTTCGCTGACTTCGGGCGACGTCGCGGCCAGTTCGATCGTCTTCATAGCTCGAATTGCTCCCCGTGAATGAATAGTGTGTTGCCGACCTTATGGCCGATCGCCACTATTTTTACTCCTCGAGGGCTTCAGGCGTAAAGTCAATTCGAAACATTCGCCTTAGCCACCGCTCGAATCGACGATCAGCGCACTGGAATGCTTCCACGCCATCGTGCAAGAAACGGAATGAATTCCGTTCTACTACCAGAGACCCGTCGTGGCGCTGCGCACGCCGTAGACCGGCAAGCGGCCGCTGGCGGTCCATTGATAGGGCCGCAAGACATCGTTCGATCCCCAATACGGCGAATAGGCGCCGTACCAGGGCGTGGGATTCGCCGTCGGCCGCTTGTTCGACAGCCCGAACCACTCACGGGCGGCAATCCGCCGCCGCCGCTGGTCGGCGCGAAATTCGGCTTTCCGCCGCACCGCCATCCGAGGATCGTCATAGCGCCGCTGCTCTTGCAGATAGAGCCACATTTCGGGCGTCATGTCCGACAGCGAGATCGGCGCCGGCGGCTGATCTTTGTCGGCCCGCACCTTGAGCGAAGATTTCTGCCCGCGCAGCGGTGCTCGTGGTTGTTGGGCCTGCGAGATCGAAGCGGCCGAGGCCACCGCCAACGCCGCCAGAAAAACAAAGCTCTTGGTCACGGTCTTTCCCCCCTCAGTGGCGAACAAAAGAACGCCGTAGATGCGCCCTGGCAAACGGAATGAATTCCGTTCTACATAGGCTCTTCGGCATTTGCCGAATCGCCCGATTAGGACGATTCTCGGCAAATCAAACGGTTGCAAGGAATATGCCATGAGCCTGGAGAAACTGGTCAAAATCTGCGGCTTGACAACGTTTGCTCACGGGTGGTTACAATTGTGCACATGTTTGCCGCTGTTCGCCCGCGGGGAACGGAATAAATTCCGTTCTACGAAAAAATGTCCACCACAAGCTCCACATCGCCGGCGCGCGGGGCGGCCTCGGCCTATGTGGCGCGGTTGTTCAGCCGCGAGGGGCTGTGGTTCTGGATCGCGGCGGCCGTGCTGCTGGCGGTTTTTTTGTTGGTCAGGCTGCTGCGCCGCGGCGATGGAGTCGACACCTACTACGGCCGCCGCTCGGGCGTGCTCGGCGGCGACAGCGTCAACGGCACCGCCGTGCTGGCCGGCATGTTCCAGTCGTCCGGACATCAGGTGTCGACCACCGGGCGTCTCTCGCCGCGCGTCTTTGAGAAAGCCGACTGCATTGTCTGGGCGCCCAACGACTTTCAGCCGCCCCGCGTCGAAGTGCGGCAGTGGTTCGATCAATGGTGGGCCGACTCGCCCGACCGCACGCTCATCTATATTGGCCGCGATTACGACGCCGCCCCCGACTACTGGCGGGCCGTGCAGGTCTCGGCCCCGGCTGAAGACCAGGTCGAAATGAAGCGCCGCCAGGCCGAGGCCCAGAGCGACTTTCTCGCCGACCGCGCGCGGCTGCCGGCCGACGAAGACTGCGGCTGGTTCACCTGCCAGGCCCAGCGTCGGCCGCGGCAAGTGCAAACGCTCGGCGGCAAGCCCGACTGGCTCGAAGGCGTCGATGCCAAGCAAGCGCAGATCGAGCTCAACGGCCGGCTCGTGCCGCCCTCGGGCGCGCAGGTGTTGCTCGATTCGCAAGGCGACGTGCTCATCAGCCGCCAAGAGATGGAAGACGGGCAGATGATCGTGGTGGTCAACGGCTCGCTGGTCTTGAACGAGCCGCTGGTCAACCACGAAAACCGCAAGCTGGCCGGCAAGCTGATCGACGCCATCGGCCCGCCGCGGCAGCACGTGGTGTTTTTAGAAAGCGACGCGGGCGGCCCGCCGGTGTGGAACGAAGAGCCACGCGACCAGCAGCGTTCGGGCCTCGACATTCTGGGTCTCTGGCCCTTCAGCTTTATCTTCTTGCACCTGGTGGCGGCGGGGCTGATGTTTTGTTACAGCCGCTACCCGATCTTCGGCCGGGCCAGGCCGCTCGACCCGCCCACGCTGGGCGATTTCGGCCGGCACGTCGCGGCCTTGGGCACGCTGCTCGAGCGCACGCACGACCGCGCCTACGCCCTCAATCGCATGGCGCATTATCAGCAGTCGGTGCGCCGCGAGCCAGGCCGCTTTCGCCGATCACCGCCCACACCGCCGCTGCCGCCCCCGCCGCCGGAAACCGCCGAAGGTCTGTAGGGAACGGACTCCGTGCCGTTCCGAGAGCTGCGATTCGGCCACCCGCCGCCCCTCTTGGAACGAGGTGGGCCGAGCTCGCGAGTCGCATCATCTGGCAAATACATCGTTCCAGGTGCGATGCTGCCAACCGGTGGGACTCGTTTCACTCGTCCCACCCTACGCGCCACACCGCCTTTACGCCATTCATTTTGCATTTTGACTTTTTCATTTTGCATTTTGACTTTCCCCCTGCTTCGCCACCGGCTTCCCCACCGCTTTTATTCACCACGTCCGCTCAGAGACTGGAATAAACCCTTCGTCCAGCGTATGCTCGTGAATCGCGCCGGCGCGTTTTTACCGCGCGGCCGCCGCCGAGCCTGCCGTCCCAACCCAGCAACGCATGAGCACCGGACCCGAAGAATTTCACCCGCAGCCCGCGGCCGAGACCGGCCCCGACAGCGCGGTGGCCGAAAACGACGCGCCGGCCCCAGCGCTCGAAACGTTTGGACCGGCGGAACCGCTCGCACACGCGCCGCAAGTTTCGGAAGCGACGGCGGGCGTGCGGCGGCTCTACGAACGCATCACCGCCGAACTGCGAAAAATCTACGTCGGCCAGGAAGAGCTCGTGACGACCACGCTGGTGGCCCTCTTCTCGCAGGGCCACCTGCTGATCGAGAGCGTGCCCGGCCTCGGCAAGACGCTCTTCGTGCGCGCGTTGGGGCGGGTGCTCGGCTGCAAGTTCGGCCGCATTCAGTTCACCGCCGACCTGATGCCGTCGGACATTACCGGCTCGCCGATCTTCGACATGAAGTCGCAAGAGTTTCATTTTCGGCCCGGGCCGGTCTTCACGCAGTTGCTGTTGGCCGACGAGATCAACCGTTCGCCCGCCAAGACGCACGCGGCCTTGCTCGAGATCATGCAAGAGTATCGCGTGACGGTCGAGCGCGTCAGCCACAAGCTCGAGCGGCCGTTTCTGGTGCTGGCCACGCAAAACCCGATCGAATCGGAGGGCACCTACAACCTGCCCGAGGCCCAGCTCGATCGCTTCATGTTCAAGGTGCTGGTCGACTATCCGTCGGCCGAGGAGGAGGCTGACATTCTCAAGATGCACCGCCAGGAGGTCGACTTCGACGAGCGGCTGAACGAATTGCAAACGGTGACCAGCCCCGAAGAGATTCTCGCGGCGTCGCGGCAATGCGGCGAGCTGCATCTGGACGACAAGCTGATTGGCTACATCAACACGCTGGTGCGCTTGACGCGGCAGTGGCCGCAATTTCACCTGGGGGCGTCGCCGCGGGGCGGCATCGCCTTGTTGCACGGCGCGCGGACGCTGGCGGCGTTTTTGGGCCGCGACTACGCCGTGCCCGACGACGTCGTGCAGATCGCCCTGCCCGCGTTGCGACATCGCGTGATTCTCACGCCCGAAGCCGAGGTCGAAGGCCGCCGCGTCGACGAGCTGCTCGAAGAGCTCGTCCGATCCGTCGAGGTGCCGAGGTTGTAAACGGCGGGCACGAACGATGAGCTACTTCGTAACCTGCCCATGCGGTCGTAATCAGGAAGTTCAGGCCTCGCAGGCCGGTAGCCCGATCCATTGCATCTGCGGCAGGGTGATCGACGTACCGGCCTTATCCAAGTTACGCGCCTCAGCCGGCGAAGAGGCAATACCGCGCAGCACGATCGAGCGGATCCAGGCGATGATTCGCGCCGGCGCGTTACCCACGGGCGATGTTTGTCCATTCTCGGCCCGGCCAGCCAATGACGTGATCATGGTCCGCGTGCAGTGCGAACGCTCCTGGGTAACCGGCGGCCCAGTCAGCATCCCAGAAAAGTTCTTCGCCTTCGCATTGTTCGGTTTGGGCGGCTTTCTGATCGCTTCGCGGATGGCGCGCCCGAAAGAAGAGCTCGGGCGTGAGACATCGGTTGACGTCCCATTGCGGATTTCGGCCGACTGCCGCTCGAAGCTGCTGCGGATGAAGAAACAAAGGCGGTGGAAGCGTCTGTTACGCCAGACGCCAATCTACAACGAACTGCTCAACGAGTTTCCCGGCGCACTGATCACGCCCTGCACCGAGACCTGGGCAATGTCGCTCGCGAGAGCGGCGGAATCGAACTCATTGATTGCCTGAAGCTTCCACCGGCGCGGCATGCTCGGCCTGCCCCTGAGCTTGGTATTGCCTCAGCACGTCTCCGATCTGCCGTAGATTCTCGACTGCTCGCTGCCGGGCGCGCCGTTCCCGATTCGCCTGCCACACGATCGGCCCCAAAACCACCAGCAACAACCCCGCCGCGATCAGCATCATCCGCCCGAAGCCGGCGCTTCTCGCGGCTCGGTTGTCGCCGGCGGGCGATTGATAGGGATTGTCAATTTGTATTTTCCTACCGTCCCTGGTCATGATCAAAAGCAATTATCGTCAGCGAGGCGCGAATCGTCCTTCCGCGATTAGCGCCTTACGGATCGCCATGCGCCCTCGTTCATTGATCGCCAGCACCTCCACGGTTGCCCTGCCGACTGGCGTCAAACCAAACAATCGCGCTCCTTCCCATCGGAAATGATCGCCCCAGGCATCGATGCGCGGATGAAATAGTCGTGAAACAGACAACGTCTGTGGATCGATTCCGGCGATGTTCGGTCCTTTGAAGAGATTGCATGGCAAGCAACACAGCGCCAAGTTTTCTTGGTTCGTCTGGCCGCCGTGCTTCACCGCGATGATATGATCGACCTGAAACGGCGACGCGTCGAGCTCTTGCGGCATCCGGCAATACTCGCATACCGAACCGGCCCGCCGCCAAACAAGGCGCACCAATGACTTTTTCATCGGCCGCCGTCAATCGCCTGATGGTTTTAAAGAAATCCTCGCCTTTGAATGGGCGAGCGACAGGAAGTTACCCACTTGGACGTAACTCGCGAGTTCGCCACGTTCTTCGTCGCCGAGTTCTCCGGCATTATTCCGCCGCGCCAAGTCGTTCATGCGCCGGATCTGCTCCGCGCTAAACTGCAATCCGAGCACGAGGCGCGCCAATTCCGGCGGCCACGTCGGTTGATCCGGGGCGATCACCGCCGAGAGAATTTCGGCCTCGGTAATCGGTTGTGCTTGTGTCGCCATTGAGCCGCTCCCTCCGCTTTTTTAATCAAGCCGCCGCGTTGACTCGACTTCCATTGTACCATATTGAGGGATGCAACGGCCATTGTGCCGCGGCGGTGGTTTACCTCACGTGGAGAGTGAGGATTACTATACGCCCAAACCACGGACCCACACGCACGAGGGCCGCGGATTACCACCGATCGCGGTGAACCGCTTGCGTCAGGCTGGAAAGCCTGACCTACAGGCCCTGACCTCCGGCCTGACCTTTGACCCCTCGCGCAACCGGCCACAAGGGCCGGGGCTACACGTCGAGGTTCCGAAGTTCCGGGGCGTGCTTCTCGATGAACTCGCGGCGACCTGGAGAGAGAACCGGTGGCTTAACCGCCCGTGGTTGTGTCGTCAGCACGTCTTTCAGCGCATCGCCGACTTCTGAAAAGCGAAACTCGAATCCCTCCCGCTCCAGTCGCTTCGACACCAGGTATCTGCCATAGAGCGCCAGTTCTGGATCAGTGCGCATCAACCGCGGCGCGCCGAGCCGCACCATCCAGGCCGAAGCGGGCAAACCAAGCGGCATGCCCATCGCCCGTCGCAGCTCGCGCATCAACTGGCGCTGGGAGGGCTTAACCCTCTCTCCGCATCATCCCAAAAATCTGGCTTGGTGGGTTTTCGCGGTTTTTTTTGCCGGTCGGGAAGCTGGCCTTCCTACTCGTCGGGACACTGCGGCGGGCCGCGGCGGAGCAACGAAACTTCGAGCGTGTAGAGTTGCGGCTGGTCGGATTCACGATTCGGAGGGTTCAAGGCTCTCAGAGCCGGAATCGGTAGCCGGCGAGAGTGCGAACGTCCCTGACCTCTGACCTCCGGCCTCTGGCCCCTTCCTGTAGCGTCCCAAAAATCTGGCTTGGTGGGTTTCCGCAGCTTTTTCTGCCAGTCTGGGCCGCGCAGATCAATCGTCTGCTGGGCGGTCGGGTTGCGACGGGGTGGCTTGCCTCGACTGCTCGCGCGCCTGATATTGCCTGAGCGCCTCTCCGAACTGACGCAGATTCTCGGCCGCTCGCCGCCGGGCGCGCCGTTCCCGATTCGCCTGCCAGACGATCGGCCCCAAAACCAACAGCAACAACCCGACCGCGATCAGCAAGACTCGCCCAACCCGGAATCGCGTTGCGCCGCGGTCGCCGCCAACCGGCGATTGGTAGGGGTTGTCCATAACGGATTTTTCGCCGGCATGGCTCGGGCGGTCAATGGGCCGATTACAAAAAAAGGCGCCCTGGTTTCCCATTGGGGCTCGCCGCGCCCACATCAAGATTTGCCCGTAATGAGTGGAACGCCTGGCCGCGGGACGATACGATAGGGACCATTCGATTGGGGCCATGGGTTGTTGCCAGGCCGTGGGGGCTTTTCACGTCATGAATGGCGGCGTGTTCAACGATATCGAGAAGCTAGAAGCCGACCTCTGGGAAGCGGCCGATCAGCTTCGCGCCAACTCCAAGCTCACATCGAGCGACTATTTCATGCCCGTGCTGGGCATCATCTTTCTGCCGCACTCCGCGAACCGCTACGAGGCCGCGGCGCGGGAAATCGCCGCCGACCAGGCGGCCGGGCGGATGGCGAAACGTCGCCTTTCCGATGCCGATTTTGTCCGCCGCCGCGCGCTGCCGCTGCCCGTAAGCAAGGGCGGAACCAGAAACGAGAATGGCTGTAACCGGGAACGGAACGGTGGCTTTCGCAAGAGGTGTTTGAATGCCACGCATCTTCGATAATATTGACCAGCAGCTTCTGCCGGCTCTGCGCGAGACGCTGGCCATTTCCGACCGGGCCGACTTTTGCGTTGGCTATTTCAATCTCCGCGGCTGGAAGCAGCTCGACGAGCTGGTCGAGCGCTGGTCGGGCGGGCCGGGGCATTGCTGCCGGCTGCTGGTCGGCATGCAAAGCGCCCCCGCCGAAGAGCTGCGGCAAGCCTTGGCTATCGCCCAACGCGACGGCGAGATTGATAACCAAACAGCCCTGCGCCTCAAAAAACGCGCAGCCGACGAATTCGGCAAACAGCTCGGCGTCGGCGTCCCGACCAATCGCGACGAAGCGGGACTACGCCGTTTGGCGGCGCAAATCCGCGCTAAAAAAGTGATCGTCAAGCTCTTCTTGCGGCACCAACTGCACGCCAAGCTCTACCTACTCTTTCGCCCCGATCCGGTCAGTCCCTCGGTCGGTTATTTAGGCAGCAGCAATCTCACGTTCGCGGGACTCGCCCAGCAAGGCGAACTGAACGTCGACGTCGTCGATCACGATGCCTGCCAGAAACTTGCCCGCTGGTTCGACGACCGCTGGAACGACCGCTGGTGCATCGACATTTCCGACGAGCTGGCGACGATTATCGAAAAAAGCTGGGCCCGCAAAGAGCCGCCTCCGCCGTATCACATTTATCTCAAGATGGCCTATCACCTCTCCAAAGAGGCTCTGGAGGGAATCCGAGAGTTTCGGCTGCCGCGCGAATTCGAGGGCAAGCTGTTCGATTTTCAAGCAGCGGCCGTCAAGATCGCCGCGCATCATCTCAACAAGCGCGGCGGCGTGCTGCTGGGCGACGTGGTTGGCTTGGGCAAAACCCTCACGGCCACCGCCCTAGCCCGCATCATGGAGCAAGACCACGGCATCAGCACGCTCATTCTCTGCCCGAAGAACCTCGTGCCGATGTGGACCGACCATGCGCACCAATACGGGGTTCCCGCCAAGGTGGTATCGTTCAGCCGCGTCGGCCAGGAATTGCCCAACGTTCCCGGCCGCTTCCGGCTAGTGCTTGTCGACGAAAGCCACAATCTTCGCAATCGTGAAGGCAAGCGGTACCTGCTCATTCAAGAGCATATCCGCCAAACCGCGAGCAAGACCGTGCTTCTCTCGGCCACGCCGTACAACAAAAGCTACACCGACTTGGGTAATCAGCTCCGCCTGTTCCTCTCGCCGGAGGAAGACCTGGGTATCATGCCCGAGGCGTTGCTGCGCGAAGAAGGCATTGTCGACTTCGAGCGTAAGCACCAGTGCAAGCCGCGTACGCTGGCCGCCTTCGAACATAGCCCCTACCCCGATGACTGGCGCGACCTGATGCGACGCTACCTGGTGCGGCGGACGCGCACCTTCATCGAAGAGAACTACGCTCGGCTCGACGACGCGACGGGCCGAAAATACCTGACGTTCCCCGACGGGCGGCGATTTTACTTTCCAAAGCGGGTGCCGAAAACGGTCAAGTTCGAGATCGACGACGACGACCCCAACGACCAATACGCGGCTCTCTATTCGTCGACCATCGTTGACACCATCGACCGGCTCACCTTGCCGCGGTACGGATTGGGCAACTACATCGCCGAAACGCCGCACGAGCCACCCACCGCGGCCGAAGCCAAAGTCTTCGCCGACCTGTCACGGGCGGGCAAGCGCCTGATGGGCTTTTGCCGCACGAACCTTTTTAAGCGGCTCGAAAGCAGCGGCCAGGCTTTTATGCAATCCGTCGAGCGGCATATCCTGCGCAACTACGTTTATCTCCACGCGCTCGATGCCGGAGAGCCGCTGCCGATCGGCACCCAAGACGTGGCGATGCTCGACTCGCGATTCAACGATGCCGACACGTCGCTCTTCGCCGATGATGATGACGACAACGGCGAGCCGGATGCGGCGCCCCAGCCCTTGCGTACCGAGCGCGATTTTCGCGAGCGCGCCGCTGAAATCTACGCCGAATACGCCGGGCGATACAAGCGGCGTTTCAAATGGGTGCGTGCCGATCGTTTTCTGCCGCAGCTTGCCAAGGATCTGCGGGCAGACGCAAAAGCACTTTTGAGCGTGCTGCGCAGCGCGGGTTCGTGGGACGCCGATCGCGACGCCAAGTTGAACCAATTGGTTGAGCTGGTCCATCGAGCGCATCCGACCGACAAGGTGCTGGTGTTCACTCAATTCGCCGACACGGTCGAGTACCTGGCCAGCCAATTGCGCGCTCGGGGCATCGCCGCGGTGACCGGCGTCACCGGCGATACCGACAACCCTGCTCGGGCCGCCTGGCGCTTCAGCCCGCGCAGCAACAACAAATCCGACACGGTGCCGCCGGATGAAGAAATTCGGGCGCTCATCTCCACCGACGTCCTCAGCGAGGGCCAGAACCTGCAAGACGCGGCCATCGTGGTCAACTACGACCTGCCTTGGGCAATTATTCGGCTGATTCAGCGGGCGGGCCGCGTCGACCGCATCGGGCAGCAGTCGCCCACGATCCGCTGTTATTCGTTCTTGCCCGCCGACGGGGTCGAACGCATCATCCGCTTGCGCGCCCGCGTGCGCCAGCGGCTGCGCGAAAACGCCGAAGTGGTCGGCAGCGACGAGGCATTCTTTGAAGACGACCAGAACGACGACGCGATCCGCGATCTGTTCACCGAGAAGGCGGGCATTCTCGACGGCGATGCCGATACGGAAGTCGATCTGGCCTCTTACGCCTATCAGATTTGGAAGAATGCTCTCGACCGCGACCCGACGCTCGAGAAGACGATCGACGAGTTGCCCGACGTCGTGTATTCGACACGTCCGCACCAGGCCGGCGCCACGGCGCCCGAGGGCGTGCTGGTCTACATCCGCACGGCCCAAGGCAACGATGCCTTGGCCTGGATCGACCGTCAGGGACGCAGTTATACCGAATCGCAACTTGCCATCTTGAAGGCGGCTCAGTGCCAGCCGGAGACGCCCGCCGTGCCCCGGCTCGACAACCATCACGAGCTGGTGCAAGCCGGGGCCGCGTTGATCGCGCACGAAGAAAAGCAGGCCGGCGGGGGGCTTGGGAGTCCCAAGGGCGCGCGCTTTCGCACCTACGAACGGCTCAAGCGTTTTGCCGACGAAAGCGCCTCCGAACGCCCGCTCTTTCCGCTCCAAGAGCTGCGCAAGGCGATCGACGATATTTATGCCTATCCACTGCGGCAGGCGGCGATCGACACGCTCAACCGTCAGCTTCGCGCCGGCATCAGCGACATTGGTCTCGCCAGGCTCGTCGTCGATCTCCGCGACGAAGGGCGGCTGTGCGTCATCCACGAGGACGAAGAGACGCAGGAACCGCGGATTATTTGCTCTTTGGGATTGAGGAGCGGTTAAGGCAATCCAGCAAGAATTGACCACGGATGACACAGATGGGCACGGATGTGAACGAAATCAAACTCACTTTGTAGGACAGTGACCAAACATAATCAGCATGCGACAATTCAGAAATTACCGCTGCCAGTGATTCGCAGACCATCTCTCTCTTATCCGTGCCCATCCGTGTCATCCGTGGTTTCATCCCGTTCCTGAAAAAGGTGGGTGAACGTATGAAAGAACGACTGATTCACGCAGAGTTGAGCGAGTCGATTATCGGGGCGGCGATGACGGTTTTGAATGCGCTTAAGCCGGGGCTCGATGAAAAGCTGTATGAACGAGCGTTGACCATTGAATTGATCAAGAAGGGCCATCGAGTCGACCAGCAGCAGCGGTTTCCGGTGTACTACGACGGGAGCCTCATCGGGACGCTGATCCCCGACCTGGTCGTCGATAGCGCCGTGATCGTCGATCCGAAGGTCGTCATGGCCTTTAACGAGAATCACATGGCCCAGATGCTCGGTTACCTGGCCATCACCGACCTGAACCTGGCGCTATTGCTGAACTTCAAGAATGCGCGCCTCGACTGGAAACGAATCGTCCGCTGAAGTTGAAATGGATGCCGTAAGCTCAAATCCAAAAAGAGTTGACCACGGATGACGCGGATGGGCACGGATGAAAAAGAATACATTTGTCTTATCCGTGCCCATCCGTGCTATCCGTGGTCCATTCCCCTGCTTCCAAGAAAAAGACGCTGGGTGGCGATTCCGCCAGCCTCTCGGGAGGCGTAAAAAAAGCGGCCAGGGACACGTTGTCCGGGGTCGGTGGAAACCGGCCCGTGCTGGTCGCTATAAAGATGGTACGCCATCGCTTCTGAGCCATCAACTGTAATTACCGAAATGCCTATCGACGCCACGGCGGCGCTAGAGCGCCTCAAGCGATTCGACTTCTCCGGCCTGTTTACGCAAGACCTGGGCTGGGACAATCCGCCGGCGAATGTCACCTTGAACGTGGCCGGCGTTCAATACGTGCTTCGCGCCGTCGCGCAAAAGCGGGGCTTTGTCGTCTACCACTGCCCGGCGTCGGCCGGCGGGCAGGTGCCCGATTCGACGCTCGGCCGCAAGATCGACCGCGAACTGACCAAGCAGACGCGCGAGCACCTGATCATCTTTACCGACGCGGGGCAGACCAGCCAGATTTGGCAATGGGTCAAGCGCGACCCCGACGCGCCGGTGGCGTGCCGCCGCCACGCCTACCACGTGGGCCAGCCCGGCGATTCGTTCCTGCAAAAGATCGAGCGGCTCTTCGTATCGTTCGACGAAGAAGAGAGTTTCTCGATTGTCGACGCCGCCGGCCGCGTGCGCGCGGCGCTGGATGTCGAGCGCGTCACCAAGCGGTTCTATGAGCGCTTCAAGGCTGAGCACACGGCGTTCCTTGGGTTCGTCAAGGGCATCCGCGAACAAGGCGACCGCGAGTGGTACGCTTCGCTGATGCTCAACCGGCTGATGTTCATCTATTTCATCCAGAAGCGGCGGTTTCTGGATAGCGACGTCGATTACCTGCACAATCGCTTGGCGCGGGTCAAGCTGCTGCGCGGCAAAGACAAGTTCCACAGCTTCTACCGCCAGTTTCTGCTGCGACTGTTTCACGAGGGACTCGGCAAGCCGCCCCACGAGCGCGAGGCCGATTTGGAAGAATTGCTGGGCGAAGTCCCGTATCTCAATGGCGGCCTGTTCGACCAGCACGAGCTGGAGCGCGCCAACCCGGATCTGGAAATCCCCGATCGGGCGTTCGAGCGCGTATTCGCCTTCTTCGAAGATTTCGATTGGACGCTCGAGCCGCGCTCCGCGGCCTTCTACGCCGAACACCCCAACGCGCGGGAGGAAATCAACCCCGACATCCTGGGCTACATCTTCGAAAAATACATCAATCAAAAGGAGATGGGGGCGTACTACACCAAGGAAGACATCACCGACTACATCGCCAAAAACACGATCATTCCCTTTTTGCTCGACGCCGCACGCAAGGACTGCGCCGTGGCTTTCGGCGCCGACCGGCCGCTGTGGCGGCTGTTACAGGAAACGCCCGACGAATACTTGTATGCCGCCATGCGTCAAGGCGTGATCGACGACGCCGGCGGGGTCGTTCCGCTGCCCGACGAGATCGCCGCCGGGCTGGACGACGTCTCGCGCCGCGGCGGCTGGAACCGCCCCGCCGACGCGCCCTATGCCCTGCCGACCGAGACCTGGCGCGAGCACGTCGCGCGGCGGCGGCGGTGCCTGGAGCTGCGCGAAAAGCTGGCCGCGGGCGAGGTTCACGAGGTGAACGACCTGGTGACCTACAACCTCGACATTCGCCGCTTCGCGCTCGACGCGATCGAAAACTGCGAAGGCCCGGAGTTTTTACGGGCGTTCTATCACGCCTTGGAGCGCGTCTCGGTGCTCGACCCCACTTGCGGCTCGGGCGCCTTCTTGTTCGCGGCGCTCAACGTGCTGGAGCCGCTCTACGAAGCCTGTCTCGACCGCATGAGCGAATTCGTCGAAGACGCCCACGCTTCGGGCGTGAAGCGCCGCAAAGAAGCGGTGGCCGATTTCCGCCAGACGCTGGCCCGCGTGACGGCTCATCCCAGCCGCGAGTATTTCATTCACAAGTCGATCGTGGTCAACAATCTCTACGGCGTCGACCTGATGGAAGAGGCGGTCGAAATCTGCAAGCTGCGGCTGTTTTTGAAGCTCGTCGCCCAAGTCGACCACGTGCGGCAGCTTGAACCGCTGCCCGACATCGACTTCAACATCCGCGCCGGCAACACGCTGGTCGGATTCACCTCGCTCGATGAGATTCGCCAGAGCCAAGCCGGAAAGCTGGCCTTTTCGAGCGCCGAGATTGCTAAGATCGAGGCGCGGGCGACCGCGGTCGCTCGGCAGTTCAAACAATTCCGCGATTTGCAGACGAACGTTCAGTGCCAGGAAGACAGCTCGGCTGAAATCGCGGCGGCCAAAGGCACCTTGCGTGGCATTCAGGCCGAACTCACGCGACAGCTCGACGAGTATTTGGCGGGCGAATACGGCATCAGCGCATGCGATAAGAAAGAGGCAAACCGGTTCTCTCAGTGGCGGGAGAGCCATCGGCCCTTCCACTGGTTCGTCGATTTTTACGGCGTGCTTTCGGGCGGCGGATTTGATGTCGTGATTGGCAATCCTCCCTATATTAGCGCCTCCAAGGTGCGGCAACAATACCAGCCAAAGCATTATCGAACGGAGCGCTGCCCCGACGTCTATGCATGGGTCGTAGAACGCGCTTCGCGGCTAGTTTCCGAGCGGGGATCGACCGGAATGATCCTTCCGCTGAGTATCGGGTTCAGTGGCGGATTCGAGGAGTGCCGCCGTCTGCTGATCGATGGCTACCGCGAGAACTGGTTTTCGTCCTTCGGACGCATTCCGTCCGCCCTTTTTAGTTTTGACGTTCGCGTCCGGAACACGATCCATCTTGGCCGGCGGCCCGCTACGGCGGCCAAATGCCATACGACGCGCCTCCATCGGTGGTTTCAGGTTGCGAGGCCGATTCTTTTTGCGACGCTCTCGTACGCCGAATGTCATCCATCGCTCTGGTCGCATCGAATTCCCAAGCTTGATTCAACTGGTCTCATCGCCGCGTTTGAGAAGCGTCTGGCAAATCGGGAATCGGTCGCTGCCGCGTTTGCAACACATTCCACCAAACATGTTTTGCACTTCAAAAAGACCGCCTACAACTGGCTAAACTTCTGCCGGCATCTGCCCCCTTGCTTCGATCGGAATGGGAAGATTGTAGAGCACACCAAGTTTGGTGAAGTTTACTTCAGAGACCAGCTTCATCGCGACCTCGCGTTCCTGCTTCTAAACGGCAAGCTCGAATTTGCGTTCTGGATCGCCACCGGAGATGACTTTGACGTCACGAAGTGGATGTTTTCGGAATTTCCATGTGATCTCGATTGTATTGACGCCGACGAACTGCGCTCTCTCGTCAAATTCGCGAATGAGCTCGAGGCCGCGATGCAAGAAGCAACATCGTTCAAGCTCAATGCCGGTCGCAAGGTTGGCAATTACAACCTTGCCAGGTGCCGGCACGTTACCGATCGAAGCGACCAGGTATTCGCGCGTCATCTTGGTCTTGGTCACGCTTGGGAGGACGTCGAGCTGCTGTACGCCCAAACGGTGAGAACCGACTTTGACGGCCAGAACGGAGAAGCTGATGACGTTTAGGCACGACCAAATGGCGCACGTCGCGACACGCTGCATGCTCGATCAATTGCTGCGCGGCACGGCGAACTGGCTTCCTCCCGGCAGATTGACGCCGCAAACGACGTACTGGCAAGGCGTCTTGGACTGGCCGCGGCCTGATAACGCGTTCCAGGACTCTACCACCGGTGCATCACTGGCGATTGAGTTCAAGCCGCCAGGTCATGGAAAGTCGGAATACGTCAGAGGTCTCGGGCAGGCATTGACCTATCTGCGGACATTCGAGTTTGCCGTGCTAGTCATTCCTCGGCTGGCGGCCGATGGCTTCGAAATCGCACAATACATGGCCGAGGTGCTTAGCGACGATGCCGCGTCGAGGCTGTCCGTCGGCTTGTTTTCTTTCGATGAGGATCCGAACAACCTTCAGGCACGAATCACTGTGCGGTTGCGTGCGGAAAAACCTCCGCCGATTCCACGAGCGGAGCGAAAGGTATTCTGGGCGTACTGGCGGGATCTGTCACCGCATGACCTTTTCGAAATCCTTAAACTGCTCGATCAGAAAGACCAGACATTCGATGAGGCATACCCGCTCTTTTGGAGCCGGTTTCGCCAGCGCGGCAAGGCCAGGACGTGGGAGGGCAAGCCACGCAAGCGGCCAACGCCGGGGAAGCGTTTTTCGTCGGAGCTTGCCAACGACCAACTCAGCTTGCGCCATATTGGGCTTATCGACTCGCGGAAACGACTAACATCGGATGGGTATGAACTGCTTCGGCACGGAAAGGTGTACGGGCCTGATAGTCAATCTTTCCGTGCGGCGCTCGGGCGGCACATCTTAGTCGACGGCCGCCATCTGGAGCTCATTTTTTGGGTTGAAGAAACTCAACGGCTTATTTCGGCCGCGGACAAGGGAGACTCTACCACATTTCTACGGCGGCTTGATGAAGCGCTTGAGCAAGCGGGCATTATTCCCAGAATCCCGGCTGCCGATGGTAAGCCGTCGTTCGTTCGCGACGAGCCGAAAGTCTGGAACAAGCTGGGGCTGCTGGTCCGAAAATCACCAGAACGGTACTTCTTCGAAGGCGAAGGATACCGCTTCGATTGGCGGCGGATCATTTCAATGGTCAATTACGAGTAACATTGGTACGCTCTCGGTGGGCTCGACGCGGTGCTCGCGCGGCACTACGGCTTCTCGCGCGAAGAGCTGGACGCGGTCGTCAATT
>DATFDL010000663.1:0-3486 GCA_035252155.1 Pirellulales bacterium | reverse complement strand
CGATTCGGCCTCGCGCCGCCCCTCGCGGAACGCCACGGAGGGCGTTCCCTACAGAGGCAACGGAAGCTCGATACGAAACCGGGCGCCGCGTTGCGCGGAGTCGACGCACTCGATCTTACCATCGTGTTGGGTGATAATCTCGCGGCACAGCGCCAGGCCCAGGCCGGTGCCTTCGGGCCGCGTCGTGAAAAAAGGCTCGAACAAATGCGGCTGGACCTCGGGCGGAATGCCCGCTCCGGTGTCTGAAAACTCGACGAACACACGTCTGCCGTCGGCGGCCAATTGCGACGTTACCTCTAATTCGCCGCCATCGGGCATCGCTTGCAGCGCGTTGGTCGTCAGGTTGACGAACACCTGCCGCAGCGCGGCGGGCGAACCCTGGAGACCGCGCACGTCATCGTCCAGCCGGATGAGCAGCGTGACGTGTTGGGCCGCGGCCTGGGCAGCGAACAGTTCCAATGTCTCGCCGAGCAACTGATTGACGTCGACCGGCTCGCGCACGGTGCCGTCGGCCCGCGAGAAATATAAGAGCTGGCTCACCGTTTCGTTCAGCCGATCGACCGAGCGAATCACCGCGTCGAGCGACTCGGGGCTGCGCGATTGGTCGGGCAGACGCTGCCACAGTTGCACGGTCGATCGAATGGCCGCCAGCGGATTGCGAACTTCGTGGGCCACGCCGGCCAGCAGCTTTCCTAAGGCCGCCAGCCGTTCCGAACGGCGCAGCTCGTCTTGCAACCGGGCATGTTCGCGCTGCTGCCGCTTCAGGTTGCCGGCCAAGCGTAGCATGAGCAGGAGGGCCATCAGCAGGCCGCCCAGGGCCAGGCCCGTCGAGGCTCGATAGCGTCGCATTTGCCGGTCGAGCGTGCGCGGGTCGACCAGCCGATACATGAGCCAGGTGGCCGCGCCGGTGGGCGGCGAGCCGACCGGCTCGGTGAGAATCATCACCTTGCTCGGCCCGACATCGCTGACGGTCACCGAGAACTCTCCGGCGGGCAGCCCCAGGCTTTTCCGCGCCTGCAGGCGGATGTAGGGCTCTTCCTGGGGCGGTGGTTCGTCGTTGCTGCGCGGATGCCGCGGCCGGCGTGTCGGAAAGGCGTAGCCGACAAACCGATCGAACTCGCCATTCAAATAAAAACCCCCTTCGACTCCGGGATAGTCGTCCAAGACCCGCGCGGTGACATCGCCCAATTTGCGACTACGGGCGTCGAGCTGTTCGATGCTCACGGGATTGGCGGCCGACAGCAATGGCGCGGCGGCCGCGGCCATGCCCGCACTGGCCTCACGAAGCTGCTCGCGCAACGCTCGCTCGCGCTCGGGCGTCGGCCGAGCCGAATAGAAATCGTAGACCAGCGCGGCGAGCGAACCGAGGAAGAGCGCAGCGACCAACGCGACTTGCAACGCAATGGGAACGGCGAACTTGCCGCGAAACGAAGACATGGGGTGTGACTGGCGATTGGAACCCTGTCGTGGCCGGCCCAACCAGTAGTGTACTCGAACGCTGTAAGGTGGGACGAGCTTGCGAGTACCACCGTTGCCTCACAATCACGCGTCCGCATAGCGCAGCCGAAAGGTGGGACTCGCAAGCTCGCCCCACCCTCCAGCCATCGCCGTGTCGCTCCCTCGCCGTGTCGCGCCCTCGCGCCTTCGTCAGGCTGGAAAGCCTGACCTACAGGTCGCGTTCGAGTCGTTCGATCTCGCGTTCGATCCGCTCGACTTCTTCCTTGAGCTGGCGGATCTGCTCAGAACGGCTGCGATTCGCCCCGCGATCGTCGCGCCGCCGGTCGCGCGGAGGGCCATCGTCGCGTTGCGCCGTTTTGTCGGTCCGCAGATTGGTCAGCGACTCGACCTCGAAGCGTTCTTCTCCTCGTTTGCCCCGGCCGTGGAACCCGACCGCCTCGATGCGATCGCCCCGGCTGACGACCGCCGCGAACCGGTCTTCCAGATGCGGCGGCCAATGGATGAACGTGCCGTCGTCGAGAATCGCGCCGTCGGTCTCGCCCTTGGGGGCGGTCGTCAGGCGCTCGACGGTGCCGCGTACTGTCTCCGTTGGTCCAAACCGCCGCGGCTCGGGCGGCGGACCACCCCGGCCCTTCTTGCGCTTGCCTCGCGGCTCGTCGTTTTCGACGGTAGCGTTGGTATCGAGATTGGTGAGCATGCGGACTTCGAAACGAGAGTCGCCTTTCTTGCCCGTCTCCATACGGCCAAGGGCTTCGACGCGGTCGCCCGTGTCCACCGCCGCCGTGAAGCGATCTTCTAAATGCGGCGGCCAGTGAATCCACGTTCCATCGTCGAGCACGGCGCCGTCGATTTCTCCTTTGGGCGCGGTCGTCATCCGCTCGATCGTGCCGCGGGCCGTGGTGGCGTTGGCGCGGCCCTGTGCCCGTAGCTCATCGCCAAAAACCAAGCTGGCCATGGCGGCCGCTGTGGCAAACGCAAGCGCTCGCCCTGAACCGCGCCAATTGTTCATGCAAACTTTCATCGAAATGCTCCTCGCTCAATGGGGTCGGCTTCCATCCGTCAGGCACGTCCTGATCGTTGGGCTCGCCGGGGTCCTAGGCGAATGACGTACCACCTCGGACAATGTGCGATTTTGGCCGAAAAACGCTGAAAAAGCCGCGTCAGGTGAGCACGGAATTCCCAGTCGGCGGGGGCGTTTTTGCCCAGCGTGTTTGTCCTCGCTGGCGCTTTGGGTTAGGGTACGCGACCAGCCGTGGCTGGAGACTCGTGTTGCTCGGGGCGGCCGTCCGACGTATAATACAGTTGTTTGAAACAGATGTTTAGCTGTTAGATCCCGCCGCCGATGTCGATCGCCGACGCCACGAAAGAACGACTGCTGGAAACCGCCGGCGCGATCTTCGCCGAGAAGGGATACCGTGCCGCCACCGTGCGGGAAATCTGCCAGCGGGCGCAGGCCAACTTGGCAGCCGTCAACTATTACTTTGGCGATAAAGAGAGGCTCTACGTCGAAAGCATCAAGCGGGCGCACGGCCGCCGCGTGGAAGATGTGCCGCTGCCCGACTGGGCCGCCGAGACGCCCGCCGAAGTGCGGCTGAAAGGTTTTATCGAGACGCTGCTGGGCCGTATCTTGTGCGATCCAAACGCCGATTGGCACGGGCAGCTTATGTTCCGCGAGATGTTGCACCCGACGGCGGCCTGCGGCGAACTGGTCGAAGAATACATTCGGCCGCATTTTGAATTGTTGCAGACGATCCTGGGCGAGCTTTCGCCGCCGGCGGCTTCGGCTGAGCAACTGCGGCTGATCGCCTTCGGTGTGGTGGGGCAGTGTCTCTATTTCCGCATCGCCGAGCCGGTCGTCAGTCGGTTGTTGGCCGCCGAGGAACACCAGCGATACCAGCCCGAGTATCTCGCCGAACATATCGCCAACTGGACCTTGGCCGCCTTGGGCCGCCGACCGTTTTTCGGTGCGTCGAGCGACTTCCGATCTGCCCGACAAAACTCTTCGGAGGATGGCCTTCCAGGCCGTCA
>DATFDL010000662.1:0-7730 GCA_035252155.1 Pirellulales bacterium | reverse complement strand
ATCACGGCAGCAGGGCACTTCTCGATGAATCGTTCCACAATGCTCAGCAACATCCTTGTCGCCTCCTAAAGGTTAAAGAGCCAAAACCCTACGGGGAGGCGACTTATAGCAGGTTTTCACCATGTTGAAAGGGGTGGCTCGGCCCACCCTACTCACTGCGCCAATCCCGCCGAAAAACGGAATGAATTCCGTTCTACGAGACGCTCATTGGTTCTTCGACGTCCGACTTGTGGTCGGCATGCATCGGCTGGACCGATTGCGCGCCATCCCGCCGTGCCTTCCGCACGAGCCAATACATGTAAGCGCTCAGGCCGCCCAGAATCAAAAACGGCATCGAGAGCATAAATAGAATGCTCCAGAAAAAGCCGCCGACCCAATCGCCGTGATCGCGGCCAGAGCTGCCCAGCGCCGCCTTGCACATCGGACAGGCCCAGGCGTCGGTCGCCGTCAGCATCACGATCGATAGAACCGCGGCGATCAACACCAGAGGCGCTGCTCGCCGCCAGCGCGTTCGGCTTATCACGGCATTCACGACGAGTTTTGTGGATCGAGCCTGCATCACGGCATTATAGAACTTGTCGCGGCGGGTGGATAGAGATGGTACAGCATCACGTAAATGATCACGCCGGTGACCGAAACATACAGCCAGATCGGCAGCGTCCACCACGCCAGCCGCCGGTGCCGTGGCCGCCGATCGGTGAGTCCTAGCCAAATCGTGGCGGTCGCCAAGAACGGAACGGCGAACGCCAACAACACGTGGCTGATCAGAATGGCGAAGTAAAAGTATCGGACTCGCGGCGGGCCGGCGAAGCGAGTTTCCTCTTGCTTGAGCACAAAGTGGTAGGTGACGTAGCAGACCAAAAAAACCGCCGACACCGCGAACGCCGCCAGCATGGTCCATTGATGCGCCCGCTCGCGGCCCCGCTTGATCTGCACATAGCCGGCGATCAACAGGCACGCGGCAATGGCGTTCAGCCCGGCATCGACAGCGGGAAGCAACGGTTGTCCATCCAGTGCGGCGAGCAAGGCCCCGTTCATAAAACGCTCGTTGAAAATTGGCAATGGCCTCTGATCGGTTTTGACCTTCAAAATCGGCAATTCCGGGAAACGCCATGTGGCATAGCCGCCCTCGGCTGTGTCGCCGACGCCAGTCGGCGTCGCGGAACCAGCCGAGGGCGGCTGGTCCACATACCGATTTTGAATGTCAAAACCGATTAGGGATCCACGGCGTGTAAACGGTGGGACTCACTTCGCTCGGCCCACCGTATGCTTTTCACTCCTGAATCCACTCGAGCAACTTTTTCTTGAGCCGCTTCACTTGCAACGTATCGCGTGACGCAAAAAATCCCTTGACCCGGCCGTCGCGGCCCACCACCACCAGCTTGTCGTTGTGCTCTTTGCCCACCGGCATCTTCAACCATTGCTGGCCCAGCTCGCGGATCTCGTCCATGTCGCCGGTCAGAAAAATCCAATGGTCCGGGTCGGCCCCCACACGCTCACCATATTCTTTCAGCTTTTCAGGAGTGTCATTCTCCGGATCGACCGTGAAACTCACGAACGTGACATCCCGATCGTCCAGCTCGCGGGCCAGTTTGGCGATCTCCTGGTTCATCTGCAAGCAAAAGCCCGGACAGGTGGCGAAGAAGTAGCTGGCGATCCAGACCTTGCCGCGAAGTTTTCGCATTTCAAAAGGTCGGCCGTCGCTGTCGGTGAACGCAAATTCGTCCAACGGCACGGGCGGCAGCTCGTCGAGACTTGTGGAGACGGGCTGCGTTTCGGTCCGCGCCGCATCGGGCTCGGTGACGTGCGCCTTATAGATCTTCCAAAGTGTGAACGAGCCGTAGGCGCCGATGGCCAACAGCAAGACGGTCAGCCATGCCTTGACGGCCGGACTGGTCATAACAAATCTCCCGTCGTTCGTTTGCCCGAAGTTTGCCAGGCCGCCGCGAATGCCAATGCGGCGAAAGCAAGCGTCACAAGCCAGCAGGTGGTCAGCGACGGTAAATCGGCCGGCAGAGCGGCGTCGGGCAATTGCCAATACATCAGCCGGCGCAGTCCCGCCACGCCGTAGGTGAGCGGGTTGGCCCACATGATGGCGGCCAACCAGGCCGAGCCGGCCGAGCCGCCGGCATCGGCCGGAAAGAACGCCCCTGACAAGAGCCACATCGGCATCAAAAACACGCTCATGATGGCGTGAAAGCCCTGCGTCGAATCGAGCCGCCAGGCGATGACAAATCCCACGGCCGTTAGGGCGAACGCCACCAAAAAGCTGAACACGGTGATGGTCGCCAGGCTGGCTGGCGTAAATCGCAGCCCGATGGTCAGGCCGAGCACCAAAAACAGCAGCCCCTGAGCCAGCGCGATCAGCGTGCCGCCCAGCAGCTTGCCCAGCACCAACGACCATCGCGGCAGCGGCGCCACCAGCACCGACTGCAAAAACCCCTCGCGGCGGTCTTCGATGATCGAGATCGTGGCGAAGATCGCCGTGAAGAGCAGAATGAGCACCAGCGTGCCCGGAAAAAAGTATTCCAGGTAGTTCACCGACTCTCCGCCCGTGGCGGGCAGCCGAAACGAGCGTCCTAGCCCGAAGCCAAACAGCACCCAAAACAAAATGGGCTGTCCGATGGCGCCGAACACGCGGTTTCGCTGCCGGACGAACCGCACCAGCTCGCGCCAGCACAGCGTGCCCGTCGCGAGCCACGGCCGTGGAAAAAGTGGCTGCGGCGGGGCTTGCTGCGGTTCTGTCAGCGGGGCGGTGGTGGTGGCGCTCAATGGTCTTGCTTATGGTAACAACTGGTAACGGTTACCAGTTCGGAGTCGTTGAACGCCTCATTATAGGACTTGTCGCGGTTAGCTGGTAGGCTGGGGGTGTTGTGCCGAAATGCCAATGCGTTATCGCCGTGCCAAGGAGCTCGTTCCATGCCGGTTCATAATTGGACCCTCGTGAGCGCGGGCACATTTCACGACTTCCATTGTACATGGATTCCGCTGATCAAGATCCAGCTCAACGACGGACTGCTGCCTGGAGGTTATTACGCGCAAGTCGAACAAGCGGCCGGCGAGCTTACGACCGAGGTCTTGACGCTTCAAACCGATCGCGGCGCGGAGTCGGAGCCGGAATCGCAAGGCGTCATCGCGGTCGATGTCGCTCCGCCACAGGTTGAGATCACCGCGTCGCTGGAGGCGACCCATTACACGTCGCGCGCCAGGCGGCTGGTCGTGCGGCATTCGAGCGACGATCGGGTCGTGGCGGTGATCGAGGTTGTGTCGCCCGGAAACAAAGCCAGGCGGCGCGAGTGGCGGCGGTTCGTCGACAAGGCGGCCAGTTTGATCCTGGATGGACGGCATCTGTTGGTCATCGACCTTTTTCCGCCCAGCTCGCGCGATCCGCAAGGAGCCCATGGCGCAATCTGGACGGAGCTAGGCGACGAGTCGTACAAATCACCCACTGGCAAGCCACTGACGTTGGCGGCCTACGCTGCCGGCGACGTCCTACGGGCTTATGTGCAGCCGCTGGCCGTGGGAGACGCTTTGCAGGCCATGCCGCTGTTTCTCATTTCCGGAACCTACATCACCGTTCCGCTGGAAGAGACTTATCAGGCGGCGTACCGCAGCGTGCCGCAACGCTGGCGTAGCGTTCTGGACTAGCGTCAGGCGCGAAAGCCTCACCTACGGGCGGTCGGTCCAGAATTTGTGGCCGGTGCGGGCGATAAAAACGTCTTCCAAGGTGGGTTTGCCGAGCTTGATTGATTGCACGCGGCCGGGGAAGGCCTCGACGAGCCGGGCCACCCATTGATGCCCGTTGGGCTGCTCTAGCCGCACGCTGCCATCGACCACCGTGGCCGCCACGCCGAAGCGCGCGCCGATGGCGGCCGCCAATTCATCCGGCTGCTCGCTTTCGATCGTGAGAGTGTCGCCACCGATGCTGGCGCGCAAGTGGTCGGGCGTGTCGAGCGCCACCAGTGAGCCGGCGTTGAGAATCGCCAGACGATCGGCCTTCTCGGCTTCTTCGAGCAAGTGCGTGGTCAAGACGACCGTCACGCCACCGTCTCTGCGGATTTGTTGCAAGTAGTCCCAGAGGTCGCTGCGGGCGCCGGGGTCGAGACCGGTGCTTGGCTCGTCCAAGAGCAACAGCCGCGGATGGTGTAGCAAACCCTTGGCCAACTCGACACGCCGTCGCAGCCCGCCGGAAAGCGTTTCAACCACATCGCGACGGCGGTCGGCCAGGCCTAGCCGTGCGAGCATCTCGTCGGAGCGGCGGCGCAGCGCGCCGCCGGACATGCCGTAGAGATGGCCTTGATGGTGCAGGTTTTCGGCGACGGTGAGCTTCTTATCGAGGCTGGGGGCTTGAAACACCACGCCGATTCGCCGCCGCACGTCGGCTGTTTGCCGGGCCACGTCGTAGCCCAGCACGCGAGCACTGCCCGACTGAATGGGAATCAACGTCGAGAGAAGCCGGAACAGCGTGGTCTTGCCGCCGCCGTTGGGTCCGAGCAGGGCGAAGATCTCGCCGGCAAACACTTGCAGGTCGAGGCCGGCCAGCGCCGTTCGCTCGCCATAGCGATGCACCAGCCGCGAAGTTTCCAGAGCGGTGGTGGTGGATATCATCGACAAAGCGAGAGCGTATCAATCAACGGTGGCTGGGGCAGAGCCTTGGCGATGCCCCGGTGGACTAACGCGACGGCATCGCACTGTTTGCGTGAGCGACGTTCGCCGGGCCATGCGTAGGACGACCTTCCTAGGTCGTCCCTTCGGGTATGGACGACCTAGGAAGGTCGTCCTACGGTCACGCTTGCCGAAACGACACAATTCAATTGTCTTGCCGGGGCATCGCCAAGGCTCTGCCCCAGCCACCGAATTTTCCGCACGTACCGCCGACAAGCGATCTTATTCCGATCCCGCGGCCTCATGCTCACCGTGTTCGGCCGAATGCTCCGAAGCCGTCAACATCGCCTGAACATCGGCCTCGTCGGCCACGTGCTCCCAACGCTCGGGCGAGTACTTGCCCTGATAGCCAAATAGCCCGTTCATCCGCGCGCCGATGTCGGGCACCAACGCCAGACACAAAAACACCGACATAATCGAGGCCGGAATCGTGAGCACGTATTTCCAGTTGGCTTCGTACTTCACGTGCATGAAAAACAGAATGACCAGCATCGCCTTGGTGCAAGAGACGGCGGTCATGAACATCCGCCCGACCGCCGGCGTGTCGTGCCAGGGCCAGTAGCGCGAATAGGTGAAAAACGACATCGTCGTCAGGAAGCAGAGCGCCAAAAATACATAGATGTATTTGGCGATGCCGCCGTGGTCGGCGTGCGCGTGTGCGTGGTCGTCGTGAGCGTGCGTGGCGTGCGACATGCGTTTTTCGCGTCGTTAGAACAGGTAGAGCAAGGGAAACAGAAAGATCCAGACCAGATCGACAAAGTGCCAGTAGAGGCCGACGTTTTCGATCACACCCGCCCGCGGCGCGTCGAGCACCATGGTGAGCATGATGGCGAACACGATCAGCCCCACGAACACGTGCAAGGCGTGAAAGCCGGTGAGCAAAAAGTACGTGCTGGCCCACATGTTGCCGCCGGGAATGACCACCGGCATCTTGAGCCAGGAATACTCTTCGTTCAGGCCGCCGCCGGCGTGGCCCTGCTCTTCGGAGACGGGCATCGGCATGATCTTGGCCGCCAGCGCGGCCAGTTCCGCGGGGTCGGTGCTGGCCGAACGCTTTTGCAAGTCTTCGAGCATTTGAATCTGCTCGAGCCGTTCGGCGACTTCCGCCTCGCCGAGCGGGGGCGTGGTGGTGGCGGCGGCTGTGGCGGCTTCGCCGCCGGTTTCGGTTTCTGCCGAGCTGGTCGCGGCGTTTTCGGCGTCCGTGGCGGCGGCCGGCGCGCCTTGGGGCGACGTGGCGCCCGCTTGCGTCGCGTCGGCTGGCGTCGCGATGCCCGCCTCGGCCTTGATCTGGGTGATCAGCTCGGTGGCCCGTGCCCGCACTGCAGACCCGTAATAGACATCGGGCTGCTCGTGTACCAGGCTGAGCGGGCTCCAGGGATAAATGCCATGCGCGAACTTGGCGCGGTACTCATAGCCCTTGACCCCCAGAAACACGCAGCCCAGCGCAAGGGTGATGGCGACCCAAAACCTGGCGCCCCCGGCGTTGTTCACCTTGGCGGCTTCGAGCGCCAGCACCACGCTGACGCTGGAGCAGATAAGCACGAACGTATTAAAGGCCCCGATCGGTTCGCTCAAGTGGACTTCGTGCGTGGCCGGCCAGACCGCCGCACCGAAACGAATCACGATGTAGACGCCGATCAGCGCGGCGAAGAACATGATCTCCGTCGAGAGAAACAACCACATGAAGAGCTTACCGTTGGGAATTGGCAAGCCCGGATGGTATTGCAGCTTGGGCGGATGGGCGTGGGCGTGCCCGTGTGCCGAATGTTCGTGACCGTGGGCGATGGAAGCCATGAAGCAGGAGTCGGGGTCAAGGGTCAGGATGATTGCGATTTTGGATTTTAGATTTTCGATTTTGGATTGACGCGACCGGCGATGGGCCAAATCGAAAATCCAAAATCTAAAATCCAAAATCAACGAAGCGGTGCGATCATGAGCCAAGTCAATAGTCCGGGGAGATAGATCAGCGAGGCGCGCAACAAGACGCGGGCCGAGCGATCGTTCATGTTCAACCAAAACAACACGGCGCAGGAGAGCTGCCCGACGCCGAGCATTAAGGCCCAGAGAAAGTACGCCGGGCCGGCAAAGCTGATCAAGGCGGGCAGCAGGCTCACCGGCACCAGCGCCAGCGCGCCCCAGACGGCCTGAGCGCCGGACCGCACGCCCGAAGGATCGACCACGCTGAGCATCTTCAAGCCCGCGGCGGCATACTGCCGGCGGTAGATCCAGGCGATCGCCATGAAGTGCGGAAACTGCCAGAGAAAAACGATCAGGAACAGCGTGGCGGCGTTCAGGCCCAGGCGTCCGCCCACGGCGGTCCAGCCCATCAAGATGGGCAACGCGCCGGCGACGGCGCCCACCACGGTATTGGCCGGCGAACGAGCCTTGAGCGGCGTGTAGACGCCCACATACAGCGCCCAGGTGGTCGCGCCCAGCGCCGCCGTGAGCGCGTTGGTCAGCAGGCCCAGATAAATCACGCCGCTCAAACTCGAAAGCGATCCGAGCAGCACCACTTCGCGCGGGCCAAGCCGCCCGGCGGGCAACGGCCGATCGGCCGTGCGGGGCATCAGGGCATCGCTGTGCCGCTCCAGCAGTTGGTTCCAGGCGCTGGCGCCGGCGCCGACTAGCACCGTGCCGATCAGCGCGTGCAATACTAGCCAGACCTCGGGCGCTCCGCCGCTGGCCACCACGCCGGCCACGGCCACGGTGACCAGTTCCATGAGCACGATCTTTGGCTTGGTCAATTCGATGTAGTCCAGCGCGCGCTGCCAAGGCGCGGCGCGGACGGCGACATACGAGGCGGTGCTGATACTCATGCCATCGCCTCATGCGCCAATTGATTGAATGTGGAATTCCCTTGCCGCGGGTGGCTGGGGCAGAGCCTTGGCGATGCCCCGGCTGATTCAGCGACCGGCCGTTCCGCCGCCATTCTCCAAGACCGCAACGCGAGCACCACGGCCGTCGCCAGGATCAGCGAGCCGACGGCCACATGCCCGGTGGTCACAATCGCCTGTCCAAACCCATCGCGGGTGACGACAAAGCCCGCCGCGAAGCCATAATGGCTG
>DATFDL010000661.1:0-21660 GCA_035252155.1 Pirellulales bacterium | reverse complement strand
GGGCAATCAAGTCATTCCACCCAACTCACTGCTGCAGTTTGAGCTGGAGTTGTTGGAAGTGAATCCCAAAGTCACCAAGCCCGGCGGACGGTAGTCCTCTGTCGCTCGTGGGAGAAGCATTTGGAGGATGGCCTTCCTAGGCCGTCCTGATGGTCCCTGGACGGCCTAGGAAGGCCATCCTCCGTTCCTGTCAGTAATCGCCCGATGAAAGCCCTGATCGGCGTCGATGGTTCGAGCGGCGCATTTGCCGCGGTGCGGTTCGCGGGCCGGCTGTTGGCCGGGTCGCACGACCAGGTGGCGCTCTATTACACGCCGCCCGAGATGCGCCATCCGTCGGGGGCCGACGCCGGCGCCGAGGTGATCGAGCGGGCCCGGCAGGCGTTGGCCGGCGCGGTCTTCGCCGAAGCCCGCGCGCGGCTGCCGCGCGAACTGTCCGAACGCGTCCACACCATTGTCGGCAGCAAGAACCCGCGGCAGGGCATCTTGCTGGCCTCTGATCAGTGGCGGGCCGAAATGGTGGTGCTCGGCGCCCGCGGCAGCGGCCCGATTCACGATCTTGCCCTGGGCAGCGTGGCCAACGCGGTGGCTCATGCCTCGCGCATTCCCACGCTGATCGTTCGTGGCGCCGACGAGCCGCCCGGCAGGCAGGCATTCAACGTGCTGTTGGCGCACGATGGCTCGCAGGCCAGCCAGCAAGCCGCCGAACTGTTGGGCCGGCTGCATTGGCCCGCCGAGTGTACGGGCCGCGTGATGACGGTGGTCGAATCCTTTCATTCGGGCACGGTGCCCGAATGGCTCGAGCAGCGGGTGCGCGACGAAGACGCGCAGGCGATGGCCGAAGCCTGGCTCAAGGAGCACGAGGCCGACAAGCGGACGAAGCTGGCTGAGTTGACGGAGTGTTGCCGGCAACTGCCGCCGCCCTTTCAGTGCAACCCGCCTCTGGTGGTCGAGGGCCACGCGGCCCAGGAGATCCTGCGCGCCATCGAGGCCCAGCCAATCGACCTGGTGGTATTGGGCACACACGGCCGCGGCATGCTCGAACGGCTCTTCATGCTGGGCAGCACTTCAGACAAAGTGTTGTCGCAGGCGCCCTGTTCAGTTTTGTTGGTCCCGGAGCATGAACGGCCATGAATGTCTGTTTCGGCTGCTTGAGTTATCGCAAAGTCGGCGGCGTCCGTAGGGTGACCTTCCTAGGTCGCCCATCGAATGTGAAGCGTTGCATGGACGACCTAGGAAGGTCATCCTACGGCGTTGTCGCGCTGGCCTGCATGATGCTCGCAGCAACCGCGCGGGCCGAAGACTGGCCGCAGTGGCGTGGGCCGCGGGGAGATAGCACCAGCCAAGAGCTGGGGCTGCCGCTCAATTGGAACGAACAGCGCGGCATCGTCTGGAAAGTCGAGCTGCCGGGCTGGGGCGATAGCACGCCGGCCGTCTGGCAAGATGCCATCTTCGTCACCACCCAAGACGACGACAAGCTGCTGCTCATGCGGCTGCGGCGAGACAACGGCCAAACGGTCTGGAGCCGCCAGGTGGGCGAGGCCGAGACGCCCCGCGGCAAACCCGGTCGCGGCTCGCAAAAATTCCACGACCTGCACAACAACGCCAGTCCCTCGCCGGTGACCGATGGCAAGATCGTGATCGCCCACTTCGGCAACGGAGTGTTGGCCGCTTATGACTTTCAGGGCCAGCAACTTTGGCGGCGAAACCTGCAGGACGATTACGGCCCCTACAGCATCTGGTGGGGACATGCCAACAGCCCCGTGCTCTACGGCGATTTGGTGATCTCGGTCTGCATGCAAGACTCGCTCAAAGGCGTGTCCGATCAGCCGGCGGCCAGCTATCTGGTGGCCCACGATAAGCGGACGGGCAAACCGAAGTGGAAGTCTGCCCGCATGACCGCCGCCGACGCCGAAGAGTGCGATTCGTATACCACGCCGCTGTTGGTAAGCACTCCCAAAGGACCGCAGCTTGTCGTCATGGGAGGCAATCAATTGGATGGATACGACCCGAACACCGGCAAGCAACTCTGGTATCTGCCGGGCATCGTGGGCGGCCGCACCATCACCGGCCCCACGGCGGGTTTCGACATGGTTTTCGCCACGCGCGGCATGTTCAAAGACTTGCTCGCCGTCAAGTTGGGCGGCGCGGGCGAGCTCACGCACCGCGACGTGGTCTGGAAAGAAACCGAGGCCACGCCCGACACGTGTTGCCCTGTGCTCTGGGGCGAGTTGCTCTTCACCGTCAGTGATAAAGGCATCGCCAAGTGCTACAACGCCCACACGGGGCACGTGCAGTGGAAGAAGCGGTTGCCGGGCGAGTACAAGGCGTCGCCGATAGCCGCCGAAGGGCGGATTTATTTTCTCAACATGCACGGCGTGACGACGGTCGTGGCCGCCGGCGACCGTTTCGAAAAGCTGGCCGAGAACGCGCTTGACGACGACACCACCGCCTCGCCGGCCATTGCTGGAAGACGGCTGTATATTCGCGGCAAGAAGTTTCTCTATGCCGTGGCCAAGAAATGAGCCGCTCTATGGCTGAAACCCGCCGAGGCGCCGTTCGCATCGCGCAAGTCTGGGGCATCAATGTCTTCGTGCATTGGTCGTGGCTGGTGGTAGCCGTGATCTCGATCACTATCCGGCGCGAGACGTACAAGTCGCCCATCTGGATCGTGATCGAGTATCTCTCGCTATTTGCGATCGTACTGGTGCACGAGTTCGGACATTCGTTGGCCTGTCGGCAAGTGGGCGGAGTCGCCAACCAGATTATGCTCTGGCCGCTGGGCGGGGTGGCGTTTGTTTCGCCACCACCGCGCCCCGGAGCGACGCTCTGGACGATTGCCGCTGGGCCATTGGTCAACGTTGCGTTGGCGCCCGTCACCTTCGCCGGCGCGTATGCCGCCTTACACTCCGCGTTGCCGGGGGCTGACCTACGGCACTATGCCGTGAGCGTGGCGCAGATCAACATAGTGTTGCTCGTCTTCAATATGCTGCCGATCTATCCACTCGACGGCGGCCAGATTTTGCAGTCGATTCTCTGGTTCATCGTGGGCCGCGTGTGGAGCTTGAAGATTGTCAGTGTGCTGGGCATGGTAGTAGGCGTGGTGCTCGCGGCGCTCTGCCTGTACGCCCGTCTGGCTTGGCTCACGTTGATGTCGGTCTTTGTAGTCTGGCGATCGTTCGCCGGTTGGCAGCAGGCGCAGGCACTGTCGCGAATGCTCGACGCGCCGCGGCATGCCGAGTATGCCTGTCCGTCGTGCGGAGCCTCGCCGCCGAGCGGCGAATACTGGCTGTGCGGCAAGTGCCACACGCGGTTCGACACCTTCGCCGAACGCGGCATCTGCCCTGGCTGCGGCGGCAATTTTAAAGATACGCAATGCCCGGCCTGCCACGCGCGCCATTCGATCGACCGGTGGTTGTTGGCGCCGATTATCGAAGCGGACCCGGTGTAGACTGCGAACGTATGAAACGCGTTGTCTGGCTCACCGACATTCATCTCAACTTCTTGAAGGCCGCCGGCATCGAGGCGTTCTTGCAGCACGTGGCCGATTCAAGGCCCGATGTGCTGCTGATCGGTGGCGACGTGGGCGAGGCACCCGATGTCGTGCGCCATCTGCGAGGCATCGGCGAACGGTTCGACTGCCCGATCTTTTTTGTCCTGGGCAATCACGATTACTACTTTGGCTCGATTCGCCGCGTGCGGGCGGACGCCGAAGAGCTTTGCCAGGAACAGACGAACTTGATGTTCCTCACGGCGGCGGGCGTTTGCGAATTGGCGCAGGGCGTGGGCTTGGTGGGGCACGACGGCTGGGCCGACGCGCGGCTGGGCGATTACGAGCGTTCTCTGGTGATGATGAACGATTATCGACTGATCGAAGAATTGGCCGGCGTCAGCAAGAGCGAGCGCTGGCCGCTGCTGCGAGAAATGGGCGACGTCGCCGCGACCCACGTCGAGCGGCACTTGCCCGAAGCATTAAAGCGTTACGACCGCGTCTTCTTTCTGACGCACGTGCCGCCGCTGCGCGAAGCCTGCTGGTATCAAGGACAGACCTCGAACGATGAATGGCTGCCTCACTTTACGTGCCTGGCCGTGGGGCAAGCGCTGCTGAAGATCATGCGCGAGCATCCCACGCGGCGACTGACGGTGCTGTGCGGCCACACGCACAGCCCCGGCCAGACCAACCCCTTGCCGAACATGATGGTGCTAACCGGAGGCGCCGAATACGGGCATCCGCGAGTGCAGCAGGTGTTTGAGTTGTAAAAAAAGGGGTCGGGATTCAGGGGTCGGGGTCAGGGCAGGACGACAGGTGCTGGACTTTCAACGCACGGACGGCACGCCACACCAACCCGAAGCGTCAGCGAGGCAGGCCGATAGAACATGCCGCCGCCTCGCTTACGCGTCGGGTTGGTGTGGGCGGTCGGAGGTGCAACGGCTTGCCTCCTTGCGGCAAAACGATTACCAAAGAGGGCAGCGACTTCCCGCTCATTTGGCCTGGGAGGATTACCGCCATGCTTTCGCTTCTGGGTCGACGCGTCCGACTGTGCGACGGCTTCAACCGTCGCGAACTGCTGCGGATCGGCGGGCTGGGCTTCACCGGGCTGGCCTGGTCCGATTGGCTGCGGGCGCGGGCCGATGCTTCGACTCATCCGGACGACCGCAAAACAGGCGGCGCGTTCGCCAAGGCCAAAAGCTGCATCTTGATCTTCAATTATGGCGGGCCGTCGCATCTCGACACGTTCGACCTCAAGCCCAACGCCCCGGCCGAAATTCGTGGCGAATTTCAGCCCATCGCCACACGCGTGCCGGGCGTCGAGATTGCCGAACATCTGCCGCGGCTGGCCGCGCTGGCCGACCGCTACTCGATCATTCGTTCGGTCAACCATATCGACAACGACCACGCCGTCGGCACCTATCTGGCCCTGACCGGCTACGGTCATCCGCGCTCGCGGCCGCTGGGCACCGAGCCGCCCGCCAGCCCGCAAGACATGCCGTCGCTTGGCTCGGTGGTGAGCAAGCTCTGGCCCGCCGAACGGCCGATGTTTCCTTATGTGACGCTGGGCGCGCTGCGGCATTTTGGCAACAAAGACACGATGGGCCAGGATGCCGGCTGCTTGGGACACGCCTACGATCCATTCACGGTGCCCTTCATCGAACCGATGGGCGGAGCCGACGTGCGGCTCGACATGCGCGTGGTCGATTCGATGCTGGGAGATCCCGAACGAGTCGGCCCGCAGTTGGCCCGCCGGCTGCAATTGCTCGACCAGATGAACGGCGCCGCGGCGCTCGATGCCGCCGGCGGCACGCGCGACATCGATGGTTTCAGGCGGCGCGCCTATGAGCTGCTGACGTCGGCCGCCACGCGCGAAGCCTTCGATCTGGCCAAAGAACCGCCGGCGGTGCGCGCGGCCTATGGCCCGACGCCGCTGGCCGCCAACTGCTTGTTAGCTCGCCGGCTGGTCGAGGCGGGCGTGCCGATGGTCACCGTCTACTCCGTGGCCAATCGCGACTGGGACACCCACGCCGACAATTTTACGACGCTCAAGAAGACGCTTCTGCCGACCACCGATCAGGCGCTATCGGCGCTGCTGACAGACCTTGGCGATCGCGGCTTGCTCGACGAGACGCTGGTGGTGTGGATGAGCGACATGGGCCGCACGCCGCTAATCAACAAAAGCGCCGGGCGCGATCACTGGTCGTTCTGTTACTCGATCCTGCTGGCCGGCGCCGGCGTGCACGGCGGGCAGGTGATAGGCTCGTCCGATCGCAACGCGGCGTATCCGGCCTCCCAGCCGGTCAGCCCGGCTGATATGGCCGCGACCATTTACCATTGCCTCGGCATCGACCACCGCGCTCACGTGACCGACCAGCAAGGCCGGCCGTTGGCGATCGCCCAAGGAGAACCGGTTTACGCCCTCTTCGGATAATGAAAATCCTTACTCGGCGCCAGCAGAGGGCGACAGCGCTGCGGACGCCTTTCCCACAGCCGGCTTTCGGTGGCTCTCGGGTCACGGGGTGCTGGCCGTAGCGTGTTTTTATGTCGCAGTTGTTGTGCCTATAACTGTAGTGGGCGGGGTGATCTCTGAACCTCCGGAACAAGGCACACTGTTTGTCGTGGGTGTGATCACGTGCGCGGTGATAAACGGCCTCGGGTTCGCGATCGCTGGCGTCGGCGTAGTCCGACGGTCACCGCAGACGATGGTCGTGGGGTTGTGCTTGATCGCCGGCACCCTGTTACCGTTTGTTACCGGGATTCTGCGGCCTGTGATGCTCCGATAACTGGTAGACGCGATAATTATCGCCTTCGCGCACCATTGGCAGCCCAGCCATCTCCGCGGAAGATGGACTGGCGGCGAGCGCTTTCAAATCGGCGACGACCAACCAGCGAGCGCCCTGGCGCCGACATTCATCGAGCCGCTGCATTAGATGACGGTCATTGGTCGATAATGCCCAGCCGGGGCGGTCGCAGTAATGGAGCAAGTCCGACGAAGCACCGTGCAGCGTCGCCACCGGCTCGTCGGTCGTCGCGAGTTGCCGCACCGCCGCCGCGGCCGCCGTCACGCCCCGATCTTCGGCCGGCGTTGTGAACGCGGGGCCAACGGCCGCCCGCATCGAGATCGCCGACCACGCGAGGACGCACAACGCCACGGCGGCGCGAGGCGGTCGATATCGGCTCAAGACCGATTCCCAGCCCACGCCGGCCAACACCGCCAGGGGTGGCACGAGAATCAACGTGTAGTATTGCAGCTCATAAAACTTCGCCGGCAAGGCCGCGACCAACAATGCCATCGCCGCCAGCCACCATGCATGCCGCCGGCCGGCGCGGCTGGCCAGCCCGATGAACGCCATCAGCATCGGCAGGGGAGTGAGGCCGGGCAGCGCCAGGTTATACAGCAGCCGCGCGTAAAACTCGCCGCTGGCCAAGAGCGGATGCGGCCAATGATGAACTGTCGTGCTGCGGTAGAGCGAATCGAATACATGCTGAGAATGCGGCAGAGTTGGGTTTGCCAGGTGCATGGCCGCCGCGCACCAGGCCACCGCCGGGATAGCGGACAGCAGGAGCATCCCAGTGCCCAAAATGATTGGCAACGACGAACGGTCAAGCGATTCGTAGGATGACCTTCCTAGGTCGTCCGTGGTCCGCTTGCTACGTAAGAGACGACCTAGGAAGGTCATCCTACAAGAGGCGCTGCGATTGTCGTTGGATCGCTGCTTTTCACAGCCGGCGACAGTACACCGCACCATCGCCGCCAGTGGTAACAAGAGCACCAGCATGTAGATCTTAGTCAACAGCAACAAGGCGAAGCTGACGGCCGCGATCGCCAGCAAACCGTTTTGCAATCGTGCGTCCCTGAACCCTGAACCCTGAACCCTGAACCCTTCTCGTTGCCATCCTAACCAGACGTCGAACGCCAAAAGAGTTGCCATCGCAAAACACACTACCGACGCTTCGAGCATGAAGCTCTGGCCATAGATGATCGAGGCCGGCGACAGCGCCAGCGTCAGCCCGGCCGCATACCCGGCCGCTTGGCTGTGCCAGCGCCGCACCAGCAGGAACATCAATACAACGCTCACTGCCGAAAAAGCGATCGAAACTGCCCGGCCCCAGACGTCGAGCGAGCCACCGCAGATTGCCCAACCCGCCCCGGCCAGGTAGGCCGCCACGGGCACTTCCAACAAGTGCCATCCGCGGTCGCCGCCGGCCATGCAGTCGGTGGTAGGCCGCCACAGCGGTGCGCGCCCCAACGCCCAATTGCGGGCGATCATGGCGTAGGTGGCATTCTTCGTCGCAAAGTGGCCCACCAGCGGACGCGTGATGCCGGGCAAGCGCAGCGCCGTGCACAGCAACACCAGACAAAGTACGCTCGGCCAGCTTCGTCGCGCCGGAATCACCGCCGCAGGCTGGCGAAGGTGGGTAAACTCGGACCGGGCAAATTCGGCGGTGGCAAGCGCCATGCAACGGTCGCCTGGGCGATTTCGTGGAAAAAGATAGCGGTTGTGCAACTTGTTCGGACGAATATATCGCTGCGGTCTATTTCGACACAGAGGAAGTTGCGATGCCTCGCCAGCGCTTGCTGCTCGTGGGACTGGGCATACTGGCTTTTGCCTTGGGTTGCCGGAACACCTGCCAGAGCCATCTGGATTACACCGGCCCCATGCCGGCCGAGCCGAGCGACTTTCTCTACCGCAAGAACTCGATCTTGGGCGGCGATCCGAGCAAGCCGCCGCTGACGACCGGCCCGATCGAGCCGGCGCCGGAAGAAGACGTGCCGCCGGGACTCGTGGGCGAAGACTTGGGCGAGGAAGCGGAGCAGGAACCGGCGCCTGCACCGGGCATGGAAGATCTCGAGATGGAAGTGCCCGATCAAGGCGATGAGCTCAATCGCGATTCGATGCCGCCCGACTCTGAGGGCGACGACCAACCCGGCGACACCGAGTCGGAAAGCGCGGCCGACCGTCAGCCACAGGCGCAGCTCGAGTGGCATGCGCCACGGCCGCGGTGAGATCGAATCGCCGCTCTGATCCGAACTACGCCATCTGCAGCGCGGCGATGCTATTGACGTGAATCAAGCCTTTACTTCGCGGGTCTTGGCGGTTGTAATCGTGTTCGATGAGCGATGCCGCCCAGTTCGATCCCTATGCCATGCCGGCCGACGCCCTGCGCGAGCCGCCCGCCTCGCTCTGGCAGGCGCTGCGGCAGATCGGCCCTGGCATCATCCTGGCCGGCAGCATCATCGGCACCGGTGAGCTGCTGCTCACCACCGGGCTGGGCGCCGATCATGGCTTCGCGTTTCTGTGGCTGATCCTGTTTAGCTGCGTCGTCAAGGTGTTTGTGCAGGTGGAGTTGGGCCGCTACGCCATCTCGTCGGGCAAGCCCACGCTCGGCGCGCTCGATGAAATGCCCGGCCCTCGACTGGGCGCCCATTGGCTGGTCTGGTGGTGGTTTGGCATGTTCCTGGCCACCATCTTTCAACTCGGCGCGATGGCCGGCGGCGTAGGCCAGGCCCTGCATCTGATGTGGCCCAGCGCGATGCAAAGCCTGGTGCGAGCGGTTGACGCGGTTTGGCCCGCGGCGGCGCTGGCCATCGAGCGGCATCCCGACTATCCGTGGGCGATCGTTACGGCGCTGCTGGCCATCGGCCTGCTGCTCAGCGGCGGATACAAGCGAATTGAATTGATTACTACCGTTCTCGTGGTCGCGGTCACCGGAGTGACCGTCGCCTGCGTCGCAGTGCTGCCGGCTACCGGCTATCCGATTCCGTGGCGCGAGGTCGGACAAGGGTTGAAGTTTTCCGTGCCTGCCGCGGGCGTCACTCTGGCTTTTGGCGTGTTCGGCATCACCGGAGTCGGTGCTTCAGAGTTGTATGCGTATCCTTATTGGTGTCTGGAAAAAGGATACGCCCGTTTCGCGGGTCCGCGGCAGTCGAGCGACGAGTGGGCGCGGCGTGCTCGCGGCTGGATGCGCGTGATGGCACTCGACGCCTGGGTGAGCATGCTCGTTTTTACGGTGGCGACGGTGGCGTTCTATTTCATGGGAGCGACGGTTCTGCATCGGCTCAATTTGCATCCCAGCGGCAAAGATATGATGGAACAACTTGCGCAGATGTATGTCGAGGCGTTCGGGCATCCCTGGACGCGAACGCTATTTTTGATAGGCGGTTGCGTGGTGTTGTTCAAAACGCTCTACGTGGCCACGGCGGGCAACAGCCGCCTCTCGGCCGATCTGTTGAACCTAGCCAAACTAGTGCGGCACCGTGATGCCGCCGGGCGCGCACGGTGGATCAATGTATTTAGCACCATCTATCCGGCAATCGGCTTATTACTTTATCTGGCCTTCCGCGATCCGCGGGCAATGACGGCCGCCGGCGCCTTTGCCCAGGCGGCCACCTTGCCGGTGATTTCCGGGGCGACATTGTATCTTCGCTTTCGGCGGACCGACCCGCGCCTGGCGCCTTCGCGCTGGACCGACGCATGCCTGGTACTGGCGTTTGCCTCAATCAGCATCGCTGCGGCGTACTCCGTCTATTCCACCACCGTCGATGAAATCTGGCCCAGCGTGCGAAGCTTTTTTGCAGGCGGTTAGCAGCGTTCCATCAGCCACCGATTGGTAGGGCCGATGGATGGATCTGGGTGCCACGGCATCCGTCGCAGCGCGATTGAGGTCGCTAGGCGCGCACGGGCGGTCGCTGCGACGGACGCCGTGCGGATCTGCTCTTTGGACTCGTTTGGAGGCGGTTCCGCACGGCGTCCACCGCGGCGAATTGCGTCGCCCGTGAAAGTGCCCGCCAACCGCGCCGCGGCGGATGCCGTGGCACCCTGACAGCTTCATGCTCTTTGTCATCGATCGTTGCAATGCGGCCGACGGTGGGACTCGCGGCGCTCGGCCCACCCTACGGCGCCGGCAGACTCTACTTACTTCGTTGCAAAACCTCCGCGGTGCCCCAGAGGTGCAACTTGCCGTCCCGGCCGGCGGCGGCAATCATTCCGCCATCGGGCGACATTGCCACGCTGAGCAATTCGCCCGGCGTCTCGACGCCCGTGACCGGCGCCCCGGTAAAACTGTCCCAAGCTTTTAATTGCCCGGGCCCGTCCCAATCGCCATCGACAGTCAGCAGTTGGCGACCATCGAGTGTGAACGCGACCGACCAAACATCGCCTCGATGCGCGTCGATGCTGAACCGCTGCGACCATTCAGCAGTGTTCCAAACCTTGACACGACCATAGCGGATGCCCACGGCCAGCAACCGCCCGTCGCGCGACCACGCCACCGAGCGAATCTCGGCCGGATCGGCCTCAATGATTCGCGGCGCAGCGCCGTCGGCGATGTTCCAGATGCGCAACGTCCCGTCGGAGCTTGCCGACGCCAGGTAGTCGCCTTCGGGGCTGTAGGCGAGGGCGTTCACCCAGGTTTTGTGCCCGGCGAGCGCAGCACGTTCCTGGCCGGTTGAAGTGTCCCAGAGTCGCACGGCGCCATCGATGCCGCAGGTGGCCAGCGTCCTTCCGTCGGGACGATAGGCCACGGTGAGCACAGTGCCGCGATGCCCGGCCAGCAAGTGCCGAGTCTCACCTGTCTCCACATCCCAGATCCGTGCGACGCCGTCAAAGCCGCCGGTGGCCAGGCTCCGTCCGTCCGGCGAAAATGCCACGCTGCTGACGACATCGCGATGGCCCATGAAAGCGCGAATCTCGGAGCCGGTTGCGGCGTCCCAAAGCCGGGCCTCACCGTCGGCCGAGCCAGTCGCCAACCACTTGCCATCGGGGCTGAAGCGCACGCTGGCAATCCACGGGGGCGTCTCGCCCGCATCCGGTGACGATTGGGCGACAATCGGTTCGTCCGAAACGGTCTGTAGGGAACGCCCTGTGTGGCGTTCCGTTGAAGGGCGAGGCGACGTCGGTTCGCAGACCACGGAACGCCACAGAGGGCGTTCCCTACAGACGTCGTTCGCGGAAGTGCGGCGATTCTCCTCCGCACGGTCTTTTTCCGGCTCGGCGAGCTGGGCTTGCCGCAGCATCAGATGCCCCCACGAAAACAGCTCGGGTTCGGGCGGCAAGGGATCGACCGGCTTCAGCACGCCGGCCATCACCAACACGCCGACCTGAAAATAGACCGCATCGGCATCGGAGGGCGAGCCGGGAAAGTGGCCAAAGCCGCCGTCGTCGTTGCGGCAGGTCATGGCCCAGCGGGCCGCTTGTGCGATGGCCTCTTGGCAATCGCGGCGGTCGGCGCCTTCTTGCCGGAGCGTAAAGACGGCGTCGAACGCCGCGTGCCGGTCGCGCGAGGGCATGTTGAGCAGCCAACCGCCGTCGGGCTTCTGATCGCGCAGCATCCGAGCGACGATCTTGTCGGCCAGCGGCGTCGGTTCGCCAATCAGCCGGTAATAATGCGAAGCGTGGAACGTGGCGGCGATGTGGTCGTGCAGATAGCCGTCTTCGGCCTGCTTCATCGTCGCCCGAATCGCGCGGTCGAGTAGCGCGGGAATCGGCCGGCCGTAACAGCGATAAGCCAGCGGAAAGAAACTGGTCGAGTAAGCGGGCAGCGATTGATAATCGTTTTTGACAATCGCCTCAAAGACCGGCAGAGGGTCGTAGCGCGGCCGCCGGCCCAGCGCGTGCAGAGCCACCAACCCCTGCGTGGTGTTGTAACAGCGCCCTTCGGCCGAGTCGGGATCGACGGTGCCCGCCACATTGAAAAACGCGCCATCCTTTCGCTGCCGTGCTATGAGAAACTTGGCCGTTTCGTTCTCGAAGGGCAGTTGCCAACCGAACGTCTTATGAATCGTGCAGGCGTAGGTCACCGCTGCCAAATCGCTATAAGCGCTGTCCGACATACCGTGATATTGCGGATCGACGCCCGGAATGAACGAACCGTCGGGCCGCGCCGTTCGCCGATAAAACTCGCGCAGGCCCTCGAGAACGTCCCGAGCGCCGGGCGGTGGATCCTCAGCTCCTACCGCCCACGCACCTGATAAACCGGCGCAGGCCAACGCGGATAACAAGAGTGTGAGACGGGCTGGAAATAAGTGCGGCATACTTGTCGTTCGAAGAAGAGTGCGGTCGTAGGTCGGGCTTTCCAGCCTGACGAGGAAGGCCATCCTACGCGGTAGCAGACTTCGTGAGAAGTCTGGCCGCTGGCGCGAGATGCGGCCAGAATTCTCACGAATTCTGCTACATATACACGCGGCCGCGAATGCGACATCCGGTGTGGCACAGCCGCCCTCGGCTGTGAAGTGATCGCCAAAGGCGACCGCGAGACAGCCGAGGGCGGCTGTCCCACATTGCCGCATTCGAGCCCGCGTGAATTAGAACGTGCTCAGCCTAGCCGCTGAATTGGCATCCTGGTCCGCGCGCAGGTATGCTGAACGCTTCACCACACCATCGATCGACAGGGAGCTGACGAATGGCCGATGCGTTTACCGGGCGGGTGGCACTCGTGACGGGCGGGTCGCGCGGCATTGGCCGGGCGACGGCCTTGCGGTTGGCCCGCGAGGGCGCCGACGTGGCGATCAGCTACGCCTCGCGCGCGGCCGCCGCCGAAGAAGTCGTCGCCGAAATCCAAGCGCTCGGCCGCCGGGCGACCGCCGCCGCCTGCAACGTGTCGCAGCCCGACGACGTGCGGCGGCTGGTCGCTCACACGCGCCAGCAGCTCGGCCCCATCGACCTGTTGGCCCATTGCGGCGCGATCAGCAACATTGCTGGCCACGAAGAGCTTACTTACGAACAATGGCGCGAGACGATCGATGTCAACCTGAACGGGACGTATTTGATGGTCTTCGCCGTCAAAGACGAAATGCTGCAACGGGGTTTTGGGCGGATCGTCACGGTGTCGTCGATCGCGGCCCTGCGCCCGCGGAAGATGCAGATTCATTATTCCGCGTCCAAGGCGGGCGTGATTGCGCTCACTCGCTGCTGTGCCGAAGCCTTCGCTCCCCGCGTGCGCATCAACTGCGTCGCGCCGGGGCTAACCGAGACCGAAATGGCCCACGTCTTGCCGCCCGACGTTATTCGCCGCGTCATCGACGAGACTCCCTTGGGCCGCATCGGTGAACCCGAGGAGATCGCCGGCGTGATTCGCTTTTTGCTGAGTGAAGAGTCGAGCTTTATGACCGGTCAAACCGTGGTGGCCTCGGGTGGAAGAGTAATGCTGCCGTGAATAGTTGTTAAAATGCGAATTATGACTCAAGGACCGCAAATCATGACGCTCGACCTCGAACGACTTGGCGGTCTGGCCTGGACCCAACTCTGGCAAGCGACGCGGCGATACTGGCTCATCGCCGGCATGCTGTTTCTGCTGGCGGCGACCGGCGCCGAATTGCGGCTCGCGGCGTTATCCACTATCGCTGGAGAGCACCGGAAAGAACCAGCCGGGGAATCGAGCTCGCAGAAGGCGCGTAAAAAGCCGGATCGGGCGGCCTCTGCCAGCGGTAATAAACTAAAGCGCGAACGTGATACCGACCCGGCGGCTGAAAAACCGGCTCAACAAGACAGCGAGGCTGCCCCGGCACAGGCCGCCATCCGCCTGGCCATCGACCGCGGCGTGGCGTACCTTAAAACTCAGCAAAAAGACGATGGCATGTGGCGTGATCCGCCCGGATACCCGGGCGGCCTCACTGCGCTCTCTTCCTTGGCCCTGCTCGAATCGGGCGTGCCCGTTGCCGACGACGCCGTGCAACGATCGCTGGCGCAATTGCGAAAGCTGAAGCCGGAAACGACCTATGTGGCGGCGCTGGCCACACTGGTTCTTTGCGCGGCCGAACCCGAGCGCGATCGGCGGCAGATCGAGCGTCAGGCGGAATGGCTCGCCGAAAAACAAAGAAAACGAGCGGGGGAGACGACCGGCGCCTGGAGCTATCCACATCCCTATTCTCAGACCGAAGTCGACAATTCAAACACCGGTTTCGCGCTGCTGGCGCTCTACGAAGCTGACCGCGTAGGCATCCACATTGAAAAAGATGTGTGGCGACGCGCGCTCGGCTACTGGAGGAGCGCACAAAATCCGAACGGCTCATGGGGTTATAAACCCTCCACGCCAGGCAGCGGCAGCATGACCTGCCAGGGTTTGGCCTGCGTGGCCGCGGCCTGCAACGTACTCGACCAGCACGAAGCCAACCAATCGGGACCGCAGGCGATCGAACGGGCGTCGCAGTGGCTGGGCCGAAATTTCTCGGTTCACGTAAACCCCGGCGCGGGTCCAAAGCTCTGGCGCGCCTATTATCTGCACGCGCTCGCTCGGGCCGGCCGGCTCGCCAAGCGGCGAGAGTTCGGCGACCACGATTGGTACGCCGAAGGCGCCAAGGCGCTGCTCGAAGCGCAATCCATGCCGGGCGGCTTTTGGAAATTCGATGGCCATGCCGAGAGCGACCCCGTCATCGGCACCAGCCTGGCGCTGCTCTTTCTGGCGCGGGGAGTTGAGGCCGACGACTAAGACAGTTTTTTCTCCGGCTGCCAGCGCAATCGCAACTGGGTGCCACGGCATCCGTCGCGGCGAGAATGTGATTGGATGGCGCAATGGCGTGGCCGCCGCGACGGACGCCGTGCCGAGCCGCTCTGTGTTATAAGCACCGCGATCCGCTCCGCACGGCGTCCGCCGCGGCGAAATCCCTCGAGCAGCAGTTCAACGCCCTCCGCGCCGCGTCGGATGCCGTGGCACCCTGCTATGAAACTGCTATCCAGTGATTACCCCCCGAGGCCGCCACTCGCGTCGTGAACCCTGAACCCCTCCCACGCTCACTCCGCGGCATTTTCTCGCGCCTCGCCGCCGGCGCGAGTGGTCAAGGCGGTATAGATCAGCACGTCGGTCGTGTCTTGCAAAAAACGCACCGAGCCGTCGCCCAAGAGATGCGTCGCGCCGCCGACGTGCTGGCTCGAGGGCCCCCACAGGCAGTCGATGCCCTGCCCGCCTGAGGGATAATAGGGCGTGTAATTCAGTGAGACGACGGCGTCGGAAAAGCTCGCCGTGTTCGGGTCGTAGATCAACGCCGAGACCGAGGCGGTGCTGCCGTCGATCCAAACTGCCGCGTCTTGCTCGCGCGTCTCGGCAATCAGCAGGGTGTGCGACAAGCCGTCGGTCAGGTCGCGCGGGCCCAGCCGCGCCTGGTTGAAGATCACGCCGTCGGGTTGCTTCCAGAGTTTGTCGACGGTCGTCGCACCCAGCGCCACGTAATTGCGCACGGCGAATGCCGGCGAAAACTGCAAATACTTCGGCTCTTCGCTATAGTCGCGGCCGCTGTACGAAGGGCAGCGGTAGATGTCGATCCGCATCGCCGCGGCCGCGCGATTCGCGGGATCGAGCGACGAGACGTTGTAGTTCACGCGGTCGTGAAGGTTGGTCTGTTCCAGTTCGGGCAAGATCAGGCTCGCCCAACTGTGCAGCGGATACGACGTGGCGTTGGCGCTCCACACGCCGTTCTCGACGAACGTGGTCGAGCTGGGCGGATAAACCTCTTGATAAGCCTGGTATGAGTGAATGGCGAGGCCGATTTGCTTCAGATTGTTGCGGCACGAGGTTAGCCGCGCGGCTGCTCGGGCCCACTGCACCGCCGGCAGCAATAAGGCCGCCAGAATGCCAATGATCGCGATCACGGTCAGAAGCTCGACGAGCGTGAACGCGTGACGGTGTGTCCGTTGCATCGCATCGGTTCCTTTCTTCAAATTCCTCAAAAATGAACGATCAGATCGGGTCGCGACTGCCTCAGCCTCGCCGCGCCGGCCGCGGTGACACGCGTACGCCGCAAGTTGACCGAGCGCAGGGCGGCAAACCGCGCGAGAACATCGATGCTGGCGTCGCTGATGGGCGTGTCGCTCAGCCCAAGCGTTTGCAGCTTGCCGAGGCCAGCGTCGGGACGTAGTTCAGGCTTTCCAGCCTGACGCTCTGCGCGGGCGCCAGGGATGTCAGGCTGGAAAGCCTGACCTACGGCCAGCCGTTGCAAGCCGGCCTCCGTAATCCGCGTTCGTCCGAGATAGAGCGTTTGTAGATTGACGAGCGACGCCAGATGCTCCAAGCCCTCGTCGCTGACCGCGGTATCGAAGAGCGACAGCGTCTGCAACTGCGTGAAGACCACCAGGCGGGCCAATTCGGCATCGGTAATCCGCGTGCCGCCCAAGGCAACCTCGACCACGGGTCTGCTGGAGCGCGCGTCGTCAGATTTGACCCTGCCGCCCAACCGCTCGACCAGCGCGATGGCTTCCGCCTCTTCGGGCGTGCGCCCCGGCCGGCAGCCGATCGACAACAGCATCAGCGCGAACGGAAATGCCAGGCGCGCCGGTCGCGAACGACCGTCCATGAACGTAGCCTCTCTCGCAGGTTCCCCGAAGGGAATGAATTCCGTCCTACGTTCATTATCGCCGCGACGACGGAAAGGGCAAGGATTTGGCGCCCTCTCGCGTTCGGTCGAGAGGCGCGAGATCGGGAACGTTCTCTGTGGCGTTCCGCGACGCCGACTGGCGTCGGCGACACAGCCGGGGGCGGCTGTGCCACATGGCGGTTCCAACAATTGCCGATTTTGAAGGTCAATACCGATCAGACGGCGGCGTGCCGCCGATCGCATGGCCTACCGGCGTTGCGTCGCGCGCCCGGCCAACTGTTTGGCGCCGCCTTCGCGCAAGCTGAATTCGGCCCAGATCGGCAGATGATCGGAGATCTCCAAGGCCTTTTCCATTGGCACGTGAAATTCTCCCATCAGGTCAAACACGCCCGCCTGCCCCAAATACTCGACCGTGGGCCGCGAGTCGAACAGGATATTGTCGTAGAGCTTGCTGCCGTGGGTGTTGGTGGGCACGCCCGAAATCACCCACGTGATGTACGGCAACTGCCCCAGTTCGCCCAGGTGGTGGTCGTCGGCGTTCAGATCGCCCAGCAAGATGATGTCGTCTTCGCCGCGACCGTCGTTGCGCACCGCCCGGAAGACATCGTCGAGTACGTTGAGTTCGTCGGTCGCCTTGCCGGGTTCGGTGTGGATGTCGATCAGCGTGAACGTGAATGCCTCTTCCGGCGGCGGGCCGCGCACGCGAAAACCGGCCACCAGCGGCTCGCGGTGCAGCAGATCGTCGGGGTCGTCGATGGTGTAGACGTTCTCGCGATCGCACTCCAGGCTGGCGGCGTCATAGATAAAGGCGTATTGCTCTTTGCTATTGGTGCGGCCCAGCCGTGGGCCGATCACGTAGTCGTAGTGGGCGCCCTCGGCGTTGATCAGGTCGATGAACCGCGGCAGCAGGTCTTGGCCCTTGGCGCGGATCTCTTGCACCGCCACCACGTCGAAATAGCGCACGATTCGGGCCAGCCGTTGGGCCACGTCGGCCTTCTCCAGCTTCTTTTCGCCAAAGACCTGGATATTGAACGAGGCGATGCGGATGGCGTTGCCCGTGCGGGCCACCGGCGGGGCCGACGACAGGTGCGACCCCGCGCCCGGCAGGCGCAGTCGCTGCCGCAATTCGGGCGGAAGCCGTCCATAACCGAACCAGCCGGCCGCGACCGCGGCGACGACCAGCCCGGCCAGCGGTTTGCGCAGCAGCTTCCTTGCCGACGGCATGCGGCCTCCTTGCACGCACGGATGGTTTTTGGGCCGCGTAGGATACTCGAACTCGGCGTGGCGCTCTAGGGCAGTTGGGGCAATGTGCGGACGTCGCGGCGCGCATCAGCAGTGCGGAAACTAAAACGTCTCTGAGTTCTACCATCCGATAAATTTGCTAGATCCGCCCACGTTGCTGCCGGCGGTCAAGAGCCAGGCAGCCATTGCATATAAAGCGAAGGTCCTTGAAACCCAGCTTCGGCTAAGCTGGCGTCCGTCTTCTTAATCAAATCCGACAACTCGATAGATCCGATCTGGACCTCTGAGGAGTTTTCCGGGCCAAGCCAGCCGAGTCTCGCGCCGACAAACAAGACGAAACGTCGCCCTTCATCCATGTTCTCGAAAAAATGCGCCAAACCATGCCGTCGCGCGACGGCGATCCGAGAATCAGAGCGTCGCTCGCACGCCTCGATCTCGTTCTCGTCGATTTCAAAGCGTACCCCGTAAAATACCAATGCAGCATTTGTGCTCATAATGTCATCTCCGTACGACCGTTTATCCCCCGGGCCCTATCGGCTGCGGACAGCGGTACTCAGAACATCGCGCACATGTTCAAGCCACTCTCGACAGCTTGACCACCCATCCGATTTCGCGTCATAGCTGCAGTGGAGTTTGAAGACAATGACGTGGTAGAGTTCCTCCTCGTCGTTAATTTCGGTAACTATTCTATTTATATCATGAACAGTATTAACAATATCATCCGCAGTGACCCACGATATGTAAAACCGCAACACGTCATCGGCGTTGGAATGGTCAATTGGCCAATCCTCGTGAAAAAAACCGCAGAAGTTCGACAGAGAGCGGAACCGGTCAAAGTATGCCATTCGGTTTGTCGCAAGCGCTTTTGTACTCGGTACGATGTTGAAGTCCGAAGTCGGGCGGGGGCGAAAAAAGGAGTCCAACACGTTATTAACAGTTTTTCACGCGCAGCGGCGCTGCGACGGCGTGCCCCGTTTTTGCGCACGCGTAACCAGCCTCCATTGGGTAATGCCCATCACGGGATTCCCAGTAGGTTACGCTCGGGGGCAACGTGACTGCCGACGCGATCTCATCGACGTGCAACGGCTCGCGGAAGATGACGGCTAGAGGACACGCACGTCCAGCAGGCTCGTCAATTCGTGCAACCTCGTTCCCAAAGCCGATCTCGAGCCGGTAGATCGGCAATAAATCGTCGCTAAGTGATTCAATCACGGTCATCGCGCGTCGCTGGTGAAACTCTGTCTTTCCCACCCCCAACAGACGACCGCTAAGCTACCATGCGATAACCACCGTGCAAGCTCTTTCTTGAACGCCGCAAAGAACCGGTGCCAGTACGTTGCCGACACGGCCGCGATGCGCCACAATAATGATGAACGGTAATAATTCCCAAGGAACCCGAGCTTAAAGCATTGATGAGCGGCAGACTTTCTTCGCGTTTTTCGGTTGCAGAAGTGTTCGATAGCGGCCAGCCGGCGTTGTTCGATGTGCGGACCAACGCCGCGGGGCCGAGCGGGGCGCTGCCGCTCTCGGCCGAGATGTTGCGCGATTGGCCCAGCGGCGATCTATTCGGCCTGACGCAAAACGCCGGCATGGGCTGGCCGCCCGCCGAATTGCTCGGGCCGCAGTTTGTGCTGCTCAGCACGCAGGGTGGGATCCGCGCCGAAGACGGAACGCCCATCGCCCTGGGCTACCACACTGGACATTGGGAAGTGGGAATGCTCGTGCGGGCCGCCGCCCGCGTGCTCAAGGAGGCCGGCGGAGTGCCGTTCGCCGCGTTTTGCTCCGACCCGTGCGATGGCCGCACGCAGGGCACGACCGGCATGTTCGACAGCCTGCCGTATCGCAACGACGCGGCCACCATATTTCGCCGGTTGATCCGTTCGTTGCCCACGCGGCGCGGCGTGCTGGGCGTGGCGACGTGCGACAAGGGTTTGCCCGCCATGATGATGGCCCTGGCCGGTTCGGCCCAATTGCCGTGCGTGTTGGTGCCGGGCGGCGTGACGCTGCCGCCGGCCGAAGGCGAAGACGCCGGCAAGATCCAATCGCTCGGCGCCCGCTTCGCGCGAGGCGAGGTGACGCTCGAAGAAGCGGCCGAGCTGAGCTGCCGGGCGTGCGCGTCGCCTGGCGGCGGCTGCCAGTTTTTGGGTACGGCCGCCACATCGCAAGTGGTCGCCGAGGCACTGGGCATGACCGTGCCCCACGCCGCGCTCGCGCCGTCGGGCCAGCCCATCTGGCTCGACATGGCCCGCCGCAGCGCCAAGGCGCTCTGGTCGCTCGTCGAACGCGGCGCGCGGCTGGCCGACATTTTGACGGACGCCTCGGTCCACAACGCGATGGTCGTACATGCGGCGTTTGGCGGTTCGACGAATTTGCTGCTGCACGTGCCCGCCATTGCCTATTCGGCCGGCCTGCGGCGTCCCACAGTCGAGGACTGGACCGACGTGAATCGCCGCACGCCACGATTGGTGGATGTGCTACCCAATGGGCCGGTGGGACATCCCACTGTCCGCGTGTTCCTGGCCGGCGGCGTGCCCGAGGTCATGTTGCACCTGCGCGAGCTAGGATTGCTCGACTTGACGGCGCGAACCGTCTCGGGCGAGACGCTGGGCGGCGTGCTCGACTGGTGGCAAACCTGCGAGCGGCGGACGCAATTGCGCGAGGTGTTGCGGCGGCGCGACGGCGTCGATCCCGACGAGGTCATCATGTCGCCCGAGCGGGCCGGCGAGCGCGGGCTGACCAGCACCGTCTGTTTTCCGCGCGGCAACATCGCGCCGGAAGGCTCGGTCATCAAGAGCACGGCCATCGACCCGCGGGTGGTCGACGCCGATGGTGTTTATCGCAAGACCGGCCCGTCCCGCGTTTTCGTGCGCGAGAAAGACGCCATCGCCGCCATCAAGGGTCAAACGAGCCAGCCAATTCAGCCCGGCGACGTGGTGGTGCTTTGCTGCCGCGGCCCGATGGGCACGGGCATGGAAGAAATCTATCAGATCACCTCGGCCCTGAAACATCTTTCGTTCGGCCGCGAGGTGGCGGTGGTGACCGACGCGCGGTTTTCGGGCGTGAGCACCGGGGCCTGCATCGGCCACGTCGGCCCCGAGGCGTTGGCCGGCGGACCGATCGGCAAGCTGCGCGACGGCGACCGCATCAGAATCGTCATCGATCGACATCGGCTGATCGGCAGCGTCGACTTTGCGGGCGACGGCCAGCGTGAGCTCACGCCCGAAGAGGGCGCGGCGGTGTTGGCGTCGCGTCCGCCGCGCGACGATCTTTCGGCCGATGAGTCGCTGCCGGCCGACACTCGGTTATGGGCCGCGCTGCAAGCCGCCAGCGGCGGCGCCTGGGGCGGCTGCGTCTACGATGTCGAGCGGATCATCGAGCGGCTCGCTGGTAATCGATTTTGACCCTATCGTAGAGTGCGCAGTTGCTACCACAGTAAGGGAACTCGCCGTCCCAACGCTCGATACAGAGAAAGGGTGGGACTCGCTTCGCTCGGCCCCTACGCATCAGTGTAAGCATTTTGTCGGCGAGCGTCTGTAGGGAACGGACTCCGTGCCGTTACGAGAACTGCGATCCAACCCCGCGCCGCCCCTCGCGGAACGGCACGGAGTCCGTTCCCTACAGA
>DATFDL010000660.1:0-9504 GCA_035252155.1 Pirellulales bacterium | reverse complement strand
CCTGCCGGTCGCAATCCAAAATCCAAAATCCAAAATCTAAAATCCAAAATCGTTTCACTTTCGCCGGTCCAAATGTCCCGACTTGGTGATCGCCCGCAATACGCGCAGGCCGAGCAAGATGCTCAGCGTCGCGCCGACAACTCCCAACACCGAGAGATTGTTGAGCATGGGCGGCCAGGGAATGAGCGGCCCCACCTTTTGCGCCAAGAGCCACGACGAGCCGAGAAACAACGCGCTGGCGAGCATGCCCAGCACCAACCGATTCACCGACGGCTCGAGCCCGCGATGGTCGAGGTGTACGTCGAAGCGGCCACTCTTCACTTCTTGCAAGATATCGACCAGCCCGCGCGGCAATACCTCAACCAAATGCTCCACTTCGGAGAACAGCCGCCGCAGCTTGCGGGCCTGCCGCGCCGGCGAGAGCCGCCGCCACACCATCCGCTGTTGGTAAGGCCGCATCACTTCGACCAGGCTGAACCGGGGCGCCAATAGCCGGCTGGTGCCTTCGAGCATGATCAGCACCTTCACCAGCATCGCCACCCGTTCGGGCAGCATGATCTGGTAACGGCGGATGATTTCGAGCATTTCGTTCAGGGCGCCGCCCAGATCGAAGTCATCAAGCCGCCGATGGGCATAGTGCCCCACGAAGTCGGCCACATCGACGCTCAAAGCGGCCTCGTCCAACTCCGGCGGCGTCATGCCGATGCGGGTGATGAGCGAGGTCAGATGGACTGAGTCTTGCTCGATCAGGGCGGAGAGCATTTCTTCGATGTTTTCGCGGAGCGACTCGTCGATGCGGCCCACCATGCCAAAGTCGAGCAGGCCCACGACGTTGCCCGGCATCACCACCACGTTGCCGGGGTGCGGGTCGGCGTGATAGTAGCCGTGGGTGAAGATCATCTTCAGATAGAGCTCGGCCCCGCGGCGGGCCACTTCTTCGAGATTGTAGCCGGCCTCGATCAGCCGGGGCCGGTCGATCAGCCGGATGCCTTCGAGGTGTTCCATGGTGAGCACGCGGCAGGTGCAAAGTTCGGGCAAGGCCCGCGGGATGCGCACGGTGGGGTCGCCGGCAAAGTCGTGGGCGAACTGCTGCATGTGCCGCACCTCGCGGCCAAAGTCGAGCTCGCGCCGCAGAATGCGCTGAAACTCGGCCACCGTGGCGCGCGGCCGGTAGTTGGTGAATTCGGGAATCATCTCGGCCATCTGGGACAGGCCGGCCAGAATGTCGAGATCGACGCGCACTTTCTCTTCGATGCCGGCGTGCCGCACCTTCACAGCCACGCACTCGCCGGTGCGCAGGCGGGCGCGATGCACCTGTCCGATCGAGGCCGAGGCCAACGGCACGTCGTCGAAGCACTCGAAGATCTGCTCGGCCGGGCGGCCCAGCTCGGCTTCGATGGTGGCCCGCACCACTTCGGGCGGATCGGCCCGCACGGCCGTTTGCAGCGACTGCAGCTCGGTGGCCAGCTCGACGCCCGCCAGATCGGCCCGCGTGCTGAGGATCTGCCCCAGCTTGATGAACGTGGGACCCAGCTCGGTCATGGCCAGGCGAATGCGGGCCTCGGGGCGGTGCCGCGCCAGGATTTCGCCGTCGGCGTCCTTGAAAAACTTCTTGGCGAACTCCAGATCGAGCCGACTGACCCAATTGGCCAGCCCGTACTTGCTAAGCACCGACAGAATCTCGCCCCAGCGGTTGACGTTGCGATACAGTTGCGGGATGGTGCTGAGTCGCATTCGCGTTGCCGCTTTGGGGTACTGTGCTAGACTATTCTAAGCGATCTCGGCCCGAAAGGCGTTAAACCATGCGAATGTGGGTGATGGTCATAGCGGTTGCGCTGATTAGCGCGTGCGCGACGCTGGCTGCCCTGCGTTATTTCGACCGCAACAAGTCGGACACGCCGACCACGAACGCCGCTTCTGCAGGCGGCGCGGCCCGCCAGCCGCCCGCCCAGTCGCGGGCGATTGACCGTCAGACGGGCGACGAACATATTACCGCCCTGGCCCGGCTGGAGCCCGAGAACGGCGTGATCGAGATCAACGGCACGCCCGGCGACCGGCTGAAATATTTGAAGGTGAAGGTGGGCGACCGCGTATCGTCCGGCGACGAGCTGGCCGTGCTCGAAAGCCACACGCTGCGCGAGGCCGAGCTGGACGTGGCCCAGACGCAACTGGACGAGGCCCAAAAACGCCAGGCCGCCGAAGAGGCGTATGCCGACGCCACTGAGGCCGAAGCCCGCCTGGCCGAAGAAGAAGCCGTGCTCGCGGAGCTCGACGCGCAGGCCCAGCAAGACAAGATCGCGGCCTTGAAGACGGCCTATCAGACTTCGCGAAATGATCTCGACCGCTTGGAAGGCGTGCGCGCGTCGAGCGGCCCAACGCCTGGCGACGAGATTGTGTCGGACCAGCAATTAGGCCATCAGCGCGCGGCGACCGACAAGGCCCGCAATGAGTTGGCTGCCGCAGAAGCCGAACATCAAAAGACGCTCCGCTCGATCGACCTGGCTCATCGCCAGGCGCAGGCGAAGCTGAAGACGGCCGAGGCCGGCCGGGCCCGAATTCCGTCGACCGTGCAGGTCGATTCGCTCCGCAAGCAAGTCGAGCTCGCCCAGCGGCGATTGGAGCTCACCACCATCCGGGCACCCAGCGACGGCGTGATCCTCAAGCTCTGGATGAGCGAAGGCGAAACGTTGGCTCAGCAGCCGATCTTGCAAATGGCCGACACCAGCCGCATGGTGGCCGTGGCCGAAATCTACGAAGACGACGCGCTGCGCATCAAGCCGGGCGAAACGGCGACGGTCCAGGGCGACGCCTTGGGCAAGTCGCTCGACGGCCGAGTGACATATGTCGGCAACCTGGTGGCAAAGAATACCGTGGTCGGCCTGACGCCGACGGCCGCCACCGACCTGCGCGTGGTCGAGGCCCGCATCTTGCTCGATTCGAGTGAGCTGGCCAGCAAACTGATCAACTTGCAGGTGACGGTGTATGTGCCGGCGCTCGCCGCGGCCGAGTCGGACGACCAGCCCGACGCGCCGGCCGCGCGCCAGGCGAGCCGCTAGTGCAGTTATGGATGGTGGAATCCAAGGATTTGCCAGGGTGCCACGGCATCCGTCGCAGCGCGAGCGACGTCCCATGCGCACACCGCGAGATTCGCTGCGATGGACGCCGTGCGGAACCGCTCTTCGGCCCGACCGGGCACGGCGTCCGCCGCGGCGATTTGCGTCGCGCGTGGACTCGATGCCAACCGCGCCACGGCGGATGCCGTGGCACGCAGGCAGTTTTGACATTCAACAGTTGTGATTACTGAAGTCGCCGTCCGTACCGTCGAATTGACCAAACGCTATGGCGGCGCGGCGGCGCCCGTCGTTGCTTTGCGGCAGGTGACGCTCGATGTGCCGCGGGGCCAGCGCGTGGCACTGCTGGGCAAGTCGGGGTCGGGCAAGTCGACGCTCCTCAATCTGCTGGGCGGACTCGACCGGCCGACCTCCGGCGGCATGTCGGTGGCCGGCCGCGAGCTCGATCGACTCTCTTCCCGTGAGCTGGCCCGGTTCCGCGCGCACGCCGTGGGCATGATTTTTCAATCGTTCAATTTGATCGCCTCGCGGACCGCGCTAGAGAACGTCGAGCTGCCGATGATCTTCGCGGGCGTGCCGCGGCGCCGACGGCGCGCCGAAGCCGGCCGCGCGCTCGAAGCCGTGGGCCTTGGCGCGCGGCTCGACCATCGACCGGCCCAGTTGAGCGGCGGCGAAAGCCAGCGCGTGGCCGTGGCACGAGCGCTGGTCAACCGGCCCGAGATCGTGCTGGCCGATGAGCCGACCGGCAATCTCGATAGCGCCACCGCGCGCGAGGTGATCGCGTTGATCTTGGATCATGTCCGCGAGCATGGCGCCACGTTGATCTTGGTGACGCACGATGAAGAGCTGGCACGTGAATGCACCGATCGCGTCGTGCGCCTCAAGGATGGAGAACTATGCGAGTAGCGGATATGTTTGCCCTGCCCGTCGTTGCGCTGTGGCAACAGAAATCTCGGACGGTGTTAACCACGCTTGGCGTGGTGTTCGGGGCGTTCGTGCTGGCGGCCAGCCTGGCGATCAATCATGGAGTGCAACAAACCATCGACCGCGAGTCGCGGCGGGGCGATGTCTTGCGGCGGATCGATGTGCGACCGCGTTGGGGCGGCCAAGGTCCCGCCAAGCCGGCCCAAGAAATCGTGGTCAAGGGAAAAATGTCGGAGGCCAAACGCCGGCGAATTCACGAGGCGCTTGTGGCCAAACAAGAAGCCGAAAAGCCTGGTGTTTTTCTCACGCCCGAAATGTTGCAAAAGCTCGCCGGTCTGGAGCACGTGCAGGTCGTCGAGCCGGAGGCTTCGCAATTTGGCGAGGCGCGATTCGAAGACAACCGCGAAGGACTGCAGATTAACTCAGCCCGCCCGGACGAAAAGCCTTATCCCCAGCGAATTGTCGCGGGGCGATTCTTCAACGATCCGGCCGAGCGCGGCGCGGTGGTCAGCGAAGTGCTGCTGTACCGCTGGGGCATCGCCGATGACGAGGCCGTCGAAAATGTGCTCGGCAAGAAAATCCGCATTGCGATCAAATCGTACGTCCAAAAGCCGGGCCTCAACGTCTATCTGGTCAAGCCGGTCGGCGTGCCGGCAAGCTTCGATGAAGGCGGCTTGCTCAGCAAAGTCCGCGAGCAACTGCCGGGCGTCATCGACCAGCTCGACCTGACGCCGGACGAGCGTGAGTTGTTGCGGCAGGCCGCGGCAAGCAAGTCTGCCGACGAGGAAGACGAGCCGGAGGAATATGTCGAAGAGTATCCGATTGTGGGCGTTCTCCGTGAGCCGTCGGCGGACGAAGAGAAAGAGCGGCGCTGGTGGGAGTCGCTCGGCGGCTCGAAGGGCGTGGTGCTGCCTTATCAGACGGCGGCCAATCTTTTCTTTCGAGTGCGGGCCAACCGCGAGCGCGGCGTCTACAACGCCACGCTGTTCATCGATCGCGAAGAGAACGTGAAGAGTGTGTTTGAGCAAGTCCGCAAGCTGGGCCTGACGGGCACCGCCGCCCTCGAAATCATCGAACGCGAGCGCTTGATTTGGTCGCTCGTCTTTGGCGCGATGACCTGCGTCGCCACGGTGGCCATGCTGGTGGCCGCGCTGGGCATCGCCAACACCATGCTGATGAGCGTGCTGGAGCGGACGCGCGAAATCGGCATCATGAAGGCGGTCGGGGCCGCCGGCCGGCACGTGCTGTTCATCTTCTTGGTCGAAGGCGCGCTGATCGGGCTGACGGGCGGAGGGCTGGGCCTGCTGGTTGCCTGGGCCTTATCGTCGCCGGCCGAAACCTGGGTGCGATCGTTGGTCAATGAAGAGATGCGGCGTAACTTGAGCGGGGCGATTTTTGTCTTCCCGCCCTGGCTCTTGGCGACGGTGATGCTGTTTGCCGTCATCGTGACGACGTTGGCAGCCGTTTATCCGGCCCGCCGCGCGGCCACCACCGACCCCGTCGCCGCCCTGCGGCACGAATGACTTGGTAGACGGGATTCAAGGTTTTTCCCAAATCCGGCGCAGAGCTTCGGGCTGATCGGCTTGCTTGACCTCTTGGAGGATTTTCCGCAGAACCTCTAAGTCTTCAACCTGTCGAATTTCGGGCAGCAGCGCCAGACCAGATGCGCCGAAGCGGACTTCGAGCAAGGCCTCGATCCCTGCCAGGAGGTCTTCCCTCGCTTGCGCCAGCCCTTCCGCCAAGCCTTGCTCGTGGCCCCAGAGCTCAGCGCCTGTTAGGCGTGGCATGTTTTTCTCCTTTGCAAATTCGCGAACCTCTGTCCAGACTAGTTTAGCCAACGGCTTTGGTAAATCCATCATGTCATCGATCACGCGGTATAATTGACGAATCTGCTCCGCGCCGAATCCGCGTTCGTAAAGTCCCTTGATCAACCGCACTTCGGAAGCCCGCCGCGCTTCGTCATCGTGAGCCGTTTCAAGGGTCTTCAAGTGCGCCAGGACAACGATGGCGAACGGGTTCGGATGGGCTGACAACGCTGCTTCGTCGGCGTAGTCAAGCAGCTTAGCGGTCGCGAACTGGATGCCGATTTTGGTTCCCCACAATTCGTAGGCGAACCGGTCCGGCCGCCAGGCTGGGCGACTGTCGCCTAGGATGGCGAAGCTGGCCACTTTTCGGTTATACCGGTCGAATAGGCGGTAGTTGTAGACGAACATGCGCTCGGCGAAGTCGCGTTCTTGTTGGCTTTGGACCTCGATGTGAACGAGCACCCACTCGTCTTGGCCATTGGTCCGCCAGACTTTAACAAGCTTGTCGGCCACACGCCGTCCTTGCTCCGATTCGGGCGTGATCTGCTGCAGCTCTTTGTCGAGCATTTCGAAGCCGCGCGCCCAGTCAATCTCGCGGTGGGCCGAGGCAAAAAAGAAGGCCATAAAGGGCTCGAAGTAGACGTCGAGCGCTTCCTTCCATGCGTTATCGAAGTCGGGCATAAAGATCACGGCGGATACGTGTGCAAGCTGAAGCGATGGTAACCGCCACGATGCATGCAAGCAATTCCCGAATCGCCGAGAGGTTCCTCTTGCTGACGTCGCGGTTTTGGACATTACTTGCGGGGACCGCAGATCATAGTGCCCGCTTGTTTGGCGCACCCGGCGCCCTTACAATCACGGCCAGCGTCGCCTTCGATTCCGCGACGTCATCGTGACATGAGGTCCGTCCGGCATGATCTCGATCAGCGAAGACTTTATCGTGGCGGCCGCCCCAAACGCCGAGGCGGCCAAGAACGGCCGCGGGCTGCTGCTGAAGAACAAGTTCGTCGCGTTCTATCACTCGCCCGACGAAGCGGTGGTGTTCGGCCACTGTCAAGGCAGCGGCAAGTCGCCGTATCTCTGCTCGGCCGACTTCGCCGTGCCCGAAAAACCGGTCTACCGCTGCACGTGCCCCAGCCGGCAGTTTCCCTGCAAGCATTCGCTGGGCCTGTTGTATGCCCTGCTCGAGGGCAAAAAGTTCAGCGCCGCAGACTTGCCGGATGAAATTGCGGCCAAGCGCGAAAAAGCCGCCGCCCGCGTCGAAAAACAAAAGGCCGACGCTGCCAAGCCGCGCCAGGTGAACAAGTCGGCGCTGGCCAAGAAGATCAAGGCCCAGCTCGACGGCATCGATCTGCTGGAGAAATTGACGCAAGACGTCGTGCGGCTGGGCATCGGCAACATGAACGCCAAAACCGCCCAGGCCATCGAAGAGCAGGCCAAGCAGCTTGGCAACGCCTATCTGCCCGGCGCCCAGGCGGCGCTGCGAAATTACACCACATTGTTTTACGCCGACGGCCGAGATGAGCTGACCGGCGCCGCGCGAGATGCGGTCTTCAGCGAAGCTCTCGACCAGCTTGGCCGGCTGCACGCCCTGATCGGCAAGGGCCGGGCCTATTTGCAGCGGCGGCTTGACGATCCTGAACTGGCGCCGGAAACCGATACCGCCATCGCGGCCTGGTTGGGGCACGCCTGGCAGTTGCGCGAGCTGAAAGAAGCCGGGCTGGTCGAAGAGAACATCGAGCTCGTGCAAGTTGCTTTCAACTCGCACGACGACGTGGCCCGCGGCGAGTTCGTCGATACCGGCGTCTGGATGCAGTTGAACAACGGCCGCCTTCACCTCACTCAGAACTTTCGGCCCTACCGAGCCGCCAAGTTTATCAAGAGCGACGACAGTTTCTTTCAGCTTGCCCAAGTCAAAGAGCTGTGCGTTTATCCCGGCGACTTGAACCGCCGCGTTCGCTGGGAGGCGATGACAGCCCGCCCGATCGCTCCGGACGACCTGGCGAAAATCCGCGGCCACGGACGAGCGGACTTCGCCGCCGTCATCAAAGAGATCAAGTCGCACCTCAAAGAGCCGCTGGCCGACAAGCACCCCATCTGCGCCTTGAACTATCGCCGCATCGGGGCGGTCGGCCGCGATTTCGTCGTCGAAAGTCGCGAGGGCGAACGCCTGGTGATGACCGACGCGGGCATGACCGAAGAACCCTGCAGCACGAACCTGCTGCCGCTGCTGCCGAGCAGCTTGTTGGAAAATCAGACCCTGATCGCGCGATTCCGGCACGATCTCGACGCGCGAACATTGCGGGTCAAGCCGTTGAGCATCGTGACCGACAGCGACGTGATTCGATTGACCCTGTAGTACGCATGAGCATACCCGTCCTGATTCAAACCTACGACGAAGTGCGACGGCTGGCGATCGCCGGCAGCATCGTGGCGCCCGGCGACTTTCGACTGAAGAAGCTCGTGCCGCCGCTCGAGCAGGCCGGACAAAAGTCCCCCGTCTTCGCCAAGGTGGGCCAAGCGGTCAACCGACTTGTCGAGAGTGACGAAAAAACTTCGGCCGCGGCGCTGCTCGAGGTTGCCACCTTGGTGAACGCCATTCTCTACACGCAGGGCCAGACGGGCATCGAGGGCGAGCTACAGCCGATCGAAACCATCAACATTGCTCGCCCCAAGACGCAAGCTTCAGCCCGCATGCTCAAGCCGCTGCAAGACGCGTTGACGACCACCGGCTCCGGCCGGCTCGAAATCATCCGCGACGCCAGCGAGCGCGGAGTGTTTAACGATCTGCGTCTGATCGGCCCGGCCTTGGCGGCGCTTGACGACTCGTACGCCGAGATCAGCGACCTGGTGGCCGACCGCGTGCTGCCGCTCTACGGCCGGGCCATCTTGCCGCAACTGCAAGCGGCGTTCAATCCCAAGGGTCGGTCGGGGCACGTCAGGCGGCTGACGCTGATGCATCGGCTCGATGCTGAGGCTGCGCGGCCCTACGTGCGGCGAGCGCTCGACGAAGGTTCGCAAGAAGTGCGGATCGCCGCCATCGGCTGCCTGGGCGATTCGCCCGACGATTTGCCGTTTCTGCTGGAACAAGTCAAATCGAAAGCGAAGGACGTGCGGGCCGCGGCTCTCAAGGCGTTGGGCGCCAGCAAGTCGGACGATGCGGTCAAGGTGCTCTGCGACGCCATTGACAGCGCCCAGTTTGCTTTGGCCATCGAACCGATCCGCGCCAGCCGCAATCCCACGCTGACGGCCTTTCTGCACGAAGCGGCCGAAAAGCAATTCGACGCGCTCCTTTCGGGCAAGGGCGCCGACAAAAAGAACCTTGGCAAACGCCACGAGCGCGCTTGCCAGATCTTGGAATGCCTGCGAGGGCGCGACGATCGCAAGACCGAACAATTGTTATTGAACCTGTTCGCCCACGCCGAGCGAATTGCCGCTGTGGCAGGCGAGCCGAGCGGCAAAGATGTGATCGAGCTTTTGACGGCGGTTATGGCCGATGGTCCGCCCAAGGCCCAGGCGGCGCTGGTCGACGCGCACGCCAGGTTGCCGATCGAATGCCTGGGTCGGGCGTTCGTCGCCGCCTGCCGTTCGCGCAAGCCGGCCGAAGTGTTCGCGATGTTCAGTCCATATCTGAGCGCCAAGGTCGACGAGAAGAAGAAAAACCGCGATCCTGCCTTTGCCAGACGTGAGGCGATCGTCGAGCG
>DATFDL010000659.1:0-2413 GCA_035252155.1 Pirellulales bacterium | reverse complement strand
TCATGCGCACTCATTGGCACCTGCTGGTCTGGCCTCGGAAAGACGGCGAACTCTCGCGGTTCGTCGCTTGGCTGACGCTGACCCATACCCAGCGCTGGCACGCCCATCGGGACTCGATCGGCTACGGTCACGTCTACCAAGGAAGGTTCAAATCATTTCCTGTCGAGGAAGATGACCACTTTTACACGGTCGCGCGGTATGTCGAGCGGAACGCATTGCGCGCGAACCTGGTGCGCCGTGCCGAGGCCTGGCGTTGGTCGAGCCTTTACCGCTGGCTACACGGGCCGACGGACGAAAAACCGCGGCTCGCCTCGTGGCCCCTGCCGCGCAAAGCGGGCTGGGTCGAGCACGTCAACGCGGCACAGACTGAGGCGGAGTTGGCGGCGATACGAAAGTGCGTTGAACGCGGAAGTCCTTTTGGAAGTGAGTCCTGGAGCGATCACGCCATTCGCCGTCTCGGTTTGGAATCCACGATTCGCCCGCGCGGTCGCTCGAGAAAGGAGACTAGTTGGCAGAACAAAGGTTCCTGACACCTTTTCTGCCCCGTCGCGTCGAATCGTCGTAAGTCGACAATCTCGCAAGCGGCAAAAACCCCCGCCCGCGGGTGTGCAAGGTCGGCGCACCGAGCGACGCTGCACGAAAGTGCTGAACCCTGAACCCTGAACCCTGAACCCTCCGGTAGCACCTCAAGCGCCAGCCCGAACCCCTCAACCTTCACGCCGACGCCACCCCTGGCGAGCCCGGTCCGACCAATTTGCCGAGCGGGCGGCCGACCAGAATGCCGCACATGCCGCCCCGCTGGGCCACGTTGACGACCTGTTTTTGCGAAGCCCGGCCCACAATGCCCAGCCCGTACTTGGTCGGCGCGAAGCCCATCACCGTGTAGAACGGCTCGACGTGGGTGTTGCCGTCGGCGCCGACCACCGGAAACTCATTGACCGGAATGCTCGCCAGCCGCTGCACCACCCAGGCGTCGCCGCCGCTGAGGGCGGTCTCGATCGCCGCCTCCCACTCGGCCAGCGTCATGGCGTGGCCGATGTAGACGCGGTCGCCGCCGTACGAGCGGTTGGGCTTAAGCACCAGCCGCTCGTGATCGCGATGGACGTAATCGAGCAGCCCGCCCACTTCGCCGTGCGGCAGAGTGGTCTGCCGATCGGCGAGCAGCCGCGTCCACAAGATGTGCCGGCGAAAGACTTGCCGTTCGTCGGCGTTGAAGTACTTTTGAGTGAACTTCGGCTCGGTCAAAATCTCCCAGCAGCTCTTATGATCGAAATCGCCACCAATCGACGAGATAATGCGATTCTCCTTGAACAGCCGCCGGACGGGGCGACCGTCGGTCCCCGCCGCTTCGAGGGCCAGCAGATCGCGGATTTCGTAATCGCGATAGGCGATGTCGATCGGCGTGCCTTCGTAGCAGACTTCGCTGGCTTCGACCGTCAGCTCCGCGGGGTCGGCGTGCATGATGGTCATCCCATGCCGCGCGTGAAAGTACTCGGCCAGCGGCGCTTGCTCGCACGGCCCGTCGCCCGAGTATTTGGGTTCGATAAAACAGACGTTCCGGCCCGTGCGTCCGATCGCCTCCAGGTGGTCGATCACTTCTTGGATGAATAGCTCACGCAGGTCTTGCCCGACTTCCATTTGCAATTGGGGGTCGCATGCGGCGACCACCGGCAGCACCACCTCGACCAGCATCTGCTCGCAGGTCGGCCCTAGGTGAATGCCGCCGACGCCGCACAGATTCGGCTCGAAGAACCGCAGCGATTCTTTCCAGGTGGGGCTGGTGAATTCGACCATCGCGTCGAGCCGCCCGAAGACTGGGTTGTTTTCGCGCTGGCTCGCGCCCCAACTGTCCCAAAGCCACTTCTCTTCGGCCTCCGACAGCGGCGCCACCTCGCGCACCGCGAAATCTTGCACATACAAGTCGGGCATCCGCTTCAGGGCGTTGAGGATGGTGAGCGAGACGAAGTGCAGATACGCCAGTTGGTCGGGCATCACCCCGATCGGCCGCAGCATGACGCGAATGGCCTCGACATCGCCGTGCCGCGTATAGATCAGGCTGCGGCGAAATGCCTCGTCGGTCATCCGCTGGCTGAGCTCGACAATCGTGTCGGGGGGCAGGCCATAAAAGACCTTGCGCAACCGGCTGTCGAGGTTCAGGCCGCTCAGACCTAATTCTTCGGCGGGAGTAAGCATCGTCCAACCAATTTAGCAGGAATCCGCGTCAAAGTAGCCCCAGCACTGGTGACGGGGGGAGCGCAATGGGCGACCGCGTGTTTGCTCTGATCGGTTATGACAATCAAATTCGGTATTCACACGTTCGACGTCTGTAGCGAACGCCCTCCGTGGCGTTCCGCGTGGGACGGGTGGACGTCGCGCCGCCCCTCAGCGGAACGGCACGGAGTCCGTTCCCTAC
>DATFDL010000658.1:0-4664 GCA_035252155.1 Pirellulales bacterium | reverse complement strand
GGGGCGAGGGCGCGAGGGCGCGAAAAGGAAGGGGCGAGGAAGGTTGAAAATGCCGGGAATTGTTCGAAGAGTCCCAAGTGTACGCGCAAATCACCAACCACCAGCCCCGAGTCCCTAGCCCCTAACCCCAGTCCCCAGTGCTTCGCAAAAGACATAGAATGACCAACGGACAAGGAACCGAATGGAACTGCACTGATGGAATTTCAACGGGTCGCTCGGCTGGCCGATATTCCCGATCCGGGGCGCGAGGTGGTCGAGATCAATGACCGGCTGGTGGTGCTGCTGCACGTGGGCGGCGAGGTGTTCGCCATCGACGACGTTTGCACGCACGACGGCGGGCCGCTGGGCGAGGGCGATTTGCACGACCACACGATCGCCTGCCCGAGGCATGGGGCGAAGTTCGACATTCGCACCGGGGCGGCCTTGACCATGCCCGCCACGCGAGCCACGGCCTCGCACGAGGTGAAGGTCGAAGGGGGTGAGGTTTTTGTGAAGATCAGGGAGTGATGGCGGTCACTCGTCGCAAACTCAATCCCGGCGAGACCGTGATCGGCTTTGTGCGGCCCGATGGCAGCCTCATCGGGCAATTTGCCGATCCAGCTGTTGGGCATCAATCTCTCGCCTTTAGATATCCTGGACTGCTTACAAAACTGAAAACGGGCCACGCGATTGCCATTACCATTGGAAAAAGGCCGGATGGTACAATCATGGTATTCGGGTCGGGACATTTTCCGCCGCCCGGTGGCATGCCGCTAAGTGCCTCTTTCAAGGCGCTGGTTGAGAAGCTCGTGGAGTAAGTTATGGCAACACAAACCGATACGGACACGCAGCAAAGAGCTATCGTCGAGCATTTTCGCTCGACGGGCTACGAAGGACGCGAGCCGTGGATCGCGACGATCGATCCTATGGCTGGCTCGCGAATTGTTGCGGTCCGACAGTTCGAGGCGTGCGCCTCGCATCCGGCTTGTGCTTGGCGCGATAACGTGGATGACGAAATCGGATTGTGGGGTTTCATGCGCGATTGTCTACTCGAAAACCTTGAGTCGTTCGCGCGAATTATTGAGACGGTGCAGCCCGATGATTCTGCCCGTTGCCGCGCAAGCGCCGACGACAGTAAGCTCTTTGACGTTGCCTGGAACACCGTCTCAAAGTTCCTCGGGCGATTGCGGACCGCGGACGCCTCGAAGACGTCCTACGGAGAAACGGCGGTAAACTTCCTACTCGCCGTGATGGCGTTGCGGCAGATCGTCGATGTCGAGGCGCAGGGGGGCGCGGCGAACCAACGCCGCTTTGAACCGTCTTCGACGAACGTCCACCCGAGCTTTTTGCCCGACTTGCTGGCAAAGCTCGCTACGCCGCCGCTTGACTTTGACAGCTCGGCTACGTTGCCGGAGATAATCGCCAGACTTGACGCCTGGTTGTCGCGTAGCGCGAAAGGCGATTGAAGGTCGAAACGAAGCAATTTACCGCTATTGGCGGGCCACTGCTAATAAAGCCGTAGGGTGGAACGAGTGGATCGAGTCCCACCGTCGGCTCACATGAGGCGTCCGCGGGGCGCAAGCGAAAGGTGGGACTCGCAAGCTCGGCCCACCCTACGGCTGGTTTCCGACGCGCCGACTTCGTCGGCGATCGACAGCCGGGGGCGGCTGTCCCACATGCCGGTTCCGCAATTTACCAATCAAGGAACGGCACCCCGGCGCGCCGGGGTTCCCGTACAGAACCGACCAAAAACGCCCTCACGAAAATCCTGAACCCTGAACCCTGAACCCTTCCAACGTTACCGCTGATAAATCGGCAGCGTGCCGTTTTCCAACTGCAAGATGGTGAGATTGATCGCGGTGGTATAGACGGGGCCAATGTAGCCCTGGGTCCAAGAGCCGTTGGGCGAGGCCTCGGCCACCAACTTGGCGTAGACCTTGTCGCGATATTCGTCCCAGGTTTTCGCCCCCTCGCGATACGAGACCTGGGCGTAGTAATAATGCGCGTAATGCCAGTGGCCGAAACCCTCGTTATGAATGTTGTCGAGATTCTTGCGGCAATAGTCGAGCAGCTTGGGCACGAATTTGTCGTCGTAGTCGCCGGCGTTGAAGAGGCAGGCGATCGCCGCGGCCGAAATGGCCGGACGCCCGCCGCCGCCCTTCGAGCTGTATTGCACGCCGCCGTCGGGTAGCGTGCAGTCGCGAATGTACTTCACGGCTTTGTCGATGATCTCCTTGGGCACGGGGATGCCGGCGTTGCGGCAGCCGCGCAGCCCCTGCACCTGGGTGATGGTGGTCGAGCCTTCGTCGAAGCCGCGGCCGTCGCGGGCGCTCACGTAGCCCCAGCCGCCGGCCTCGGTCTGGGCCTCGCCGGTGAACTCGACGGCCTTGGTAAGCACCTCGACCAGCGTGTCGCGGCGCTCGGCGTCTTCTTCCTCGCCCAGCACCTGCGAGAGAAACAGCATCGAGTAGCCGTGGCCGTAGGTGTAGCGGTCGTCGTTGTGCGGATCGCCGATCAGGCCGTTCGAGCGGCACCGGCTGATTAGATAATCGACCGCGCGGCGAAGGTTGGGGGCGTATTTGCCCTGCGTGGTGGTCGAGCCTTCGGAGAGTAGGGCCATGCCCGCCAGCGCGGTCATCGCGGTGGGATAACGCCCTTCGTTGGCGGTCCAGTGGCCCAGGCGTGATTGGGTGTTGGCGAGCCAATCGAGCCCCCGCGAGACGACGCGCTCGACCTTGGGATCGGTGATCACCGCGGCGGCGCGGGCCACGCCGGGTAAGTGGAATAAACTGGCCGCGAGCACGAGCGCCGTCTGTAGGGAACGCCCTCGATGCGAGATTGGCGGCCAATGGATGTTCAACATAGGTAAAACCTTTCCGTTGCCCGATCGGTTTTGACTTTCAAAATCCGCATGTGGACCAGCCGCCCTCGGCTGGTTGCCGACGCCGACTTCGTCGGCGAGCGACAGCCGAGGGCGGCTGTGCCACATGCCGAGCGAAAGCCGAGGGGCGGGAAGACGTCGCGCCGAAATTCACGGAACGCCACGCAGCGCGTTCCCTACAGAACGGTTTTGAAAAACACCACCATTTTTCCATGATGCTCGCTCCTTCACTCCGCGAACGGGTCGTCGTCGATGCCCAACTTCTCTTTGATGACCTCGGCCTCCAAGTCGAGCGCATCTTCGTAAGGCGCGATCCGTGCCCGCAGCGCGCGCCAGACGGCGCGGCCGGCGGCCGACGTCGCGCTCTTCTTGGCGGCCGCTTGGGGGGCGTCGTCGGGCTTGTCGGTGAACGTCAGGCGAAACATTTCGCGCGGCGTGTGTACGGTCACCTCGTGCTTGTCGAGATCGCAGCTCAGGTCGACCGACATCAGTTGCGGCACTTGCTTTTCCAGCAGCATCTTGCCCGTGCGTTTGTCCATGACCGCCAACTCGCCCTGCGGCGGTTGTTGCATGCGGGCCTGGCGCTGGGCAACCCCGGCGAAGAGCAGCACAGGCAGATCAACCGGGCGGCTGAGCACGGTCGCTTTGCGCAGGACCTCGCGGGCGTACAACTTCTCGCCCGTCCGCCGATCGAAACCATAGACCATGCCGTTGATCATGACCCCGGCCGCGCCCGCGGCATTCATGGGCACGGGCATGACGTTCAGATTGGCGTTTCGCGGCAACGGGCGATTGACGATCACCACGTCGATGTCGGGCGAGCGCAGCAGGTAGACTTCGGCCGGCGTTTTTTCGGACGGCAATTGCTGGTCGATTGTGGCCGCGCCGTCGGCCAGCGAAAGAACGGTCAGATGCCCGGTGCGCTCGACCACGGCCAGCGCCTCTTCGGCCACCGGCCAGAACCTGGCCTGTCCGTCGAACTCCTTGCTCCAGACGGCGGCCTGTTTCCAGACGTCGAACAGCCGCAGCCGGCCCTTGCCCCTTACTGCCGGATCCCAGTCGAGCACCAGCCGGCCGCGCGTGAGCATCCGGCGTTCGCTACCGGGCAGTTCGCGGCGGCCGATCTCTTCGCCATCGACGGCGCGGAAAACAATCGCTTCGGTCGCACCCGGCGGCACGGCAAACAGCAGTTCTTCGTCGCCGAACAAGTCGCATCCCGAAGGTACGTCGTGCCGCGTCCAGACGACTTCGCCGCTCAACGGATCGACGGCCATCAAGTCGCGCATCCGCTGAAAACAAACCAACTCGCTCGTGACGGGGCTGGTGACGCCCAAGGGACGGCCGCTGGCATCGACGGGTTGCATGTGCTGGCCGGCCATTCCCAGGCGAGCGTTGAGCCGAGCGTTCATGGCAAACTGGGGGGGCAGGCCCCCTCGCGATTCGCTGATTTCGTGTTTCCAGAGCACGCGAGCGCCGCTGCTGGGCGTGCCGAGCGTGTCGATGCCGACCAGTTGGTAGCCCAACGAGAGCACGACCAGGTGCCCATCGGCCCGCACGTAGTCGATTGCCGGGTTGAGGCCCAGATTGTCGTTGCGGTCGCGCAGGGGCAGCCGCCATTGCTCCCTCCCCAGGCCGTCGCGCCCCAGCAGAGCGTTTTGCTGCATGTTGGCATCGACTTCGATGGTGGCCCGCTCGAAGAACGGTTGCTGCGGGCCGCGGAACTCGATGGGCACCGAGCGAGCCGCAGGACCGTTTTGAGCAAACGAGCGGACTTCGACTTTGCCCTGAGGCCAGCCGGCGCCGT
>DATFDL010000657.1:0-13684 GCA_035252155.1 Pirellulales bacterium | reverse complement strand
GTGAGTGAGCATGGGGGAGAAGGGGTCGGAGGTGAGGGGTCGGAGGTCAGGGGTCGGAGGTCAGCGGCAATGAAAATGGTCCACGGAAGCGGACGTGGTTCACAAATGCCCTGACCTCTGACCTCTGCTCATCGTCGGTGTAAAAACTCGGTGCTGTTAATTAACGCCCAAAATACGTCTTCAAACGCGGTCACGCGATCGCCCGTCGAACGCAGATAGTCGCGCACGACGGCGAGTTCGTTGTCGTTCGGTTCGCGCCCCAGACAGCGGAGGTAAAGTTCGACGGTTACGTCATCGTCGTCGCCCGTCGATGCCAAAAGCCTGCCGAGATCGGTCTGCGGCCGGCCGCCGTTGATGGCCCGATTCACCTGTGGTGAATTCATCAGTGCCAACGCCTGCGGAATGGTGCCGCTGATCTCGTCGCGTCGGTCGCTGGGGTCGTAACCGAAGACCGCGGCGAACAAAGCCCGAGCACCCGCACGTGGTCGGCCTTGACCCTGCGCTGGCGCCGGCTTGTTTTTGCCTGGGCCGCCCGCGCGTGCGCCCTGCCCACCGGCGGGCGAACCAAGCGCGTCGGTGAGCATATCGAAGATCTGGTCCGAGCGGAGCCGTTGCGAGCAATTGGCCCTGAAAGGCACCTGGTCGGGATTGCGTCGCGGCCGGCTTTCGCGCTGATAGGCGGCGGTGGCGGTGATCGTGCGGAAGAGCCACTTGACGTCGTAGTCGCGCGCAGCAAATTCGCCGGCGAGATAGTCGATGGTCTGGGGCGCCGAAGGGGTCCGGTCCGGCCCCAAATCATCGACAGGCTCATAAAAGCCCTCGCCCACGAGTTCGGCCCAAAGGCGATTGACAAATGCTTTGGCAAACCAGGGGTTGGACTTGGCCGTCATCCAGCCGGCCACCTGTTCGCGCCGCTGCCGATCGCTCTCACCCGTCGGCAGTCGCTGGCCCGTCAGAAAAAAGACGGGGGTCATTAACGCGCCCTTCGAGCTGGGGTCTTTCAGGTCGGGCATAAAATGTTCCAAGTCGCCCCGGCGGCCCCCGCCGCCACCCTTTCCGCCCTTGCCGCGCTCGACGTCGTGCGAGACCACCTCGAAACTGCGTTTGGTTCCGTCTCGCACCGGGCGCAGCGCGATCCGCGGAAAGAATGCCGCCAGCTCGTGGAACTGATTCCGCTTCCAACGATCGGTCGGATGGTCGTGGCACTGGGCGCATTGGATCTGCACGCCAAGAAAGATGCGCGACATCTCGGCGGTGACATCGTTGGCGTCGGCCATCTGGGCCGCGATGATCGCCGTTTCGCCGTGCTCGCGGATGTCGCCGGTGGCCGTAATGAAGCGTTCGGCGATCTGGTTCCAGGGCGCGTTTTGATTGAACTGGCTTGTCAAGAATTCCTCGGCCGCGCCGGCGGCCAGCAAGGCCCGGTCGTCGCCCCGACGATAAAATATCACGTCGCGCCAGTATCGCGCCCAGTTGCGGCCGAAAGCCGGACGGGCCAGGAGCTGTTCAACCACCGCCGAGCGTTTGCCGGGGCTGGCGTCTAACGCAAACGCGGTCACCTCGGTGGCCGAGGGCAATCGGCCAACCAGGTCGAGGCTCACGCGACGCAAGAAGATCTCGTCGCCCGTCCGAGGCGCCAACTCGACGCTGCCCGAAGCTGGCTGGAAGAGTTCTTCGGCTAGCAGAGCATCAATTTGCTGGGGAACTTCGGCCGAACCGGGCAGGTTGGCCGGCGTGACTTTTCTCGCTGCGGTTTTTTTGGCTGCGGCCGGTGCCGGCAGCCCCAGCGCGATCAAGCCCACCAAGCAGAACGCCGCCAGTCGAATCATGGCCATTTTTTCCTTGAGGCTGGATGAGTGCTTGAAGCATTAAACCCCAGTGCGGGCGGGCGGTTCCGGTGGGTGGGCCGGTCATACCGGTGGTAGCCCATCGCGAACAATCGCCGGATTTGCTCCGCCGAAACGCCGATATTATCCTCCCACTCCTGGGGGTTGTGCTAGCTTTGCTTAAATTGACGCAATCGGGCCGTTCCCTGCAACACTACTGCGTGCGTGAGATGAATCAACCGCCGGCACCGGATCAGTTGGTTCGCGGTGCTCCACCGCGCTGCTGGAGGGCGCTGTGCGCCTTGGCTGGGCGACTGTGGGATTGGATGCTTCCCGAGCCGTTGCGCCATCCAGACGAGCGGCTGCAACGAGCCCGCCGGGTGTTGGCCCTCTGTTTGGCCATGAGTGTCTGGGTGCCTGTCTTTGCCGGAGTCTACTTCGCGCTCGGGGCGCCAACCTGCCCTTATATCATTCTCGCCGCAGGCGTGCTCTTGCTCGGCATTCCGCTGCTGCAGCGCGCGACGCTTTCTCCGACACTGGCCGGCAACATGTTGGCCTTGTTGGGCACGGCCACCTATACCGGGTTGGCCTTGGTCACGGGCGGCCATAACTCACCTGCCGCGATCTGGTTTATATCGGTGCCGATCATGGCCGTCTTACTGACCCGCTCGCGCTGGGGATTGTTCTGGACCGCGGCGACGGTCGCGCTCATCGGCGTCCTGTATACGGCCAGCGAGCTGGGCACGAAGTTTCCCGTGGAGTTCTCCGAGCAGGGCTTGCGAATGCTGCAATGCGTCGGACTGGCCGGCTTGCTGGTGTGCGTGGGAGCGCTGATGCTTGTGTTCCGAACCGTCGAAGATCAGCACAGCGGCGCGCTCGAACGCGCGCTGCACCTGGCCACGGCCGCCGATCGAGCCAAGAGCGAATTCCTGGCCAACATGAGCCATGAAATCCGCACCCCGATGACCGCCATTCTCGGTTTTACTGAACTGCTTTTGGAGGGCAACGACTCGGGCAAGCCGCTCGACAATTCAGGCAAGCGCGAGGCGCTCGACACCATCCAGCGCAACGGCCACCACCTGTTGGCCGTCATTAATGATATCCTCGACTTGTCGAAGATCGAGTCGGGCAAGCTCGAGATCGAACGCCTGTGGGGTTCGCCGCGGCAAATCGTCGATGAAGTCGTCGATCTGATGCGCGTGCGGGCAGAGATCAAGTATCTGCGCATCGACGCGCGCCTCGAAGGCGCGCTGCCCGAGGCCATCGAGACCGACCCCACGCGTTTGCGGCAGGTGTTGCTCAACCTGCTCGGCAACGCCATCAAGTTCACCGAGGCAGGCGCCGTGCGGTTGACAACGCGCTGGCGACCGACCAACGGCGAAGGCGGGGTGTTGGAATTCGAGGTTGTCGACACCGGCATCGGCATGTCAGAAGAGCAGATCGCCCGGCTGTTTCAGCCCTTCTGCCAAGCCGATAACTCGACGACCCGCCGTTTCGGCGGCACGGGGTTGGGCCTCTCAATCAGCAAGCGTTTGACCGAGATGCTGGGTGGCTCCATCGAGGTGCGAAGCCGGCTGGGCGAGGGAAGCACGTTCATCGTGCGGCTGCCGGTCTCGATCGCCTCGGCGCTTGCCGCCGAGCCTTCGGTAACCCCGGCCCTTGTGGCCGGCCGCGCCGCCCTGGACGATCGACCGCGAAGCGCACCCGTCGCCTCGGTGCCACTAGCAGCCCAGAGCGCCCCGCCTGACGGTCGCCCGATGGGCCGCGCCGACGAGCCGCAGCCTCTGAGCGGTTGCCGCATCCTGCTGGCCGACGACTGTGTCGACAACCAGCGGCTCATCGGTCATCTTTTGCGCCGCGCGGGCGCCGAACTGACCGTGGCGGTCGATGGGCGGCGTGCAGTGGATGCGGTGCACCACGCCCGCGAATGTTGCCGACCTTTCGACGTGATCTTAATGGACATGCAGATGCCGGTCTTGAGCGGTTGCGAGGCGACGCGGCAGTTGCGGTCCGACGGTTACCAGCGGCCCATTATTGCGCTGACGGCGCTCTCGAACGTCGGCGAGCACCGCGATTGCCGCGCGGCCGGCTGCGACGACGTGGCCACCAAGCCCATCGACCGCGCCGCGCTGATCGGCGTCATTCAGCGCCAACTTGAGCGAACGCCGGCCGCGGCTCAATAGCGTGCGCGAATGCCGGGCGTCCCATCGTCGCCTTTCGCTCTGCGATAGTGGCGCCACTTTCGCAGAGCGAAAGGCGACTATGGAGGATGGCCTTCCCAGGCCGTCTCTTTGGCCAGACGGCTTAGAAGGCCATCCTACAAGGACTTTGCGTTCAGCGTGGGCCGGGTGGCGGTTGCGGGCCGAACGTGGGATAGGTCGCCGGCGGCCGGTCGGGAAAAAGCTTACGCCAGAAGGGCCACCAACCGGCGGGCTGCGGCGCGGGCGTAGGCGCCCCGGGCGGTGCGACTATGGGCTGCGGCGCGGTCATGTTTTGCGATCGATTCTGCCGACGCAAGCCCTCTGCCCGGCTTAACAGTTGATCGTTCGGCGCCACCCGTCGCGGAATAAGCTGAAACTCCAGCGCCCGTTCGTCGCGTAGTTCATAGGGATAGAAGTTTTCGCTCACGAAGTCGATCGGCGGAATCTGGTACCACGGAGGGCCGATCCACTGATGCACCGTGAGCGTCTCATAGCCGTCCTTGACCAGTTTGATCTCGCGCACTCCATACCAAAGAAAGCTCACCGAGCAGGGGGTCTTTCCGATCTCCAGATTGCCGATATACACCAAAGCGCCGGGCGGGTTGCTGCGAACGGTCAACCGACGCTGAACGCATCCTGAAGCCAAAGCGCACAGCGCCAGCGCGGCGAGGGCTGCCAACGCTCTCGGCATACCGGTGGGGACGGAAATCACAGATCAGCGACGAGAAGGCGAGGAATGGGGGGCGACACTATAGCCGCCCCGCCGCAAACCTTCCAGACCGGTTTTTTTCAGATCCGTTCGAGCAGATAATCGTCGATTTCGACGGAGACGCCCTGCTGAATGAGGTTCACGGCCACCAGCAGTCGGCACTTGCGGCGGCGGGAGCGGACCGTGCCCTCGACCCCCACGAGCGAGCCGCGCACCACCCGCACACGGTCGCCCGGCTTCAAGCGGCTCTCGAGCGTCAGCGGCGCCTTGAACTCGATTAAGCGAGAAATCTGCAAGAGTTCGTGCGTCAACTCCTCAGCGTTTTTCACCGGCAGCACTTGGGCGATCCGGTTGGTCGTCAAGCTCGTGTATCGCTCGGCTTCATCGCCATACATGAACAGGTAACTTGTGAAGAGCGGAATAAACGAAGTCCGCTTGCGGCCGCGCACGATCGAAGTTTTTTCGACCTGGGGCAAATAGAACGGAATGCGATAGCCCAGCAGGTCACGGGCCAGGCTCTTTTCCTGTCGGGCCCGGGTGTGGATGACCCACCACCGGCGGTCGGGCGACGCGTCAGTGTTCGGCTCTTTCCATTTGACGAGCAGCCCCTCGGGGAAACAGTCGGTTTCAGCGGTGAGACTCGGCATCGATCTTCCTGTGATTCAGACGGTGCAAGCGTTGCTGTCATCCTCTCGTTCTGGAAACCACCCAAACATACTAAGCTGTGATCAGCGACTTGTGAAGCAAAATCTGGCTCAATTGGAAATAAAGATAGATGGGCGGGTGACGGCGGATTGCCCCTCGTTTTTTACCACCCTCGGTCAAAGGCCGTTTTTCCCGGTGGGGCACGGCCAGTTATCGCCCGATTACGAGAATCCGACGGAATTACGCTTCGCGGTTGACGAGGCGCCATTACGACCCGTCGTCAGTTCCGTCGAGGTGGGCCGTGGAATCGGCCCCGAAAAATCGTGCGGAGGTCTCAAAAAGGTCGCCGATCGCCTGTGAGTTGGAAGCGGCGACAATGATCTCGACGATCTGGCCGTCTGGCGAGGGAATGCGCAGAGCGATCTTTTCGCTCCGAATGGGCTGACCGTGGATGAATTGCAATTGGTAGTCAGTAATGCTGTGTACGATCGCCCAGATCCGCGATTCGAGCGGGGCGGGGTTGGCATCGAGTTCGATGGCCGTGGCTACCAGCGGCTTCGAGCGAAGTACCGCGTCGGGGTTCGAGGGCGTGAGCCGGTTCATAAGTTCCACGACATTCGTGATCCGCTTGCCAAAAGGGTCGGCCTGTTCCATGGTCGCTTCCAATGCGTAGTGCAAAACGCTGGCGCCATGCCCGGTCGCGCCGCAGCTCTGTTCTCGCCCCGTCGAAAAACGTTTGGCTTTCATCGGCCGCGTCGTCGCCCCCGGCGGCTCACGGCCATGCCCATCGCCCCCATCGCCCACAGCGACCAGGTCGCCGGCTCGGGGACGACCTCGATGACCTGATCTTGAAAGTTAATTCCGTTGTCGCCGGTAATGGCCAGCAGGTTTGCCTGCGGGCCATTGCCGTTCATCGCAACCACGTCGGCGACCCATTGCTCGGCGATTCCAACCGACGTATTGCTCATGTTTTGTGTTATCTGCAGGTGTCCGTGTTGAAACAGGGCATCGCCGGTGTAATTCAAGTTGTTCGAGTCATACTCGAGCTTCCAAATGGCGAGCTGAAAAGCGGCCGCGCGATCTTCCTGAGTAGGTTCAACCGGGTTCTGCTGCGACGCGGTGTAAAAAATATCGTGGAAGTGGGCCGCCCACAGCTCTGAGATGAGCATGGCCGGCGTGCTTCCCATGCCCGTGGCCAGTGGTCCCGACGCCGGCTTCGGCGCCGACGCCAGTGAAACGACGTCAACCGTGTACGTTGAATTCAGAGAGATGTCCTGCGTGAGTTCGATGCAAAAGCTGATGAATGTAGAATTGCTGGTGGAGCTCAGCGGATCACCGGCAAACGTGTAATGATCGCCGCTGAGATACGTGAGATTCGACCAATCCACGGCGCCGCCCTGCGAGACATAAGCTTGAGTCGCAACTGAACCGTCGGTGTCGTAGAGGGTTACCTGCGGGCTGCCGGATCCATCGCCTGACGGCCCTTGGGAGGCGAGCGTAATCGACATGGTTTCCAGGGCCGCGCGGGCCTGGGAGCGCGCGCCGCATATTATGGTCGCGACGATTAACGCTAGCAGCACGGACCGTCGCGCCCGGCTTGCTCGATGCTGATGAAACGCTCTCATGGTGCTAATCAAAGTTGTGTGTTTTCCGTCGCCAATCATAAAAACCAACCGGCAGACCGAAGCGGTCAATGGCATTCAGGCTGTCGTGGCATTCAGGCTGTCGTCAGCCAAAGCATGCCCTAAACGTCGTCGAAACTGCGCCGCGCCATTGACGCGCAAAGAAGACGCTCCGTAGCCGTCATGGGCCTCCGGCGCGCTTCGATCGCGCGCGGCGTGCAACCGCCCTACGCTCGCGGAGGACGCAGGTGGTCGAACAGCGGCGAGGCAGGCAACCGCAACGCTCGCTCCTCACAGAGGCCGGCAAAGGAAGCCGGCGAGGGAAGGCCGCACATCTGCGGCAATACGGCCGACGACCCGGCCGTGGTCGATATCGTGCTTGACGAAGACCCAGAGCTTGTCGGCAAGGCGCCTCCCGAAAGATCGAGCAGATGATCGCCCGCCGAACCGGCACGCTCGGCACGCGAGCCGTCGCCCTGGCGTTCGGCCGCCGACATGCCCGCGCCATCGACTTGAACCGAAACAATTAGGCCCGCCTGAGCCTCGCCTGCTGCCGCTAAAACAGCCAAGACGACACCAGGAAACACCATCCACCGCCCAAGGGAGGCAATCATCGGTCTCAGCAATCGGACCTGGGCGGTAGACATTTGGATACAAGGGGGGCACCGGTTTCCCGTCCGCGCCTTATACGGTAACCGGTAAAAACCGATTGTCAAGCGAATTCTGTGGCCAATTTGCGTGCGCTTACGCCTTACGAACCCGCTCTCGCCCTTCGCGGACATGGCGGGTGGCGTTTCGGGTATCGACCACCAGCCGCGAGTGCCGCACGATCTGCTCGAAATCGTAGGCCGAATGATCGGTGGCAATCAGCACGCAATCTTGGCTGCCGAGAAACTGGGAGGTCAGCTCTTGGCTGGCCATCTCCGGCACATCGTGATGCCGCATCTGCGGCAGGCGCGGAATGTGGGGATCGTTGTAGGTGACGATCGCCCCCCGTGCCCTAAGCAGGTCGAGCAGCTCGAACGAGGGACTTTCGCGCGGGTCGTCGACGTCTTTTTTGTAGGCCATGCCCAGCAGGCAAATCCGGCTGCCGCGCAGCGGCTTGCTCTGCTCGTTGAGAAACTCGGCAATCCGCCCGACCACATATTCGGGCATGCGCGTGTTGACTTCGCCAGACAGTTCGATGAAGCGCGTGGTGAGGCCGTGTCGGCGGGCCAACCAGGTGAGATAAAACGGGTCGATCGGAATGCAATGCCCGCCCAGACCGGGGCCGGGATAAAACGCCTGAAAGCCGAAGGGCTTGGTCTTGGCCGCGTCGATCACTTCCCAGACGTCGATCCCCATCCGGTCGTAGAGCATTTTTAATTCGTTCACCAGCGCGATGTTGACCGCTCGATACGTATTTTCCAAGATTTTGCAGGCCTCGGCCACCTCCATGCTCGAGACGGGCACCACCTTGACCACGGCGTGTCCGTAGAGCGCCGTCGCCAGCCGCAGACTTTCCGGGTCGGCGCCGCCCACCACCTTGGGAATTCGAGCAGCCGAGTAATCGGCATTGCCCGGATCTTCGCGTTCCGGGCTGTAGGCCAGCCAAAAGTCGCTGCCCAGCGCCAGGCCGCTTTTTTGCAGAATCGGCAGCACCACGTCGCGGGTGGTGGTGGGATAAGTGGTGCTTTCGAGCACCACCAACTGGCCGGACCGCAAGACTGCGGCGATGGCCGAGGCCGTGCCTTCAACATACGTGAGGTCGGGGTCTCGGCTTTCGGTCAGGGGCGTCGGGACGCAGATCAGCAGCGCGTCGGCCTCGGCCAGCCGCCGCATGTCGGCGGTGGGCTCGAACGAGCCGCCGGCCAGCCACTGAGCGATCGTGGCCGAGTCGATGTGCTTGATATAGCTGCGACCGGCCCGAAGCGATTCGACCTTGCGCGGATCGACGTCGAAACCCAGGCAGGAAAACCCCGCTTGCGTGAAGGCTTGAATGAGCGGCAGGCCGACATAGCCCAGGCCGATTACGCCGACGCGGGCGGTCTTCTTTTCAATCGCCGTTTCCAACCGACGCAACGTGCTGGCGGCCGGATTCACTGCTAGCTCCTATGCCAAGAAGGGAAGAAGACGCTTCTGTTTCGTTGTCGATGAATTCGGCCTGCGTTTCGTAGAGTCTGCCCTTTTTACGGGAGCGACCGAGGGAGAGCAGCACTTGCAACGCCTCGCCCGTGACCATCAAAATACGGACGGCGACCTGTTTTGTCCGCAACGGTTGGGCATGCGTCAGCCGCAATCCCCGGTTGGTGACGCTATGCAAGACGACCGAGAGCGAGCCGTGCGGCAACGGGTCTCCGCCGGTCAACGGAACCGCCGATGCGGCCCACGAAAGCTGACTTTGATTTCGCGCTGCGGTTTGCGTTGTTCCGATCGTACTGGGAACAAATCGCCGCAACAACTCGCCAAACGTCGTGGGACGCTCATTCATTGAGTCGGCCTCCGTGCCCGCCTTCATGGCAGCGCCCCGTGACAACGCGGCGCTGAATATACGAGCCACGGAGAGTTGCCGCAAGCCCCGGTCGGGAAAATCGGGTAGTAACGATTGTCGCCGTGGAATCATGTTCTCTTACCTTAGCTGCGTTTTTGCTTCCCCGCGGCGCTATCTCTGGTTACGATGGAGACGGGTCGCTTCCCCCCGGTGGAAGCTTTTTTTCAGGGGCAGGCGCGGATAAGCGCCCTTTGCCACGACGTTAGCACATGCCGATTCGCGCCCCAGAACCTCAGTGCTTTCCCCATGATCTGCTGACCGGCACGGAGCCGCTCGCCCAGGCCGATCGAAATTGGTGGGTCGTGCATACCAAGGCCCGCCAGGAAAAGTGCTTCGCGCGCGAATTGTTCGACCGCGAGATCCCGTTTTTCTTGCCGCAGGTTCCCAAAACATCGGTCATCGGCGGCCGCCGCCGCACCTCGTATATTCCACTCTTTACCGGTTACGTCTTCTTGTTTGGTGATGAACCGGAACGCCACCAGAGCCTGGCCACCAACCGCGTGGCCAACATCCTGCCGGTCAATAACGCCCAGGAGCTAACGCGCGATCTGCTGCAAATCTGGCGACTGATTGAGCAGAACGCCCCATTGACCGTCGAGAGTCGGTTGCGGGCCGGCGACCGCGTGCGGGTGCGCGGCGGAGCCTTGGCAGGAGTTGAGGGCACGGTGCTCGACCGCCGCGGCAAGTGCCGCGTGCTCGTGGCCGTGCGCCTCATTCAGCAAGGTGTGTCGATGGAGATCGACGACTATCTGCTCGAACCGATCTGACCGGCCTTCGGGCGACCTAGGCAATCACTCCCGCAGCCAGCTTGCGCCGGCGGCGGATCATCACGGCCACGCCCAAGGCGCCCGCTCCCCACATTAACAAAGTGGCGGGCTCCGGAGCCTGGGTGGGGATGTTGCCGTCCGAGGGGTTCATGCCCGAGGTGCTCGACAACGAACCAGGCGCATAGCTAGGCGTCGTGTTTGAGGTCAGGAACAAGACGGGTGAATAATGATTGGCAGTCAACAAATGATTGCCAAAAAACGTCGTCCATTGGAACGTCGCCTGGCCTCCATTGTCGGCGCCGCCGAGCGAAGCAACCCCAGTAGGAGCGGTAGTGCTTACGCCCGAATTAGTAAAGGGCGTCGCTGAATCCAAGCTTTGCCCCATCGCCGAGGGATAGTAATACTGCTGGTTGTCGGGCGGCGTGCCGGTCGGCTGCGTGCCGATGTAGGGATGCGTGTTGGTCACCGCCATGTCATTGAAGACGTAGTTGTTCAGCCAGCCACCGGATGTGTAAGGCGTGGTGTAGCTATTGACGTTGAAGTTGGCGATCGAGCCGTTGCCCGCCGCTGGCGCGGTGTTGACGACTTCGTAGAAGAAGACGTACGACGCGGTGCTGTCGACCGTGCTGCCACCGCTGGAGTCGAGCACGCCGGCCGAGGCAATACTGCTGCCCAGTCCGAGCTGGCTCACCCAGTTGCCGCCGTCGGCGCCGGTGTTCTGATAGACGGCGAAATCGACGACGCCGCCCGCCGACGAACCCGCGTCGGCGAACTCGGTCCAGCCGGTAAAGCCCGGCTGAAACTGAGCGTTCGCCGGTCCGCACAGCGCCGCCCAGGCCGCGACGAGCGGCAGCGCGAGGGCGCGCGGCCTTAGTAGATTCGAGGTCACGAAACGCATGGAAATACTCCTTCGATGATTACCCTAACAACTTGTCTGAAACTTGCCGAAAAAGAACGACGCGATCGCGTCAGGCAAGGCGACAAGGTGGGCGCAGGAAATCGAAGGTAGGCGGCATCGGCAGGGCTGCATTGGCCCGCTCCAAGCACGCGCCATTTGGCTCCAACGAGCCGGACGAAACACTGGCCGACAAGACCACAGCTAGCGTTGGACCGCCGGACGTAAGCGAACTGCCGGCGCCTGAAGCTCCCGATGGCGGGCTGGCCGGTTGATCGGCCAGTGTGGGAGTTGCGTTCTGCGGTACGCTTTCTCGCTTGGGCGAAGCATCACTGTCGGCACCAGAGGCAATGCTGTCGGCATCCGAGCCGATGCAGCCCGGGCCTGACGACGGGGCAGCCAGTTCCTCTGGCAACATCATGCCCGCTCGCGCCTCGCTGCCGGCTAGTCCCAGCACGGCGCACGCCACCAGCAGCGCCAGCAGTCGCAGCGGCCAGCGAGAATAAAGGCAATCGGCGGCTTGGTTGGCAATCATGGGCATTGGGAGCTACTCTAAGCGGCCCCGACAGGCGTGTCAAGCGCCTGGGGCGGGAATGGGGTGTGCGAAATGCTTGCGGCAGCGGGATAGGCATTGCCCACCCGCTCTGGGAATCCGCCGGCCGGTTGCGTTAACCGGGTGGGCACTCGGGCAGTCCGCACCCACGCCCCCCGCTGCCGGCCCCTCACCCACCGCCAGAAACCCACCAGCAAAGCCAGGTTCATGTAAGTAAACAACGTGGTCAGCCGCAGCAACCGCACGGCGGGCCGTCTGCCGGGCACCAATGCCCCAATCACTGCGAGGACATAGAACACCGCCTGGGCCGCCAACAACACCCGACCGGAGGAGTGGCCTGCCGCCCCCACGCCGGCCGCCAGCATGCCGAGCAGGCAGAAAGGCGTCACCCAACGTAGCAGCTTGTGCGAGAAAAAGCTGAACGCCAGCCAGCCCTGCCTTGGATTCAACAGCGGCCACAGCAAAGCGAGACACTGAAATCCGCCCGCTCCAATTCGCGCACGGCGGCCGAACTCGTCGCTCAGGCGAAAAGGTGTTTCCTCACGAGCGTGGGCCTGGGGCTCGTAGACCAGACGGCATCCGTGGGTCATGCGTGCCAAGAGCGGAATAACCAGGTCGTCGATGATCGTTTGCGGCGGGACCGGCACGAAACGATCGCGGCGGACGGCATAAATCGCGCCATTGGCCCCTAGCAATGACCCCAGCCGCCCTTCGCATCGCTTGATGAAGGTCTCGTAGCGCCAGTACAGACCATCGACATTTCGACCCGTCGCCGCGTCAATCAGCTCTAACCGGCCGCACACAGCGCCCACTTCGGGCAAGGCAAACCAGCGAGCCAGCAATCGGGCGGCGCGCGGGTCGAACCAAGTGTTGGCGTCGGAAAGCATGACGACATCGCCCGACACTTCATCCCAGGCCGCATTGAGCGTAGCCGATTTGCCGCGGTTGAACGGATAGTCCAACAGTCGCACGCCGCGATCGGCGAAGCGGCGCACCACGTCGGCCGTGTCGTCGCTGCTTCCGTCCGAAGCCACGACGATTTCCAGCTTGTCGGCCGGATAATCGAGTTCCAAGCCGTTGCGAAGCCGTTCTTCGATAACCGCGCCTTCATCGTGAGCGGCGATCAAGAGCGTCAGCCGCGGCAGTTTGTTGTCGGCCACGATCGGCGGCGCCTCACGACGGCCGAAGACGCGCGCCGCTAGCCAGACGAACACCGGATAGCCGGCGTAGGCGTAAACCACGATGCCCGCAAATAACCAAAACAGAATCAACATAACGCGCCTTTACCTCGTTCTCTTCAAACCGTTCCGAAGGCCCCGTTTACGCCCGTACTGGCTCCGCCGTATCGAACCGGCCGACCGCGGCCGCCGGTTCCGTCGGCGACGAACAGCCAACGGTGGCTGTCTCACAGCGAGTCGCCTGGATGAGAATTCTCTGGTCCCAAATCGTCTCGCTGGCGGGCGACGAGCGATAGACCGGGCCGGCCATGTCCATCGCCTTGAGCACCGCCCAACAATAGGCGTTAATCAGCGGCGCCCAACGCTCAAAGCGGTCGGCCAGCGCGAAGAAATGGGTTTCGTCGAAGGTCTGCGGCGCCTCGCTGGCCGAGGTTGGCCCGATGACAAGCTCGACTGCTTTTTTCGACAGTTTGCGTGGCAGCTCCCAGCCGAGCGATAGCAAGCCGTTCGAGCGTCTGGTCATCTGCAGCTCGTCGATCTGCACCTGATCCTCCGCGAAGCCGGCGGCCACAAGCAACTCCAGCAATTCGCTGCGCCGCTCGAAGAACGTGATTCCGTGAGCCCGCCGCGGATGTTCGTTGGGATAGGTCAACAAGAGTCGCCCGCCCGGCTTGATCGCGGCATGCACATTTTCTAAAAACGGGCCGGGCTGCTCGACGTGTTCCAGCGTGTCGCACGAGAAGACGACGTCGTATTGG
>DATFDL010000656.1:0-2152 GCA_035252155.1 Pirellulales bacterium | reverse complement strand
GCCGGCGGCGTCGAACCGCAGTTCGGGCGGGCGGCGCGGGCTGTAACTGTATTGCGCTTTGGGCAGCGGCGGCACGCGCCCCTCGGCGGCGATTTTGGCGGGCGGATTGTTCTTGCGCGTCGCCTCGCGATGGCGGTATTCTTCGACCTCGGCCCGATTGGCCGGGGTCGTCTTCTTGGTGGATTTCTTCTTGGCCACCGCTTGCCCTCACACCGCGTCCGATTGATGCATGCCCGCGTACCCAACTTTGGCCGCCGCGACGTAGGAAAGCAGCGTACCACATCAGGGCGGCATTGCAAGAAATGGCGCTATGCATGATGCCAAGGTTGGCATTGTGCATTTTTCGGCCTGAAAACCCACCAAGCCAGTTTTTTGGGATGATGCGGAGAGGAAGACCGATAGGGCGAGGGGGCGATAGGGCGCACGAAACTGGGACATGTCCCAGTTTGGGCGGTCAGTGGCCAAAGGCCGAGGGCAGGGGGAAAGTAAAAATGCAAAATGAAAAAGTCAAAAATCAAAATCGGGGAAGCATCGCGGCCGGCGCCAGGCTGCGGAGCCCTAACCCTGAATCCCGAATCCCGACTCCTGAATCTCGAATCCTGTCCGGCGCTTGCATAAGCAAGATTCGATGCGTTGGCCCGTCGCGGCAAGTCGTTGGATGAACGCGAGTTGCCGCGGGCAAGCGATGAGGGACGGCGTTGTTTTCCGCAAGCAAGCCGACGGCAAAAGCATCAAGCGAAGCAAGGATGACGATGGCGGCGTACTTGGCGACGATGGCTAGCGCTGATTCGTAACGATTCTACCCACCAGGGCGGCGCTGGGAAAGTTGGCCAGCAGGTAGGTGTTGCGGCCGTCGACGATCGTGACGGTCACTGTGGATGATGGCCCAGCCGCTCCGTAGGGCGAAAGCGGAGCAAGGCCGATCTGGTGGCTGCCCGAAGGCAACTCCAGCCGCAACACCTGAATTTTGTCGGGCAGCAGGCCCCAGCAGCGCGTGTCGGCTGCTTCGGTCGCTTCCCAGGCGACGCCCGCCACGTCGAGCGCCACGCTGGTGAGCGTGCGCTGGTTGGCGCCCATGGCTTCCTTGGCCCCGAAGACGACGCCTTTTTTCACCACGCGCCGGGCCACGGCCCGTGCGACGATCGTGGGATAGATCGCCTGATGCTGTTCGAGGGCCATGCGACCGACGTCGGTGATCGTGTCGGTGGCGCCGGCCGGCCGCTGGTCGACTGAGACGCCGATTCGCGTGATAGGGTTGGGCGGAATGACGATTCGCGGCACTTTCACCGGGGCGATGGTGGGCGGCAGGCTGTATTGATTGGTGGCGCTGAGGATGCGATCGGCGATCAAGAGCGAGACGGTGGTGGGCATCGCGAAGACTTGTTCTTTGTAAGGACCGCGGCCCACCAGTGCGAAGACATACAGCACGCCGTGGCCGGGCGAAGAATGGCGGCCGTGCCGCGCACGCTCCAGATCGCCGCGGCCATAGGCGAAGCCCGGCTGCCAGCTTACGACCATCGCACTGGCCCGAGCGACGTCGTCGTAGTTGGCATGCGTTGCTTCGCGGATCAAGCCGTGCAGGTAAGGGCCCAAAGCGACTTGCTTGTAGGCCAGCTTGGGATTTTGCCCGTCTGGGCCGGGCGGGCCGGCGGCCTGGATGATTTGCTGTTGTTTGTCGGCCACTTGCAGGGCATAGGCCGCGGCGTCTTGACCATCGCCCAACAGATTGGCCAGCGAGAGCATCGCGCGGATGAGCACCTTCTCGTAGTCTTCGCCCGAGTACGATTTGCGCGTGTCGTCGGTGAGCATGGCCAGCGCCGATTCGCCCAAGCTAGCCTGCTCGAGGTAGTCAAAGCGATCGCGGACCGAGCGGAGCGTCTGTTCGCAGGCTTTAGGATTGCCGGCGGCAAGCTCAACCATCGACTGCTCAAGCAACAGCACTTCGCGATCGCGGCGGTCGCGTTTCAGGCCGGCTTCGAGGGCGGCGGAGGCGCCGGGCAGATCGCCTGCGTAAAAGCTGTCGCGCACCGCGAGCAAGCGTCGCTCGTGAGTGGCACAGCCGGCGGCGAGGGCGAGACAGAGTGACAGGGCGAGGCGGATGTAGTCGCAATCTTGTGCGACCAGTAGCCGGGCTGATTTCCAAATATGGTGG
>DATFDL010000655.1:0-7179 GCA_035252155.1 Pirellulales bacterium | reverse complement strand
CACGTAGTGCGCTCGCGACATCCGACTCTTGACCACTAAGCGTAAGTTCATCCCACATTACGGCCATATCTCTCGAACTCAGCGAATCGGGACCGATGAAGCGCGTTTGAGAGGCGCGCGACCGACGCCCTGACGGAAATTCTCGAAAGCGAGACGGTAATTCAAGTTCCACTCCACCCTCGCGCGAGAGTGGAAATAGCGGTTCCTTACGTTCAGGCCGGGACTGAGATGTAATTTTGATGGCCAGCCCCGCAGGCGCCCGTCGCGCTTCCGCGTCCTCCCGCTCCACTCGCCCTTCCTTAGGAACCAACGCCTTGACGGCGACCGGGGCATAGCCATTGTCGCCTGTAAAAGAAAACGATGCATCGGGGCCGATTGCATGCCCATGAAAGAAATGCGCAATATCGACTGAAACTGACTGCTCAGGCTGCGTCACGACAACTTCACCGCGCCGTTCAGCGGCCTCGGCCAGGACGGCTGGGTCGCCTTTCGAGGTCAAGAACTGGATCCCCTCGAGGATTGCCGTTTTCCCGCTGTTGTTCTTGCCGACAAGCAAGTTCACACGCGCCAAGCCGTCCATGCGGAAGGTCTTAAACCCCCGATAATTCTCAATGGAAACGCGCGTGAGCATAGAGTTCGCAGCCGTGAACGAAGATCATCCAATATACGTTATCGGCTACTTGGCCGCCATAATGTCGTTGTGCACCGAGTCTTGCGCCGCAAATCCTTGTGTCGAATGATTGTGCCGCGCATTCTGGCCGCGGAAGGTCAGTTGCCCACAAGCCGACCACAAGCCGGGACGACGACCGTCGGTCAGCGCGGTTGGGCATCATGCCAAGACTGTCAGCGGGTTTTGCCGGTTCTCAAGCGGCAGGGCGACCGGCGCGTTTTGCCGATGCGATTCAAAGACCGCCACGATCATTTCGGTTGCGCCGCGAGCTTCGTAAACGCTCGACAGCGGCTGGCGGTTTGTCTCGATGGCCTGCAACAGGTCGAGCACCGCCGGCCGATGACGGTTTTTCAAGGCGTCGTCTTCGAGCGTTTCGGGCTGACCGATGCCGGCCGACGACACGTCTTGCCAGGCCGCCTTGCTGCGGCCAGGCGACCAACTGGGATCGCCCAGATATTTGACCGAGGGCATCGTGCCTTCCAGGACTTCGAGAATGCCCGACGATCCGTAAATCATCAACCCATACCGCGACGGCTTGCCGGCGGCGTTTCTGACCGATTGAAAATAGGCCGTCGATCCGTCACTCATGCCATACATCGCGCTGACGGCGTCGCCGGCCAGGGGACCGATGCCCTCGGCCCCATCGGCCACGTCGGCCTTGGTCACCGGCCGGCCGTTCTGCGTCACGCGGCCGAAGCACCAGGCCGGATGGCCGGCGATTGCCCGAATGGCGTCCATCACGTGCGTGCCGAGCACCCACAGGTCTTCGCCGCCGCCGCGGCGGTCTTCCTTGCCGCGGCCGCGATATTCGAGCACGCGACCGATGGCCCCTTCGGCGATGAGCCGCTTGACGGTTTGCAGCTTGGGGCTGTACCGCGTGGGATGGGCCAGGGCCAGCTTGACGTGCGTCCGCTCGCAGGCATCGACAATCTGGTCGGCCTCGGCCAGCGTGCGGCAAAACGGCTTCTCCATATAGATATGGATGCCGCGCTCGGCGGCGGCCAGAGCCATCTCGCAATGCCGATCGAGCCAACGCTGCCCGATCGCCACGATGTCGGGCTTGGCCTGGTCGAGCATCTGCCGATAGTCAGCGAAGGTCCGCTCGACGTTCAGCTTTTTGGCGGTGGCGGCCAGGCCGGTTTTGTCGTCGTCGGCCACGGCCACGATCTGGCAGTTCGGCACATGCCAGAACGCCTCGTCCATGGCGTGACCATAGTCGCCGCGGCCCGTGCGGCCGATGACACCGATGCGGTAGGAAGGCATGGCAGTAAGCGAGAATCGTGTCGATGAAGAATGGGCGTGAGGTCGTCTCGTCGTCGAGAGTACCACCGGCGCGGGCGGGAGGCAAGAATCGAGGGAGTTTTACCGAAGAGCTGGTTCGACACGTAAAGGTGCGCAGGCTTGCGTTTTCAGAAGGCATTGCACGGCAAATGAATAACTGACGAGTGCTCATTCAAGCGTGAGTTGATGACGAGACATATGGCCGGGAGGCAACGTTGGGTGCCAGGGCATCCTCCGCGGCGCGGTTGCCTTGGAGCCGACATGCGACGCAATTCGCCGCGGCGGACGCCGTGTGAAGTCGGGCCGTGCGAGGTCGGTCCGGAGATCAGATCCGCACGGCGTCCGCCGCAGCGAACCGCCTATGCGTAGGGCGACGTCAGCCGCGCTGCGACGAATGCCGCGGCACCCTTCACACACATCCTTATCCTTCGAAATCGTTCGAGCGATGGATGACCGAGCATTAGGTGTTTTGCCATTCCATCGCGCGCTACGGTATACTTGTCGCTGCCTGGTGAAACGGAGTCGGGCTCTGCTGGCGAGCAACCCGGCAAGGGATAGCCAGGTCACGGCGGGTGAATGACCCGTCGCCCCGGCGGTCTTTGCCGCCGGGGCCTTTTTCTCCCGAAGCGCTCCGAGACAACATTCATTTGCCGTGCGATGCCTTTTTAAAACGCTTCGGTCGATCACGAGTTGGTCCGACACCGCTGACCAGACGCGCGGCGTGCGATCAGCAACCATGCGAGTGATGGAGAGAACCCGAACATGGGATGGCTGACGCCGCTCTATCTGGCGGGGCTGGCGGCCCTGACGCTTCCGCTGCTGTTGCACCTGATTCGCCGCACTCCCCGCGGCCGGCAGGCGTTCAGCTCGCTGATGTTTCTCGCGCCCTCGCCCCCGCGGCTGACGCGCCGCAGCCGCATCGACCATTGGCTGCTGCTCTTGCTGCGGCTGGCCGCGCTGGCCTTGCTGGCCCTAGCGTTCGCACGGCCGTTCTTGCGAGAGTCGGCGCTGCTGCCGCTAGGCGACGCCGCCGTTCGCCGCGTGGCGCTGCTGCTCGACACCAGCGCCAGCATGAGGCGCGGCGACCTGTGGGAGCAAGCCATCGATCGTGTTGAAAAGGTGTTAGACGATCTTGGCCCCAACGACGACGTGGCGCTGTTTACCTTCGGCGATCGAGTGGAAACGCTCGTCGATTTCAGCGCTCAGGCCGATGGCCCTTTGGCAAGCAAGCCCGAGTTGGTGCGTTCGCAGCTTCGCGGCCTTTCGCCCACCTGGAATTCCACCGATCTTGGCTCGGCGCTGGTGGCCGTGGCCGGCGAGCTCGACCGAACCGATGATGCCAGACAATCGGCGGCCGAGTCGCAATTGGTGCTCGTCAGCGACCTGCAGCAAGGCTCGCGGACCGAAGCTTTGCAGGCGTATGAATGGCCGAAGAACGTGCCCGTGGTGGTTCATGCACTTTCGCCGCGCACGCCGGGCAACGCCTGGCCGCGGCTGCTCGCCGCCGAGGAAGGCGCGGTTTCCGACGCGCCTCGCGTGCGTGTGACCAACTCGGCGGATTCCACCGCAGATCAATTCACGCTGCGCTGGTCGGCCGGCGACGGCCAGTCCGCGGTCGGAGAGGCGTCGGCGGTTTACGTTCCGCCCGGTCAAAGCCGCGTGGTTCGATTGCCGCGGCCCGACGCAGAGCCCGTGGCCGACCGCATCGTGCTCTCGGGCGACGAAGCGGAATTCGACAATACCTATTACGTGACGCCGCCGCGGCCGCAGCAGATTCGCCTGCTGTACCTGGGCCGCGATGCCGCCGATGATCCCCAAGGGCTGCGCTACTACCTGGAGCTGGCGCTGGCGGACGATCCGTTGCGAAAGGTGCAAGTGACCTCGCCAGGCGACGAGGACTCGCCGCTGCCCGTCGCCGAAGGTGCGCCGGACTTGATCGTGCTGTCTCGGCCGGTTTCGGCGGCGCGGCGCGAGCAACTCGTCCGTTACGTCGAATCGGGCGGAACACTGCTGGCCGTTCTGCTCGACCGCGAAACAGCCGAATCGCTGCTGGCGCTTTGGGACGACGCCGAGCTTGGCTCCCCCGAATCAGGCGGCGGTGAAACAGGCGCCGGCGAGTCAAAAGGCAGGCAGGCTGACGATGACCGGACGCAGTATCAATTGCTGGGCGAAATCGACTTCGCACATCCGCTGTTTGCGTTGTTCGCCGATCCGCGTTACGGCGACTTTACCAAGATCCATTTCTGGCGGCATGAAGCTCTGAGATTACAGGCCGACGCAACCACGCGACCGATCGCGCGGTTCGACAACGGCAATCCGGCGCTCCTGGAGCGTGCGATGGGCAACGGGCGGGCGCTGCTCTTGGCGGCTGGTTGGCGGCCCGAGGACAGCCAATTGGCGCTATCGAGCAAGTTTGTGCCGCTGATGCAGGCGCTGGTCGACCTGGCCTGCGGCCCGCCGCTTGAGAACACGAGCGTGGTCGTCCACCAGGCGGCGCCCCTCGGCTCGAGGCGAAACTCGCAGCCGTTGGTCGTCGAACCGCCCGACGGCCGGCCGGTGGCGCTCGCCGCCGACGCGCAGACTTTCGAGCAGACCGATCAGCCGGGAGTTTATCGGGTGCGCGACGGCAATGAAATGTCGGCGTTCGCCGTGAACGTGCCGGCCGCCGAGAGCGCGACGGCGCCGATGGAGCTCGAACAGTTGGAGCAGTTGGGGGTGCGGTTTGCCAGCCCGCTCACGCGAGCACAGCGCAACGAGCATCTGCGGCAGCAGCGCGATATCGAGCTGGAGGGTCGCCAAAAGGTCTGGCGATGGCTGATCGTGGCAGCGCTGGCGGTATTGATTGCCGAGACCTGGCTGGCCGGCGCGCGTGACAAAACGGCGCTTCCGGCCGTTTAAGTTGGATTGCAACGGTGGCTGGGGCAGAGCCTTGGCGATCCCCCGGCGGACGGATCGCGGCTCTTGGTACAACTTGTGAAAGCCCGCGGTTCAGGGCCTGAGTTCAAACACGGCATTTTTCCAGGCGAAGTGGAGTCTTGGTTCGCCCTCCGAACAAGCCGTTCCAAGAATTCTTGTCGCAGGTTAGAATCCTAAAAGCTGCCCATCCCTTTAAGTCCGCGCCACTTTCCGCGAACCCCATGACCATCGAAGAAGTCCGCAGCTTCTACGACGCACAGCCGTTTCAACCGTTTATCCTCCACTTGGCAGACGGGCGGGAGATTCCGGTGCATGGCCGCGAATACATGGCGTCGGCGCCCAAAGGGCGAATGATTCACGTCTTTCAACCGGACGGCGTCTCTGATCATATCGACTTGTTGCTGGTGACCGGCATTGAAGTGCGGCCCGCCACCAACGGCGCCCGCCGCCGCAAACGCTGATGATCGCTTCGTGGTCATTCCAATGATTTATCGTCGCATTCCTCGAAAGCCCGCGCTGAAAGCGGCGGTGCTGCTTGCGCTTTGCATCGCTTCGATTGCCGTGGGGCAAGAAGCGAAGCACGAAGCCTTTCCGCTGCCATGGTCCGACGCGAAGATGATCGCTCTGGCCGGTGCCATCGAAGTGGACGATCCGGCGCGGATCGATCAGTGCATTGCGGACGGCGCCGACGTCAATTTCGCGGGCGAGAATCAGGTCACCCCACTTGCCTGGTCCATCGTCGAACAAAAAGAGCGGGCGTTCCGCCGTCTCTTAGAACTGGGCGCCGACCCCAACTGCGTCGACAACGCGGGTCGGTCACCACTGATCCTCGCCGCCGAGTGTAACGAATTCGATCTGGTCGAGCTTCTGCTCAAGGCCGGCGCCGACTACCGGCACAAGGACGCCAAGGGGCGCGATTTGCTTTACGAGTTCATTGCAACATCGCCGGACGCCAACAACCATGACACGGACTTGAAGCAAAAGGCAGCCGTGTGGCTCGCCGCACAATCGCGAGAGCGAGTACACGAATGGCTCCTCGACAAAGGCGTCAGCTTTGACGAGGCGGAGTCGCGGTTTGCGCGCGGCAATTGGGATAAAGACCAATTGCGAAATTGGTGGGGCGAAGAACATCGCTGGGCTCTGCGCTGCAGCTCGTCGGAGCCGAAAGACGCCCGCGCATTTCGGCTGCGGGCCGCGGCACAGATGGTAAAGCTAGACTGGCAAAAGGCAATCGCCGACTGCACCGAGGCCATCCACCTTGAGGCGAACGCCGCCGCCGGCTACATGCTCCGTGGCCGGGCCTGGCACGAGACGGGCATTGCCTCCGACGCGCCGGACGAAGCGTATCAGAGCGCGATCGCCGATTTTACCGAGGCGATCCGTCTTGATCCGAGGCGCGGCGACGCTTTTGCGGAGCGCGCGCCGGTCTGGGAATCAAAGCGTGAGTATCTAAAAGCGATCGCCGATTTATCCGACGCGATCCTACGAGAACCGAGCAATCCAACATTTTATTGGCGGCGGGCGGAAGCGCGCATCCGGCGCGCATCCTCAGTGAGCGCACCGGACGAGTGGGAGAAGGCGGTTGACGACTGCAATCGGGCAATTGAGCTGGATCCTGAGAACCCGCGCGTGTACCACGCGCGCGGCCTCGCTCGGGCTCGGCTATCGAAACTTGACGAAGCAATTGCCGATCAGACCCGCGCTATCGAGCTCGCCCCTGACTACGCCCAGGCATACCTGCATCGAGCCTTCGCTTGGTCTTTCAAAGCCCGACGCATTCCGCGCAGTTGGGTAGAGCCACGATCTGCTGAGGGCGATGCGTGCTTTGACAAAGCCATCGAAGACGCTACCGAAGCTATCCGGATCGATCCAAAAAATGCGCTTGCTTATTCACGGCGAGCAATCTATTGGGAAGAAAAGCGGCATTTCGATCATGCAATCGCGGACTATTCGGAGGCCATTCGGCTGGAGCCGCGGACCGATTTCTACAGGATGCGCGCGGACGCCTGGCGGACCAAGCACGAACACGATAAGGCCGTTGCCGACTATTCGGAGGCCATCCGGTTGAATAATACCGGAACGTGGTATTTGGCCCAAGCGTACAACGGTCGTGGCGAAGTGTGGCTCGCCGAGATGCAATACCAAAAGGCGGTGGATGACTTTACCGAGGCGATCCGCCTGAACGATTATTTCGCCGCGCGCGAGAATCGGCGCGCGGCTTGGCGTGCAATGAGAGAATTCCAGAAGATCCTCGATGATTTAAAAGCATTCTCGCAAGAAGAGCCGGAACGCCCCGATGCCTGGCGGGAACT
>DATFDL010000654.1:0-7244 GCA_035252155.1 Pirellulales bacterium | reverse complement strand
CGACGGCGAATCTTCTAAGCTACCAAGAAAACCATTTTCAGCAAGACGCCCGCGGTAAGCAATGCTGGGCGGGCGATGCCGGTTTCACGCGCGGCGGGCGAATTTTCTTGCAACGGTTGGCCAAACTGGTACAATCGGGCGGTCGCCTCTGGGTGACAACCGGCCCGCCAGGTACCTGCCCCGCCTGCGCGGGCTGTTTTTTTCTAAACTGCGGAACGGACGAAAAATAACTTCGTCCAATCGCTCCCTCTCCCCCTGGGAGAGGCCAGGTGAGGGCCAACAAGCGGCCGAAGTTATTTTTCGTCCGTTACCGAGCGGGGCCATCTGAGCGTGGCTGAACTGATTGCCCAAGGCGCCGAGCCGCACCAGCGATGGCGGCGGTCGCTGCGCGCCGGAGAACGCTTTGTGCTCGGCCGCGATGCCGGCGCCTATGCCACGCCCTGGGACAAACACGTCTCGCGGCGGCATGCCGCCCTACGCTGGGCCGACGGCAAGCTGACCGTCGAAAAACTCGCCGACGCCAAAAACCCCATCTTTGTCGCCGGGCAGCCCCGTGAACAATTCACGCTGACCGCGGGCGAACACTTTGTCATCGGCCAAACTACGTTTACGGTCACCAGCACCACGGTCAACTGGTCGCCCGACGCTCGCCCGCCGGTCGAAGAGCAGACGTTCAGCGTCGAGTCGCTGCATCGCGTGCGGTTTCGCAACGCCGATCAACGCATCGAAGTCCTGAGCCGCTTGCCCGAACTGATCGCCGGGGCGGTGAACGAGACCGAGCTGTTCGTGCGGCTGGTCAACATGCTGCTGGCGGGCGTGCCGCGGGCCAGTGCGGTGGCCTTGGTGGCGGTCGAAGAGCCGTCGGGGGCGGCGGCCAAGGTGCGGGTGTTGCAGTGGGACCGCCGGCTGGAGGCGGGCGAGCCGTTCCGGCCCAGCCAGCGGTTGATTCTCGAAGCGGTCCGCCGCGGCGAAAGCGTGTTGCACGTCTGGCAGCCCGAACACGAAGCCGAAGAGGCCCGCTTCACCGTCACCGCCAATATCGACTGGGCCTTTTGCACGCCCGTGCCCGGCGCGGCCTGCCGCGGCTGGGGAGTCTACGTGGCCGGGCAGTTCGCCGCCCGGCTGCCCGGCGGCGAAGACCCCGACGACGTGCGCGAAGACCTTAAGTTCACCGAGCTCGTGGCCGCCACGCTGGCCTCGTTGCGGCAGACGCAAACGCTCGAACGCAAGCAGGCGGCGCTGCTCAGTTTTTTTTCGCCGCAGATTCTGGAAGCCATCACGCAAGAAGACGCCGAGCTGGCACTCACGCCGCGCGAGACTGATGTCTCGGTGTTGTTTTGCGATCTGCGGGGTTTCTCGCGCGAGACCGAGCGGCACGCCGGCGACCTGATGGCCCTGCTCGACCGTGTCAGCCAGGCGTTGGGCGTGATGACGCATCATATTCTGGCCCAGGGAGGCGTGTTCGGCGATTTTCAGGGCGACGCGGCGATGGGTTTTTGGGGCTGGCCCATCGAGCTGCCCGACGCGGTCGAGCGGATCTGCGCCGCGGCGTTGGCCATTCGCGTGGCGTTCGAGTCGGCCGCGCGGCAGCCCAAGCATCCGCTGGCAGATTTTCGGATGGGCATCGGGCTGGCGACGGGCCGGGCCGTGGCGGGCCGTATCGGCACCTCGGACCAATCGAAGGTGACGGTGTTTGGTCCCGTGGTCAACCGCGCCAGCCGGCTGGAGGGGATGACGCGCATTCTGCACACGCCCATTTTGCTCGACGACGTCACGGCCCGGGCGGTGCGCGAGCAGGTGCCGCGCGAGGTGGCCCGTTCGCGGCGGATCGTGGTGGTCAAGCCCTACGGCTTCGACACGCCGGTCGAAGTGAGCGAGCTGCTGCCGCCCGTGAGCGACTATCCCGACTTGACCGACGAGCACATCGCCTATTACGAATCGGCGTTGGCGGCTTTTGTGGCCGGCGATTGGACCGAAGCGGTCGAGCTCTTGCACAAGGTGCCGGCCAAGGACCGCGTCAAAGATTTTTTGATGATCTACATCGCGCAGTACAACCGCACGCCGCCCGCCGGCTGGGACGGTGTGGTCACGCTCACGCAGAAAGGGTAACTGCCGAACTTGTCGGTTGACAAACGCCGATTTAAGCTTGCTATCGTGGAAGGAGTAAACGCATGGTCCGTCGAGAGCCGAGCCGCCGCAAGCGGGGTAAAGCAGTGGTCAAAAGGACCGGAAAGAAGAGCCGCGCGCAAGCCATCGACGAGACACTCGCCGAGCTCGACCGTCTGGAATCCGATTCGCCGAAAATCAAGGTGGTCGTTGAGCTATTCCGTGGCTGGCTTGTCGATAAGTCGGGCTACGACGAAGAAACCTGGCCACGACTAAAGAAGGCGCTCAATAGCGAGCGAGCGAACATTGGCGCCCGGAGGCTTTTCGATGCCTGACGTCGTCCTGCTCGACGCGGGGCCGTTAGGTATTGCTTCACATCCTCGTCCGAGTCCCGAGATTCTCGCATGGATCTCGCAGCTTCTCGCGGCAGGAGTCGAATTGCTGGTTCCTGAGTTCTGGGCGGACGCACGAAAGCGCGGCAGACCAACCGCAAGCGACGCCGCGCTCGATGCGACGTGATCTTGGCCGCTCAGGCACACAGCGTCATGCGCGAGATCGCAAAGAGGTAGTGGTTGCGTCCACCAATCCAAAGCACCTCAGCCGTTTTGTTGCCGCGGATCTTTGGCAGAACGTCGGGCCATGATCCATCAGTGCAGACGCCAAAATGCTGAATACCAGGCAGCAGCAGTGAAGCAGCAATTCATCGCGGGAATGCACGTGCCCCTCATATTCGAGTTCTCTGAAAGAACGCCGTAAAAACTCTTCTTACGCGGGTCTTATTTTCCGCTTCATTCCATGAGGGCTCCGCAAGCATCGTCGGGTCTGCGCAGATGCCTTTGATAGTTGACTCTTGCTTTTTGAGCAACTTGGACTTATCGATTTCAAGTTTGTCGAACGCGTATGCGACGCCTTTTAGAAGAAACGCCAGGGCCACTTTGGGGGCATCTGCCTTCCGCATGATGATGTCGAAGGGCAAGAACACCGTGAACTCGACATTTCTATCCTTCCTGAACACGGCCGGCCCCCTGATTTCGTTGTCCCGGATTCTTTGCTTGGCGCTTACATTGAAGACCAAATCAAAATCGTCTCCGTATCTCTTCTGGAACTCGGCCGATGGCTCGACCAGGGCCGTCACCTCTCGCGACAGACGTTTTTGGAACAAGTGCGAAAAGGGAAAAGCCGCCGGTTCAATGTAGAATTGGCTAAAGTGCACTTTCAAGCCGGGCGGTTGGCTTGATGCGAGGTCTCGCCGGGGATTTGCGTCAACTATTTTTTGACGATCCGCACCGCGGGAGCGCAACCGCGCGCGCTCACCGGCTGCTCGGGTTTCACCGCTGAATATGAGATTCCACGTTACTTCGAGAAGCGCACGACAATCTTCTTCGGATTCAACCCAGAGTACACACGTGGCCGTTTCGCAATCGCTTGTGTGAAGTCTCTCCGCCAAGCCAGGGTTTGACCGTCTGATGGCGCTTTGAATGTGCTCTCCCCAACCATATCCGTCGGGCTCGATTCCGATCTCCGCCAGTTTAGCATTGACCGCGTCGAGATCGCCGTCCGACGGCTCGAACTCAATTTGCCACGCGACGGGAATTTCGCGGCCATCGAGTTCAGTTCCCGACATCGCGGTCAGTAGAATGGGCGACCACCGCTCGTCTTCCCAAATGCCGTCGCGGTCTTCGAGCGCCTTATGCATGTTCTTCGGCCGCTTCCATGTTGGCATCTTGCGCATGTCGATTCTCGACTCTGGGGGGACTAACCAGGCGGTTCACTGGCCGCGCGCCTGCAAGCGCCGTTGCTTGATCATGGCGAGCCTGACGTTCGGCGGAAGACTACTGATTGGGAGATTCGCCCCGCCAAAGGCGAGCCCACCTGGCAAGAAGGCCACGCGCGGGAGGCGGCAGTTTTCTTAGCGGAACAAAATATGGATCGATGAAACGATAGAATTCTGGCGAGTTGCCAGTTGCCTTGCCAAGCATCGCGAGAGTCCCGACGCTCAATGGGTCGGCGATGAGCACGACTGCCAACACGATGAGCACGCAGCGTCCCCAGTGGGGCGACAGTCGGAGGTTCTTTTCCATGCCATCATTTTAGGTCCGCGGCGGAGAGGTGCAACAAAAGGGCTGCGCCACTCGCTTCCCGGGGCGGTGACCGCTTCTTCGAGGGGTGCGGAGGCGAGCGCAGAGGCCATCAAGGGCGGCGCGACTTGCGACTCACGCAATCTGATCAAGCCTCTGCCCACCTCTCGATATCCAACACGTGTTGCCACTGCCCGCTACTTCTGATCGCTCCGGCCATTGACCGTGGCGGAGGTCACGGCGGGTGGGCGCTTGGCCCAGGGCTCCGGCTCGGCCTTGCCGCCGTACAGCTTGGTAAGTTGGCCTTCCGAGTTGATCAGGCCGATCGCGACCATTCGCTCGAAATTTTCCTTCGGCGGCAATTTCGTCGCCTCGAGCGCCGCCCGCATTTCTTCGATCGTGGGTTGGTACATTGGGCCTCCTCTATAAAAGCTTGGACGAAAAACCCCAAGAACGCAATCCGGGTTGCGAACGGCGATCTGGATGTACGTTTCCGCGGAAACTGTCGTCCCCGGGAACACCGGCGGCCCTTCCAGAAAGGCCCCGCGCACGGTGTCAACGGGGATGTGGCGTAACCCCGCGCGGTTTCCCAAAAATAAATACCTTCGCCGAGCCAATCGTAGGCGTTTTGGCTTTTGTTCCAATCGGCAATCGGAAGCCTGCCCGTCAACAGTCGATCGGCAAGCTTCCGCTCGCAACCATGTTAGCCAACGATGATCCGCGCAAATCTTTCCATAGTCTCAGCCGGGACATCTCGCGTGGCGTCAGCGCGTCGGGCTGGCCGGCGTAGCGCGATGGTTGGATTTCAGAATTGAGGAATTTCCTGAGTAGGCAGACGGCTTTTACACCCGACAAAGCGAATTCTCACGAATTCTTTTACGCAACGCCGGCTCAATTCGCGCCGCACACGAGCCACAGCACCGCCATCCGAATGGCCAAGCCGTTGGTCACCTGTTCGAGAATCACCGATTGCGGGCCATCGGCCACGTCGGGCGTGATCTCCACGCCGCGGTTGATCGGTCCCGGCGCCAGGATCATGATGTCGTCCTTGGCGCGGGCCAGCCGCTCGCGGTTCATCGCGTAGAGGTGGGCATATTCGCGCACCGAGGGAAACGGCCGTGTCGATTGCCGCTCGAATTGAATGCGCAGCAGATTGAGCACGTCGCACCGCGGCAAAATCTCGTCGAGACTGTACGAGACTTCGACGCCCAGCTCTTCCCAGCGGCGCGAGACCAAGGTCGATGGCCCGCAGACGATCACGTGCGCTCCCAGCCGCTTCAGGCCCCAGATGTTCGACCGCGCGGTGCGGCTGTGGGCGATGTCGCCCACCAGCGCCACGGTCAGCCCGGCCAGTTCGCGGCGGTGCTCGCGGATCGTCATGATGTCGAGCAGCCCTTGCGTGGGATGCTCGTGCGGGCCGTCGCCGGCGTTGATCACCGAGCAGCCAAGCTGCTGGGCCAACAGGTGCGGCGTGCCGGGCGTGCGGTGCCGCACCACCACCACGTCGATGCCCATCGCCTCGATGTTCTTGGCCGTGTCGATGAACGTTTCGCCCTTCGAGAGGCTGCTGCCCGAGGAAGAAAAATCGAGCGCGTCGGCCCCCAGTCTGCGGGCGGCCAGGGCGAAGCTGGTGCGGGTGCGGGTCGAAGGCTCGAAGAACAAGTTGGCGCAGGTCCGGCCCGCCAGCGCCGAGAGTTTTTGACGGCAGCCGCCGGTGGCTTCTTTGAACATCACCGCGGCGTCGAGCACGCAGTAGAGCTCGTCAGCCGAAAGCTCTTCCAGGCCCAGCAAATGTTGCCGTGTCCAGACCGCGGGGATCTCGCCGATTTCGCTCAGGTCGATGCTCATAGGTTTGTGCCGCGCCGAATCGTGCCGTCGGCAGAGAAGTATAGCAGTCAGTCGCGGCGCTGCCAACGTGCGGGGCGGCGCTTCGGCACCGTGAGCCCGCCGAGCTGCTTGGCAAGAATATGGTCGATCTGAAAAGGTAGGCGATAGAAAAGCTTGAGGCGTAGGGTGGGACGAGCTTGCGAGTCCCACCATTTCGGTTGCCCACCGAAGCGCGTCATGGTGAGCCAAAGGTGGGACTCGTTTCACTCGTCCCACCCTACGGCCTCGAAACGGACTAATGCGACACCCGCCAGCGGGCGCGGAAGAGCCAGATCATGGCGGCGACTAATCCGAAATCGAGCGCGAGGTAAAAACCGACAAACGAAAACCACAACGGCCAATTGCCGACGATCGGCGTCGATTCTTGCATCTTCAGGTCCAAGGGCAGAGCGAACGCCGCCGAGAACGGACTGGTGAAAGACAGTTGCCGAACCACCGGCGTGAAGGCCGATTTTTCATAAAACACCTCGGCGAACCGCGCAATCGCCACCGGCGCCGTAAACAGGGCAATCACCACCAAATACGACGTCATCATGCTGACCGACGTCTTGCGGAAAATCACCGAGCAGAACAATGCCAGCTCGGCCGTGGTGAAGCAGGTCAGCACCACGATCACCAGATACCCGCCGATGGTTGGCAGATTGGTCCAGTAATACGAGACCATCACGCAGGCCAAGAGCAGCGGCCAGAGCAGAAACGAGGTGAGTACGCTCGAAACGCGCAAGCCCGAAATCAGCTTGCCCCACATGATCTGCCAGGGCGAAATAATGGTGACCAGCAGCAGGTCGAGCGTCTCGCGTTCGCGTTCGCTGGTCACGCTGCCGGCTGAAAAAACTGGCCCCACCAGCATGTTGAACAGCACCACATAGCTGATATACCACGGCGCCAGGTTCGGCCAAAGGTAAAGGCAGGCTGCCATCAGCGGAATCGCCAAGAACATGCTGACCTGAATCACCACCCGCAGCATCAGCGTACCCTGGCTAAACAGCTCGCTGCGCATCTCTTTGTCGTAGATTGGATTCACGCCGTCGTCTAACAGCGACGTGCGCTTGGCCGGCGCAAAGAGCCGATCGGGAAATTGATCGCGATGGATCACCAGCCCCACCGCCTGCTTCAGCTCTTGCACTTCATCGACCACTTCCTTGCCCTCGCTGCCCACGTCGGGCGGATGCA
>DATFDL010000653.1:0-8617 GCA_035252155.1 Pirellulales bacterium | reverse complement strand
CGGTTGCGGCCGTGCTCCTTGGCGGCGTAGAGCGCCTCGTCGGCACGCTCGATCAGGTCGATCATCTCGTCGCCCGGCATGGCGGGCGCCACGCCCGCGCTGATGGTGATCTCCAGCGGCCGGCCATCCAGCTCGAATCGTTGGGCAGCCACCATCGCCCGCACACGTTCGGCCACCTTCGTCGCCTCGCGCAGCTTGGTGCCGGGCAAGATGACGGCAAACTCTTCGCCGCCAAAACGGGCCGCCAGGTCCATCTGCCGCAGCGAGCTGGAGATGATTTGCGCCGCCCGGCGCAGCACGGCGTCGCCCGCCGTGTGTCCATAACTATCGTTGAACCTCTTAAAATGGTCGATGTCGATCATGATCAGCGCCACGGGCATCTGGTGCCGTCGCCACTGATCGAACCGCCGTTCAAGGTCCTCATTAAAGCTCCGGCGGTTGGGCAGCCCGGTGAGCGTGTCGGTGCGGGCTTCGGCCACCAGCTCCTCGACCTGGTGCCGCTGCTGCTGGATTTCGGCCCGCGCGCTCGACAGGTCGGCTTGCAATCGCTGGTTGGCCAGCAAGATTCGGGCGGCGGCGGCCAACACCATTTCGGGATCGCCGCCAGCCACGCCCCGCAGCTCTTCGCTGATCTCCTCGATGCGATACGAGTGCAAGCCGATCTCGCCCTCGACGCGCGTGGCCAGGTTGTCGAGCCACCGGCGGCGCTGCTCGTGCTCGTTCGGCTTGGTCGCCGCGGCGCTTTTGGCGGCCACGGTGGGCTGGGCGTCGTCGCGGGGCTTGGCGGCGGCATCCGCGATTTTGGCGGGCGGTGCAGGCGGAGCTTCAGCCGGCGGCACTATTGAAGTCCGCAGCCGCATGAAAATCAGGTAAAGCAAGACCCCGGCCAGCGACACGTTCACCGCGCCGCCCAACGCAATCCAGATCATCGTTGTACTCCCACCGTCGCCCCCCATTAGCACAGTAAAACATAATTCGTGATTTTTTGAGAGTGAGGCACAATCGTGGCCAGAATTCCGCGTCCTGGGCGGTCATCTGGCGCTCGTTCCGATGATGACGGAAGCGCCGGCTATGCGGCGGTCGTAAGCTCGACAACGCCTAACCGGGCAGGTAACCTAATAGCCGTGGGATGACCTCCCTAGGTCGTCTGCCCGGGCGGACGACCTAGAAAGGTCATCCTACGACAGCCGCCATCGCGGTCCCGCCCGTTCGATCCCGCCAACGCCGTCACCATCGACAAGACTGCCATGAACCATCTGCTGCGCGGATACTCGCTCGCCACCGTCGTGCTGGCGGCCAGCATTTCACTAGGCGCCACCGGCACCGAGCAGCCGGCCAAACCGCCCGCCGAAGCCCTGGCGGCGCTCGCCACGCCCGACGATCTGGTGGTCGAACAAGTGCTCGCCGAGCCAAACATCCGCCAGCCGCTGTTCATCGACTTTGACGAACGCGGCCGGATGTGGGTGGTTGAGTACATTCAATATCCCTTCCCGGCTGGGCTGAAAATCCTCAGCGAAGACAAGTTCCTGCGGGCCACCTACGACAAGGTTCCGCCCCCGCCGCCGCACCACTTTCGCGGTCTCGACCAGATCACCATTCACGAAGACACCGACGGCGACGGCTCGTTCGACCGCAACAAGACGTTCCTCGACGGGCTAAACATCGTCACCAGCTTTGCCCGTGGCCGCGGCGGCGTGTGGGTGCTCAATCCGCCGTATCTGCTGTTTTATCCCGACCGCGACGGCGACGACGTGCCCGACGGCGATCCGGAAGTCCACCTGCAGGGTTTTGGGTTGGAAGACACACATTCGTGCGCCAACAACCTGCGATGGGGACCGGACGGTTGGCTCTACGCCTGCCAGGGAAGCACGGTCAGCGGAGACATCGTGCGGCCGGGGCTCGACAAGAAGCCCGTACACTCAATGGGGCAACTTATTTGGCGTTATCATCCCGAATCGCGGCGATACGAGATTTTTGCCGAAGGGGGCGGCAACGCCTTCGGGCTCGAGATCGATTCGGCCGGCCGCATCTATTCGGGCTACAACGGCGGCGACACGCGCGGCTTTTACTACGTGCAGGGCGGCTATTATCTGAAGGGCTTCAGCAAGCACGGGCCGCTGTCGAACCCGTTTGCCTTTGGCTACTTTCCGGCCATGAAACACGCCGCGGTGCCGCGGTTCACGCACGCCTTCATCATTTACGAAGGAGCGGCGCTGCCCGATCGATACGCCGGCAGACTGTTTGGCGTGGCACCGCTGCAAAGCCACGTGGTGATGAGCGAGCTGCGGCCCGACGGTTCGTCGTTCGCCACCACCGACATCGGCCACGGCATCACCAGCAGCGACGATTGGTTCCGCCCGGTGAATATCACCGCTGGGCCGGACGGGGCGATCTACGTGTGCGACATGTACGAGGCCCAGATCGCTCACCTGCGGCACCACGAAGGCAAGATCGATACAGGCAGCGGCCGCATCTATCGACTGCGTGGCAAGGACGCGCGGCCAGCGGGCCGTTTCGACCTGGGGCGGATGAGCTCCGCGGAATTGGTGCAAACGCTCTCGCACCCCAACAAATGGTTCCGCCGCACGGCGCTGCGCATCCTGGGCGATCGCAAAGACAACTCGGTGTTGCCGACTCTGCGCGAGAACCTGCGTTCGCAGACCGATCAACGGGCGTTGGAATCGCTGTGGGCCATCAATCTGTGCGGCGGTTTCGATGACGCCGTTGCGGAGATCGCGCTCGACCATGTCAACCCGCTCGTGCGGGCGTGGGCGGTGCGGTTGCTGGGTGATTCGAATAAGGCGTCGCCCGAGCTGGCCGCGCGCTTCGCGTCGCTTGCCCAGTCAGAGGCTTACGTCGCGGTGCGCAGCCAGTTGGCCTCAACGGCCCGCAGGCTGCCAGCCGAGCAGGGACTGCCCATCGTCGGCCGCCTGCTGGCGCACGACGAAGACGTAGACGACATTCACTTGCCGCTCTTGCTTTGGTGGGCGATCGAATCGAAGGCCGACGGCGATCGCGACGCCGTGCTGGCATTGGCCGCCGATCCGGCGTTTTGGCAGCGGCCGATCGTCACCAAGCATCTGCTGCACCGGCTCATGCGGCGCTATGCCGCCGCCGGCAGCCGCAAAGACCTGGTGACTTGCGCCAAGCTGTTGAACCTGGCCCCCGATAACGAACACCGGCAGTTGCTGATGCGCGGTTTTGAAGAGGCGTATCAAGGCCGGCCGCTGGCCGGCATGCCCGACGAGCTGATCGAAGCCATGAGCAAAGTCTCCGGGCAGTCGCTCACGCTCGCGTTGCGGCAAGGGCAGCCCGAGGCAGTCGACCAAGCGCTGGCCGTCATTGCCGACGACAAGGCCGACGGCAATCAACGGCTGCAATACGTTCAGCTCTTTGGCGAAGTGCGGCAGGCCAAGTGCGTGCCGGTGTTGCTCGATCTCATGCGGCGAACCAGCGACGACGGTTTGCGCACGGCGGCCCTGGCGGCGTTAGAAAACTACGAAGATCCGCGCATCGCCGCCGCGGTGCTCGAGCTTTACAGCCAGCTTACCGACGACGTGCGCAGCGTCGCCCAAAGCCTGCTGGCCAGCCGCCAGGCCTCGACGCTGGCGCTGCTGGAAGCGGTCGATGCCGGGCGGCTCGATCCCAAAACCATTCCGCTCGACGTGGTGCGCAAGCTGACGGTCCATCGCGAGCCGCGGGTCGCCGCGCTGGTGGCCAAGCACTGGGGCAATATCGACGGCGCTACCACCGCCAAAATGCAGCAGCAAATCGCCCGGTTGGCGGAGACCATCGGCAGCGCGTCGGGCAGTCCCTACAGCGGCAAGAAGCTGTTTACGGCCAACTGCGCCAAGTGCCACACGCTGTTCGGGCAGGGCGGACAGATCGGTCCCGATCTGACCAGCTACAAGCGCGACGACGTGGCCAACATGCTGGTGAATATCGTCAACCCCAGCGCCGAAGTCCGCGAAGGTTTTGAAACCTACCAGGCCGCGACCGACGACGGTCGGATTGTCAGCGGCTTCCTGGTCGATCGCGACAACCAGGTGGTGGTGCTCCGCGGGGCCGACGGGCAAACCGTCACGCTGGCCCAGGACGAAATCGAAGAGTTGCTGCCGCAGCGCAAATCGCTCATGCCCGAAGGCGTGCTCGCCAAGCTCAGCGACCAAGACGTGCGCGACCTGTTCGCGTACCTTCGCAGCACGCAGCCGCTGAATGATTAAAGGGCCGAAACGCGGGACGAGCCGTGGGGTGGAACGAGCTTGCGAGTCCCACCATCCGCACGAATCATGCGATCGAGGGTCGAATCGGGCTACTGGAGGGAATCGGTTCGCTCGTCGCGCCCTACAGTGGACCCTTCGGCGAATTCAGCACTTCACGCCAGAATCCCGGCACAAGCTCAAATGCCGCCGCATACGTCGCCTCAAGTGGCATGGAGACATACGTCTCGGGCGACAGAAATAATGGCATGTCGCACAACGAAGCGCAGAACTTGGTAGGCTCGATATACGCCTGGAATACCGAATTCGCGACGTAAGCCGCCAAAGTAAGTCGTCGATCGCTGGGCAGAACAAAGTCGTTATCGTCACCGCATAGCCGGTCCCAAATTGCTTTATGGACTCCGTTAGGATCAATCGGCCCGGCTGGAAATAGATCCACCAGGAGCAAGTGGACGCCGGCACGCAAGAAGTTCTCGAGTTTTGACACGAATGCCTCAAGCCGTCGGCGACTGCTCTTGTGCCTTGGCTCGACGATCTCGATAAGGGCGACCCTTCGGTGATCGCTGGTATGGTGGATCACAACCGCATTGCTATCCGCCGCGTAAACATCGGCCTCCGTCGAAGTCGCGGCTAACAGAGCGTAATGATCGCGCGGCAAACGCCCGCGGTTCAGCTCGTCGGCGATTGCAAACGTCCACATCACATGGACGTGGTGGAAGACGCTCTGGTCAACTTGGGCCCAGTCGTGAATAGGCATACCGGCAATCTCCACGAGGCGATGGCGAACCCGAGGTCATTATAATGATTGAAAGCCCGGATATTTCGCCTAGTACGCTTGGCTCCCGGCGGTAAATCCCTTGCTCCGCGACTGGCTAATAACGACCTGGTGGAGCTACGGCTCCGATCGGTCATCGTGGTTCTCAGCGACTTACCATTGGTTCAATTTCGCCGAAGGCGCCGCGTGGTGTCTGCTGGCAGCGCTGGTCGCTCGCCGCTTCGCTCGCAACCGCCATTCGCTATGGGAACTCGCTTACGCGGCGGCGTTTGTCACGTTCGGGCTATCCGATTTCCGCGAGGCATACCGGCTACAAACCTGGTTGATCGCCGCCAAAGGCGCGAACCTGGCGTTGCTGCTCGCGCTGCGGCGGTTCCTGCTGCGGCGGTTCTACCCACAAAGCCGGACCTATTGAAAAACGGAGCGTCCAAATCTCGCACGTAGTGCCGAACGAGCTTGCGAGTCCCACCGTTCGCACGAAACATACGATCGATGGACAACTCCGGCCGACGGTGGGACTCGTTTCACTCGTCCCACCCTACAAGCGCTCGGCCCTCGCTGCACGGGATCGGTCACCCGCCGAGGACGTCGTTGAGCACTTCTTCGGTGACGTAAATCGGCAATTGCGGATCGCAGGTCACGGCCACGGCGATGGCGTCGGAGGGCCGGGCGTCGATCTCGATCAGCTCGCCGTCGTGCTTCAGCCGCAGCCGAGCAAAATAGGTGTGCTCCTTCAACTCGCTGATCACCACGCTCTGAAACTCGGCCCCAAGATTGTCGGCCACGCTCACCAGCAGATCGTGCGTGAGCGGACGGGGCGACAGAAAACCCTTCACCCGGCGGTCGATGCTGGTCGCCTCGAAAATGCCGATCAAGATCGGAAACGATCGGTCGCCGTCGACCTCCTTCAGGTAGATCACCTGCTGATCGTTGATTTCGCTGATGATGATCCGCGACAACTCCATCTGCACGGGCATATTCGCACCCTTCCGACAAACATCGAGCCTGCTCGAGGGCCGCGCCCTCCAAGCTTCGATTATAGATTGCGCGCCGCGCGCGGGGCTAGTAGCGCTTCGTAGGTCAGGCTTTCTAGCCTGACGGCAGGATGACCGGCTGACTAACGCGTAGTTCAATCGCGTCGCTGGCCGGCCACAAGGGCCGGGACTACCGCGCATCGAACTGTTCTGTCAGGCTAGAAAGCGTGACCTACGTGAATTGCAACCCGAGCAGCAGTTCTTTCACAGCGGTCATCGCAATCTCGTCTTGCTCGATTGACCGGCTTGACGAGACAAACACGGGGCCTTCGCTCGCTTCGCGGCCGGGCGCAGGCAACCGGCCGTGACTGCCCTTGACCACCCGCGCGTCGAGCCCGATGACGTCCATATAATAGCGAAAGCCAAGCGCCTTCTGCAGCAGCCGCCGCGCAATGCGAACTTTCGGAAACCCCAGTGATGGGTCGATGATCAGTTCGGCCGGGTCGTAGCCCGGCTTGCGGTGTATGTCGACCGTTCGGGCGTAATCCGGCGCCAAGGCGTCGTCGAGCCAGAAGTAATAGGTGAACCAGGCGCCGGGCGCGGCGACCGCCACCAATTCGCCCGACCGCGGATGGTCGAGACCATACTGCGCCTGCTGCGTGCGATCGAGCACTTGCTCGATGCCCTCGGCCTGCCGCAGCAGCCGGGCGACTTCCGCCAGATCTTCGGTTCGCCGCACATAGACGTGGGCCACCTGGTGGTCGGCCACGGCAAACGCCCGTGAAGCCCCGCAATCGAGCGTCTCCCAACCCAGCGGCTCGCGCCGCACCGCCAGATAGCCATGCTCACGCAGCAGCCGGTTGATGTGGACGGGGCGATCGACGGCGCTGATGGCGTATTCCGAGAGCACGACCACCTCGGCCCCACGAGCACGGGCGGCGTCGATCACCTTGCCCGCCTCGGCATCGACGGCCCGTAGGTCGGCCGCGATGCGCGCGTCGTTCGGCCCCAGGCGCTGCAGGTTGTAGTCGAGGTGCGGCAGATAGACGAGCGTGAGCGAGGGCCGGTGCTCACGCATCACCAGCGCGGCGGCGTCGGCAATCCAGCGCGTGCTGCTGATATCGGCCGCCGGCCCCCAGAATTTGAAGAGCGGAAAAACGCCCAGCCGGGCTTGCAGCCAATCGCGCAGCTCGGCCGGCTGGCTATAGCTGTCGGGCAGCTTGCGGCCGTCGGCGGGATAGCTGGGCCGCGGCGTCAGCGACCACTCGACGTCGGCGTACATGTTGTACCACCAGAAGAGCTTGGCGGTGGTATATGCGGGATCGCGCTCGCGGGCCGCCTGATAAAGCCGCTCGCCCGCCACGAGGTGGTTCGACTGCCGCCAGAACAACACCTCGGCCAGATCGCGAAAGTACCAGCCGTTGGCCACCACGCCATGCTCGCGGGGCGGCAGCCCGGTGAGCAGCGTCGCTTGGACCGTACAAGTGACGGCCGGCAGCACCGTGCCCATCGGCCGGGCAAAACCCTCTTGAGCAAGCCGCGCGATGTTTGGCGTATTCGCCCCGAGATGATCGAGCGTCAGCCCAACCACATCGATCACTACAAGCGGTTTGGTCATGCAGCTTTCAACTCAATGAACGAGTGGCTGGGCCTGTAGCTGACTTCGTGAGAAGTCAGGTCGGGACACAGAATATGGCCCGAATTTTCACGAATTCTGCTACGGGTCGCGGAGGATGGCCTTCCAGGCCGTCGCGCTCAGGCTGGACGGCCTAGGATGGCCATCCTCCGGACGCGAGGCGCTCGATCACCGCGCGCCACGGCTCGACCAGCCCAAGTTGCGCGGTCCACTCTTCAATGTAATTGCGGTCGATCTCGGTTCCACTGATTTGCAACATCGCCGCAATATCGCGCAAGTGTTTATCGGAGCCGCCGTCCTGATAGTACCAGAGCTTGGCCAGAATCACATCTTCGGGGCTGGCGACGAAGCCGGTTGTCCCCTCGAGAACCTCCTTCCGGAGCCGCCGCGCTAGTTGCTCGCGCCCCCAAGCGTCGCGCCGCGCGATCATCAAATCGATTTTGTTGCCCGACGACGGATGGATGACGTTAAACTGGCCGCCCTGCGCCGCCGCCTGCCGAGCGGCGGGCACGCTGACATGAAACTCAGGCGAGGGAAATTCCGCACACAGGGCTTCGACACCGGAACCTGGCAAATCGACGACAAAATCAATATCGCGCGTCATGCGCGGCTCGCCATAGAGCATGCTCGCCAGCGAACCGACCAGCATGTAGGGCACGTTTTGCCGCTCGAGCGCATCGAATGCGTCTCGTAAGAGTTCAGGCTGCTCCATGAAGCATTCGGCTCGCGATTTCCCGTTCGACTCGCCGATCGTCCCAATCGGGCCGCGATGAACTCAAATGCGCTTTCAATAGCAGGCGAGCAGTTTGGTTGGCTTCAAAGGCCATCGCCACCCGCTCGGCCGGGGTCTTGGCGCGAAACACTTCGACCATCATGGGATCGACCAACTCAATCCGCCGGGGATCGATCTTGCTCTCGATCATGAAAACACCTTTTGCAAGACCGTGCCCGAGACGTCGGTCAGCCGGAAATCGCGGCCGGCATAGCGATAGGTGAGCCGCTCGTGGTCGAT
>DATFDL010000652.1:0-5239 GCA_035252155.1 Pirellulales bacterium | reverse complement strand
AGGGCGGCTGCGCGCACGGTCCGCCGCGTGAGCTATGGTTTTAATGGGCCGCCCGTCTAAAGGCGTCGGGCGGCCGCAAGGACGCGTCCCCCATGGACGACCAACGGCAAGATCGCACGGGGCAGCCGCCGGAGGCAGCGTGCGCCCCCGTCGCGCTTCTAACCCCGAGCTCCACCGATGGGCGCCACGCCTCATTTCCCCGGCCAGACGCCGGGCAATCAACTCCGTCTCTTCACGCCGCCGCCCGACGAACCCGCCTCGCCGGCCGACACCTTCTCGGCCGATCTGCGACTGAGCGAATTCTACTCGCTCTACGTACTGCCAATCTGTTTGCAGCAGGCCAAGCAGCGGACGCTCGACCAATACCGCCAATCCCTCGATTTGTGGGTCGATTTCACCGGCGATCCGCCGCTGCGCGGGATCGACGATTACACGTGCGCGCTCTTCCTCAAGCAGGTCCGCGAGCTGCCCGGCCGCGGCCAGCAGCAGCTCGCCGACAACACGGTCCGCAAGCATTGCGTGCACCTGCAATTCATTTTGGACCGGGCCGGCCCACGGAGCCGTCATTTTCGCGATGCGAAAGCGATCCTGACCGAGGTTCCGGTGTTACAAAAGCCGTCGCTGGTGCTGAGGGAAGTCACCGACAATTTCTCGCTCGACGAGATTTCGCAATGGCTCGCGGCCTGCGATGCCGCCGAAGCTCCCGAGCGTTTAACGCCGTTGGGCTGCACTCCGCCGCAATTCTGGCGATCGCTCCTTCGCTTCGTTTACAACATCGGCTTTCGCGTGCAGACGTTTACAGCCGTGCGGTGGGATTGGATCGTGTCGGAGCCTATCGGCAAAACCAAGACGTGGCTCGACGTGCCGCCGGCGGCCCTCAAAAAGAAACGCGGCCGCAAGTTCTATCTGAACGAATCGGCGCTCGCCGCAATCGAACCGCTCCGTGTGCTCGATTCGGTCGATGGTCGCATTCTTCCCTGGCCGCATGGCGACCCCTATTTGCAAGAGACGCGGCGGGCCATTCTGGCTCACACGAAACTACCCCGCTCGCGGCACCTCGGCTTTCACGGCCTGCGGCGCGCGCTGGCCACGGAGCTTACGAGAATTTGCGGGGGCAACGACTGCGCGGCGGAAATGGCACTCGGGCACAGCACGCGCAACGTCACGCGCAATCACTATCTGAATCGCGTCGTGATGGCCGAGGCCATGGACCGGCTGCCGCAGCCGGAGTAAGGGGGGCGGAGGTCAGGGGTCGGGGGTCAGGGACGCGAACGCAGAAGCGGTACGGCGGCCTAATCCACTGGAGATGCGGGGCGGGGCGTCGGGACGCCCTGGTATCGACCGCACGCCCGCGAGCCTCCCGGTTCGCGTCCCTCGCCCTCTCGCCCGTTCGCCCTGTCGTTCGTACACGCGCGGCCCGCGGCCCCATTGAAGCAGAGCTGTTCGGTAGGGGTTCAGCTTTCGGCCGACTCGTCGTCGGCCTTCCGCGGGCCGCGCGCTTTACAAGCAGGGGTCGGGATTCAGGGGCCTGGGGCCACGGAGAAAAAGCATGAAGGCGATACGAATTGAGATCTGGCTCACAGACGAGGAGGTCGACGCAGCCGAGCGGCTGAACGCGAGGTCCAACGCCAATCGGAGCGCGTGGCTGCAGATGTCGCTGCGCGAACGCCTCCACGCGATTGCCGCCGTCTCGATCCACCGGGCATTGCGTGAGTTCGACCCGACGCTGCCGAATTGCTATGGGCCGCCAGCGCCGGCGACGTCGGCCGCCCAGGCGTCCCTGACCCCCGACCCCTGAATCCCGACCCCAGTTCATCGCCGGGTGACACGCCGGCTGAAAACTTCAGACTTCACACTTCACACTTCAAACTTCCAACTGAAAGGAGGTGCCCTCAACCGTCACACAGCAACTCGACAACGTAACTTGGGCGCCGCGCGGGGCGCTTGCAAGTCCCCGCGCGGCGCGGCTTTGAGCGCAGTTGGAAGTTTCAAGTTTGAAGTTTGAAGTAGATCGATTGGCCGCGCTCCAGTTCCGCCGGACACCGCAACGTTCTTAAAACTTCAAACTTAAAACTTCAAACCGCTCATGGAAGCCAGCTCGATCACCGGCGTGACGGTCGAATGCCCGGACGGCGTGCTGCGCCGCGCGCACGTGCCGTGCAGCCGGTGCGGCAGCTACGAGTGGCTGTGGTACGCCGACGGCTCGCGCAAGGTCGAGTGCCACGGCTGCGGACGGTTGATTGGGTTCGACCTGGCGGACAAGCGGACGGGGCGGCGTGCGCCGACTACGGCAGGGGTCGGGATTCAGGGGTCGGAGGTCAGGGAGGAAAGAGAAAATGAAAAATGACAAACTCAGAATGTTCGCGTCCGAGGAGCGGATCGCCGGCAGCCGGGGCATTTTGACTTTCCGCGTTCGCGACGGGCCGATCGCCGGCGGCCGGCCGGGGCAAGCCCCAAAGCCCCAAAGCCCCAAAGCCCCAAAGCCCCTGGGTCCTTCGCATGGAAGCCGCCCGCAAACTCACACTGGTTCGCGATTACGACACGCCGCCGCAAGAGCTGGATGACACGTTTACCGCGCCCTTGGCCATCCTGCGTTGGTCGCAGCCGGCCCTGGCGATCGCCTACGCGCACCTATATTCGCAGACGATCGCGGTCGGCAAAAACTTCGTCGACACGAACCTCCAGCAGCTCATGCGCGACTTAAACCGGAAGGACTCGACCATCCGGGGTTACCTGGCCGACCTGGCCTCGGACCGGTATCGCGCCATCCACGTGGCCAGCGACGATCTGACCGGCGCGCTGCGAATCACGGTTTTTCGGTTGCGCGCCTTCGCGCCTCAGCGGCCCGCGAAGTGCGACCCAAAGCGGCCGCTGATCGACGAGCCTGACATTCGGGAGGGCGGCGGAATTCTCGACGGCAGAATTCTCGACGGCAGTGCGGTGTCTCCGATCGAGGAGACGAGAGGCGCAGGAATGGCGCCAACGCACGCGGACGACAGCGCGGGCCGAGCGGCGGAACGGTTGGATTCCCCGCCGGCCCCGCGCCCGTCGTCCGGGCCGCGGGATTTTGACCAAATCCCCGCACGGGATTTCGTTCAAAACCCCGCGCGGGATTTTGACCAAAATCCCGCGAGCGACGCCGCCGCGCTCGCTCGGCTCATCGAAGCCAAACGGGCGCAAGCGGTTAGGGCCTCGCCGCCGGCCTCGGCCGAAGCCCCGCGGGATTTCGTTCAAAATCCCCCTCGCGCGCGCGCGCCTGACACTAACACTAACACTAGACACTTTGAAGAAAGCGCAAGTGTCAAAACACAAAAACGCGCTTCTCCGAAAGTGTCGAGTGTCAGCGCACCGGAAACGTCTCCCTGGCGCGCGCCAGGGGAATGCGCGCTAGGGGAAACCGCCGAGCAGCTCGCCCAGCAGTGGACCGATCCCGAGCGGCAGAGGGCCTACCGCGACGAAGTCGAGCGGATGGTGGCCGAGCTGATTCGCTACGGGGGCGTCACGCCCGACGGCTGCCCGTTGATGCGCACGCCGGCCCGCAAGATCGCTATGGCCGTCGCCGCCGGCTGGCTCGATTGGACCGGCGACGTGCTCCGCCTGCTCGACATCGGCGCGGCCAAAACCCTGGCTGAGCCGCCGCAGACCGCCGCGCCGTGGGTCTATCTGGTCGGCACGATGCCCAAGCTGTTCGCCGAGCGCGAACGCTGTTGGTCACCCTCCAAACCAAAACCCAAGCCGAGGTGAACTGCTGGCGGAAACGGAACCGAGAAGAGGCACCGGTATTTTCACCCACCAACCCTTAACCGAAAGGAACTTTGAAAAATGTCGCTGCAGCAACTCACGCTTGGCTCGCTCAATAAGCTCGACGATGGCCGGCCGGCCAAGGCGTTTTTGCACGAGCTGGCGTACGCGGTGCAAGATTGCATCGACCGGCCGGGCGACGACAAGCCGCGCGAGGTGTCGCTCGTGCTGAAACTGAAACCCGTGCCCGCCAACGAAAACGGCGTCGTCATCGCCGAGACGTGCGAGGGCGAGTTTCTGATCAAAAGCAAGGTGCCCGTCCGCAAGACGAAGACCTACAGCTTCCGGGCCAACAAAAAGGGCCACCTGCTCTACGCCGCCGACTCGCCCGACAACGTCGATCAACAGACGTTGTTGGGCGAATAGTTGGAAGTGTGAAGTTTCAAGTGTGAAGTTTTCAGCAGCAACCCAAAGGAGAAATCATGTTCAAGGAAGCCCTCGCGTTCGTTTTCGACAAAACCAAAGAATGCGCGGACAAGAACCGCGCCCAGATCTTCGACGTCCCCGGCGACGAGCGGTCCATCTTGATCGAGCACAACGGCCAGCTCGTCGAGCGCAAAATCCCGCCGCCGCTGCGCAGCCACGTCGTCGAGTCGGTGGCCGACCTGGTGGCCGCCACGATGCGATGGGGAGCCGACGGCACGATCTGGATCGACGAAAGGATGGTGCGGTTGGTCGTGAGCGACGACGACCGCCGCGAGTTCGTCACCTGCCACCTCAAGCCCGCGGTGGTTTTTTCGACCGCCCGCGGCCTGGCTAAGCCGATTTGCCAGGCCGACCTGGTGCGCCTGCTGCGGCGCGAATTCCGCGACGCGATCGGCGCCGCCGAGATGCTCGCGGCGGTCCGCAAGCTGAAATTCAAGCAGCACTCCGAAGGCCACTCGAACATCACCCACGGCGGCGAATCGCTGGGGCGTACGATCGAGAACGAGGTCACCGGCCTCGACGGCCTGGAAGTGCCCGAGCTCCTGACGCTCGAAACGAACGTCTACAGCAACGAGGGTGAACGCGACAAGCGTTACAAGCTGACGCTCGATCTCGAGATTGATCCGGCCAACCAGCTTTTCCTGTTTCGGCCGCTGCCCGACGAAATCGAGCGCGTCGTGCAGGCCGCGCTCAACGAGATCCAGGCCCGCCTCAGCGAGGCCCTGCCCGACACCAGCATCTTTTTTGGGAGGCCGTGATGGCGACCGTTGTTAAGCCGAGGTCCGGGAGCAGGGGCCGGAGGTCCGGGGAGGAAAAAGGTTTCCGGGCCGACGTGCCGCGCTGCCCGAGCTGCAAGGCCCGCGTGGAGGAGGTCGCGCGGTGGGCGACCTTCGGCGGCAGCGGCTATTGCGCGAAGTGTGAACCGACAGCGGGTTCAGGGTTCAGGGTTCAGGGTTCAGAAAAAGACGGCCCTTCACCCGTTTCCTCCCCGACCCCCGACCCCCGACTCCCG
>DATFDL010000651.1:0-3142 GCA_035252155.1 Pirellulales bacterium | reverse complement strand
CGAGGGGGCGACAAAAAATCCCGCCCTCGCGCCCTCGCGCCCTCGCGCCCCCGGTCAATCGCCGATAGGGGGCGCCGGGCTGTTCGGTTTGCCGCTCGATGCGGAGAAGCTCGCCGCGCCGGCCGCCGCCCCGCCACCGCGCTATTCGCCGACATTGGCCAAGCCGACGGAAACTTTGCCGCGGCTGCTGCCGTTTCGCAGCGTGAACCCGCTGTATGGAGCGTTCTTGGTCGAGCATCTGGGCATCGCCGACCGCACCGAGCGGCTGCAAGCGTTGGAGAGCGTGTTGGGGTTGCCCGGCCCGGTGCTGCGATATGTGCGGCCGCCGCGCGATTTGTCGCCCGGCCCGCTGGCCATGACGCGGCTCGACGAGGAGTTGATTCGCCGCGGCTTGATGGCGGCGCCAATCGAGGCGGACGACGAAGCGGAACGTGACGATCGCGAGCCAGAAGAGCGTCCGCCGAGCCTGGCCGAAAAGCTGCGGCTGCTGTTCGATTCGCTATATCCCGATGTGGGCGACTTCGAGACGCAGTCAGTGTGGGTGGCGGGCGAGTTGTTCTTTTTCGGCGGCAATTTCAACAATTATGTGAAGACGCGCGACCTGACCAAGCAAGAAGGCCTGATTTTCCGGCATCTGCTGCGGCTGATTCTGCTGTGCGAGGAATTTGCGGCGATCACACCGCCCGAACTTTCAGCCGACGATTGGCAGGCGGAGCTGCGCGACTTGTCGCAGCGGCTGGCGGCAAGTTGCCGCGAAGTCGATCCGGCCAGCACCGAGGAATTGATCGCCCAGGCCCATGCCGCTGACGTGGTCGAAGGGGAAACGACGGCCAATGGCCCCGTGCTGGCGGCGGGCCACGGATGAAATACTAAATGGGCATTCGGTTGATGCATCTGCCATTTTTGTCTCTGTCAGGATATGATGAAGGGCACATACAATTCCGAACAAAGCCAGGGATACCATGGGACCGTTATTGGTTGATGCGACCTATGAAAATGGCGTGCTCAAGCCGGACCAGCCTTTGCCTTTAGGGGAGCGCGAGCGAGTCCAAGTGTCGATTCGCACGGCCGTAAGCCGTGCGCGAGCGACGTCTGGCATGCTTGGATGGACTGGAGACGCTGAGACCGTCGAGCGCATTGCACTTGACCCAGAATTTGGCATTCACGAGTCGCCATGACGTTCGGTGACATACCCGCTGGTGCTTCGCTGTTTATCGACGCGAACACCTTTGTCTATCATTTTACCCCGCACCCCGTTTTTCGACCGGCCTGCGAGAAACTAATCGAACGCATTGAGCTTCGCGAACTGACCGCCTTCACGTCGACACACGTGTTGACCGATTTGGCCCACAGGATGATGACGATTGAGGCTATTCGGCGCAACGGATGGCCGTCTGCGGGAATCGTTCGACGTCTTCGAAAGCATCCGGATGAGATCAAGCGGTTGGCTCTCTTTCGGCAGGTGATCGACGAGATTCCGCTGCTGGGAATTCAGGTGCTTGTGTCGTCAGCCGCTAGCATTTCTTCCGCCGCCGCTCTCAGCCAGCAACACGGATTGCTCAGTGGCGATGCGCTCATCGCGGCCATTATGCAGCAGGTCGGTTTATCGCAGCTCGCGAGCCATGATGCGGATTTCGATCGCGTGCCCGGCCTGGTGCGATACGCGCCGGCATAAAGGTGCTTTTAAGATGATCGATCCTGAAGAACTGGTGGGCGGTGAGTGGGCCGAGTGGTACGGCATGACGCTGCGCGAACGGTGGGCCGAAACCGAAAAAATGTGGACCATGTACCTGGCGTTGGGAGGATCGCTTGAGCCCGAACCCGATACGCAGAGTCCGTTCTTCGATCCAGAAACATCGGGTGCAAGCACTCCTGATGGGCGGCCAGGCATGCGTGTTGTACGACGGAGCGGAGTTTAGCCGCGATGAGCGTTTCTGTCGCCGATTTCTGGAAGCTCGTTGCCGATAGCAGGCTTCTGACGGTCGAGCAATGCCGACAACTTGCCGAGGCGGCGGCACGCGCCCAGCCCGACGCTACGGCCGACGTGCAACGGCTGGCCAAGTGGCTGATCCAGTCGAGCAAGCTCACCCGATATCAGGCCCGCGTGCTGCTGGCGGGCCGGCCGGGACCGTTTTTTTACGGCGATTATTGCGTCTACGACCGGGCGGAGTCGGGCCGCTTGGCGGGGCTGTTTCGCGCCCGGCACCTGCCGACGCGCCAGGGGGTGGGCCTAAAATTTCTCACCGGTCCCGCGCTGCAAGACGCCGACGCGCTTAGCCGGCTTGGGCCCCGCGTGCGGGCGGCGCGCCAAGCGGGCCGGCAGCAACCGCGGCTTTCGCAGTGCTATCATGTTGCCGACCTCGGCGCCTATAAGTTTATTGTGCTCGAAGACCTGCGGGGCGAATCGCTGGCCGAGCGATTGGCCCGGACGAATTCGGGCTTGCCGCCGGCCGAGGCCTGCCGCATCGTTCGGCAAATCGCCCAGGGACTGGCCGATTGGCACGCACGGGGTGAGGCGCATGGCCAGATTCGGCCCGACAATGTTTGGATTGCCCCCGAGGGGGCCAAGTTGTTGCAGTTTCCGCTGCTGGGCGATCCGCTCTCGCCCCCCGCCTTGCCCGCTGAGGTCGAGAGCCAGGCTGATTATCTGGCGCCCGAGTTGACCGCCGGCGCGGCCGCCGACCCGCGCAGCGATGTCTATAGTGTGGGCTGTTTGCTCTACCGCTTGTTGGCCGGCGAAGCGCCGTATGTCGGCGGATCGCGAGATCAAAAGCTTGCCCGTCAAGCACGCGAAGCGCCCACGCCCATCGTTCAGCGCAATCCAGCGGTTCCAGCGGCGCTGGCCCAGGTGCTGGGCTACTTGTTGGAGAAATTGCCGGAACGCCGATACCCGGATGCCGCGGCGGTCGCCGAGTCGCTAGCGCCCTACGCCGGCGCCGATGCTGCCGCGGGCGATCCAACAACGCCGGCCTACGAAGCCTGGTTAGATCAACTTGAACGTGGCGGACCGGCCCCGGCAGTCGTAGCTCCCGTGGTGGCGGCTCCCACGGTGGCGGCTCCCGCGGTGGCGCGTGCTCTGCCGATCGCGCACAGCGGCGGTCCGAGCATCAGCGTTTTGCCAGCCGCTCCAGTGGCGAATGTC
>DATFDL010000650.1:0-5084 GCA_035252155.1 Pirellulales bacterium | reverse complement strand
AGGTTCGTGGGATGATGCGGGAAGAAACTGGGGTCGGGAGGCAGGGGTCGGGGGTCAGGGAGGAACAGCGAGAGGGCGAGGGCGCGAGGGGGCCAGGGCGCGACGTGGTCGTGGGTTTGGCTGGTTCGCGTCGAAACATCCAGTTGCCCGAATCGTCGTAAGTCGAAAAACCGCGCGCTTGAAAAACGCCCCTCTACGGTGGCGGGGGGTGAGCAAATCTCTCGAGTTTTCACGGTCAGTGCAAATTTGCACAAGCCGTGCGCCGCGATGCGCTGAAAAAGCACTTACGGCGATTTGGCCGCCATCACAAGTGCCCGAATCCGCGTGAAGACGATCAAGCCAGACTTGTGGGATATTGCGGGGAGAGGAACTAAACAGAGGCGGGGAATCAGAGGCTGGAGGTCAGGGTGAGGAAAGTAAAAATGCAAAATGCAAAAGTAAAAACCGGCGAATTATCGCGGCCCGTGCGCAAGCCGGAAATCCGCAGCGACGCCCTGACCTCTGAATCCCGAATCCTGAATCCTGACCCCTGCTCGATGCGCTTGCATAAGCCAACACTGATGTTTGGCAAGAATGTCGCAACCTCGCCATTGCCCGGCAGTTGCGAACACGACAACGACGCAGAGGGGCTTGTTTTCCGCAAGCAAATTGCACCCGAAGCCGCCAGGCGAGATACTGGCGGAGTGAGCGGCCTCTTCGATCTTTCGTCACGACCGATTGCCATGCCAAGGGGCAGGCAAAATGATGGAGGGCAGAAAAATGAAGTCCGATCTTTTTGCCCTCCATTTTTTTGCCTTCCTTCTGCAGGCTGGGCGATGCGCCGCCGTTGGCGTTCTTGCGATGCTGATGTTCGCCGGCTGCACCGACTCGGGTGAATCGGTCGGTCGGCTCGAAAAGGTGTGGGGCCGGAAGGGAATTTCGGACGGACGGTTTCAAAAGCCGCGGGCCATGACCATCGACCAGGACGACCATCTTTACATTGTCGACATGACTGCCCGAATTCAGGTGTTCGACCGCGACGGCAACTTTCTGCGCGTCTGGCAGACTCCCGCGCACGTGAATGGCCGTCCCACCGGGCTGTCGTTCGATCGCAGAGGCCGGCTGCTGGTGGCCGATACGCACTACAACCGCGTGCTCGCATATTCTCCCCTGGGCGAGCTGCTGGAGACGTTCGGCGGCGTGCAGGGCCAGGGGCCGGGCGAGTTCGGCTTGGTCACCGACGCCGTCGAAGACTCACAGGGCAATCTTTACGTGGCGGAATATGGCGAATACGATCGCATTCAGAAGTTTTCGCCGCGGGGCGAGTTCTTGCTGCAATGGGGCGGGCATGGCGGCGAACCCGGCCAATTCATGCGTCCGCAAAACATCGCCATCGACGAAGAAGACCAACTCTGGGTGGCCGATGCCTGCAATCACCGCATTCAGGTATTTGACATCGAGGGCCGCGTGCTCGACATTTGGGGAAGTGAGGGTAGCCAGCCGGGCGAACTGTATTATCCTTATGATCTGGTCTTCGACGACGCGGGACATCTCTATGTTTCGGAATGGGGCAACTGCCGCGTTCAGAAGTTCACGCGTTCGGGCGAGTCGTTGGGCTGCTGGGGCCGCCGTGGCCGCGCCCCCGGCGAGCTCGATCACCCGTGGGCGCTGGTCCGCGATCATCAAGGCAGAATTCACGTGCTCGATTCACAAAATCATCGCGTGCAAAGAATCATGATGTGACGGCCTGGAAGGCCATCCTCCAGACCCGCGGCAAATCGAAAATCCAAAATCTAAAATCCAAAATCGCCTCGCCCCGTGCTTCCCTACCGCCTCGATTTCGACAGCCCCTGGTATTTGGCGCTTCTGGCGCTAGTGCCACTGCTGTGGTGGTTCAGCTACCGCAGCCTGGCCGGGCTGGGCCGCGTGCGGCGGTTGGTGGCCATCGGCATCCGCACGCTGGTGCTGGTGCTGATCATTCTTGGCCTGGCCGAGATTCAATGGGTCCGCACCAATGAAAAGTTGACCGTCATTTACGTGCTCGACGAGTCGCTCAGCATTCCGCCCGAACGGCGCAAGGCGATGATCGACTTCATCAACGAGTCGATCCGGCTGCACCGCAAGAACGACGACCGCGTGGGAGTGGTGGCCTTCGGCCGCGAGGCGGTAATCGAAGTGCCGCCGTTTGACGATAGCTTTCAACTGCAAGACGTCGAGACGCCACTCGACCCGGAATCAAGCAACCTGGCCGGCGCGCTCAAGCTCGCGCAGGCCTCGTTCCCTGAAGACTCGTCGAAGCGCATCGTGATTGTCAGCGACGGCAATCAAAACATGGGCGATGCCTTGGACCAGGCCCGGCACGCCGCGGGGGCGGGCGTGGGCATCGACGTGCAGCCGGTGTTTTTTAGCGCCCGCAGCGAAGTGCTCATCGAAAAGGTGGCCATTCCGCCCGACGTGCGCAAAGGCCAACCCTTCGACCTGCGGGTCGTCGTGAACAACACTACGCAGCCGCGCGACGGCGAGTCGGGCGTGGTCCGCGGCAAGCTGATCGTCAGCCAGCGCACCGACGACCAGCCGCGCGTGATCAGCGAAGAGTCGATCGAACTGCCGCCGGGCAAGCATGTCTACAAAGTTCGCCAGGAGCTCGACCAGCCAGCCTTCTACACCTATGAGGCCCGCTTCGTGCCCGACGACCCGGCCGACGACGCCATGATCGAGAACAACCGGGCCAGCACGTTCACCCACGTGCGGGGCAGCGGCCAGGTCATGCTTATCGAAGATTCGGAAAACCGCGGCGAGCATGAGTTTCTGGTCGATCGGCTGCGTAAGGAAAACATCGAGGTCAGCATTCGCTCGAGCACGCAGCTCTTCAGCGGGCTGGCCGAGCTGCAGCAGTTCGACACGGTGATACTGGCCAACGTGCCGCGCGAAGCTTTTAGCGATGAGCAGATCGCCATGCTGGCCCAAAGCACCCAGAGCATGGGCACCGGGCTGATTATGCTGGGCGGGCCGAACAGTTTTGGCGCCGGCGGTTGGAACAACACGGCGATCGAAGAAGCGATGCCCGTCGATTTTCAGATCAAAAGCGCCAAAGTGGTGCCCAAGGGTGCGTTGGCCTTGGTGATGCACGCCTCGGAGATGGCCGACGGCAACCATTGGCAAAAGGTGATCGCCAAAGAGGCGATCAAGGCCTTGGGCAACGAAGACTACTGCGGCCTGTTGCCGGGCGAGGCGCGCTGGCTGTGGGGCGGCATGATCCCGATCAAAGGGCAGCGGCAGCGGATGCTGGCCCTGATCGACCGGATGACGCCGATGGACATGCCCGATTTTGATAGCGGTTTCCGCATGGCCCATCGCTCGTTTTCGGCCCTGACCGACGCCACCGTGAAACATATGATCGTGATCAGCGACGGCGACCCCACGCCGGCGACCGGCCGAATGCTAAACTCGCTGAAATCGTTGCGCGTGACCATCTCGGCGGTGGCGGTAGGCTGCCACGGCCCGGCCGAGAGCAGCGAAATGAAGCGGATCGCGCGGATCACCGGCGGCAAGTATTACGAAGTGCTCAATCCCAACGCGCTGCCGCGCATCTTTCAGAAAGAAGCCCGCCGCGTGGCCCGCCCGCTGGTTTACGAGCGCGATCATGGCTTTTCGCCGTACATCCAATTTCCCCACGAAATGGTCAGCGGCATCGACAGTCCGCTGCCGCCCATCACCGGCTTCGTGCAAACAACGGTCAAGAAAAACCCGCTGGTCGAAGTCTCGCTAATTTCGCCCGAACCGAGCGGCGAAGACAACGCCACGATTTTGGCGAGTTGGACCTACGGCGTGGGCAAAGCGGTGGCATTCACCAGCGACGCCGGCGCCCGCTGGACCAAAGGGTGGACCGGCTTGGAAATGTACGACAAGCTCTTCAGCCAAATGGTCCGCTGGTCGATGCGTCCGGCCGGCGACGAAGGCAAGTTCACGGTTTCCACCGACATCGAGAACGGCCAAGTAAAAGTGTTTGTCACGGCGCTCGATAAGGACGACGAGTTTTTGAATTTTCTCGACGTGGGCGGGTTTGTCATCAAGCCCGGCATGAAGCGGCAAGAGCTGCAACTGGAGCAAACGGCGCCGGGCCGCTATGTCGGTTCGTTTCCGGCCGACGAGGCGGGCAGTTATTTCTTGGCGCTGAGTCCTGGGGCTGGCAAGCAGCCGCTGCTGTCGGGCGTCAATGTGCCCTATTCGCCGGAATTCCGCGACCGCGAGACGAACGAGGCCCTGCTGACCAGCCTGGCCCGTTTGCAGCCCGAGGGCGGCGAGCCGGGCGTAGTCATCCAAGACCCCACCGGCGTCGACAACCCCAAAGAAATGGCCAAAGCCGACAGCTTTCGGCACGACCTGGCCAAGGCCACCAGTCGGCAAGACGTTTGGCAATATGCGTTGTTTCTCGCCGGGCTGACGTTTTTTGGCGACGTCTTTATTCGCCGCGTGCAGGTGAACTTCGGCTGGGTGCCGCCGTTGGCCGCGCGCTTGCGCGACCGAGTGTTGGGCCGTCCCGCCCAGGCCCCTGCGCCCGAGTTCATCTCTCGCCTGCGCAGCCGCAAGGCGGAGATTGGCGAGCGGATCGAGCAGCAACGGGCGGCGACGCGGTTCGAGCCTTCGCCCGAAGCCCCCGCCGGCACCCAGGCCCTCGAAGAAGAACTTACCCGGCCCGACGCCGCCAAGCCCGCCGCGCCCGCCCGCGGCGGCCTGACTCCCGAAAAAACCGAAGACGACACCTACACCACCCGTCTGCTTAAAGTGAAGAAAGACGTTCGCAAACGCATCGGCGGAGATGACAAGAAAGAATAATGTCGTCTTTCGCTCCGCGAAAGTACGTATCTTTCGGGGCGGCTTGGGCCGAGCCGAGGCGATGCCCCGGCAGTTTGAGTACGCGGTGCGGAGTTCGGAGTTTAGACAAAACAATAATTTAACAAGGGTGCCACGGCATCCGCCGCGGCGCGAATAGCATTGATCCGAAGCACAGCGTAATTCGCCGCGGCGGACGCCGTGCGGATTCGGTTTGCGGGGTGTCGCTCACGAGTCACCCGGCACGGCGTCCGTCGCGGCGGCCGAGCCGT
>DATFDL010000649.1:0-5570 GCA_035252155.1 Pirellulales bacterium | reverse complement strand
GTGATTATCGCCGTGCGGCGGATGCAGCGCGGTCAGCTTCTTGCCCGCGTCGTGCGATACGTACAGCCCCACGTTGGGCAGGTAGATCGTATTCGCGTCTTTCGGATCCACATAGACGTTCATGTAGTAGAAAGCGCGCTGGGTGATGTCCATGCTGCTGTTGATGAATTTCCAGCTTTGGCCGGCATCGTCGGAACGGAACAAGGCGCCGGCCTGGCCCTTGTAATCCGCCTGGATCAGCGCGTAGACGACGTTGGGTTGGCTCGGCGCCACCGCGAGGCCCACCCTGCCAAAGATGCCGGACGGCAACCCCGGGCGATGGGAGATGTTGGTCCAAGTCTTGCCGCCATCGGTGGTCTTAAAGATGCCGCTGCCCGGACCACCGCTGGAAAACGTCCAATGTCTTCTCGACATCTGCCACATCGCTGCATACAGCACCAGCGGATTCGACGGATCCATGGCCATCGTAATCGCACCGGTGTGCTCGTCGACGTAGAGAATCTTTTGCCAGGTCCGGCCGCCATCCACCGTCTTGAAGACGCCGCGTTCCGGATTGGGACCGAACAGGTGGCCCAGCGCCGCGACGTACACGATGTCTGGATTCTTGGGGTCAATAAGGATCCAGGTGATGATGTGGGTCGCGCCAAGACCTATGTAGTTCCAGGTTTTTCCGCCGTCGGTGGACTTGTACATCCCCGCCCCGGTGAGCACGGTATTGCGGGGAGCGGAGTCGCCGGTGCCGGCGTAAAGAATCTTCGGGTTGGAGGGCGCGATGGCCAAAGCGCCGACAGAGCCGGTCTTGAAGTCCTTGTCCGAAATGTTCTTCCAGCTATGGCCGTAATCTTGGCTCTCCCAGACGCCGCCGCCCGCGGTGGCCATGTAATAGACGTTGGGCTCTGAGGCAATGCCCGCGACCGCGGTCACGCGGCCGCCGGTGTAGGGACCGACGCTGCGCCAGTGCAAGGCGCCGGTGAGCCGGGCCGTGGGGACGGATGCCGCGACCGCCGCCGGCAGCGCCAACGACGCAACGATAACCAACAACAGGCGAGGTGCTTTCAACATCGGGGTGCCTCTAGCGGAAAAATCGAACCGCATCATGCTAACGCCGGGGGGTCTGCTTGACAAGAGATTCCCGATGGGATATGAATTGCGCCGCGCTACACGTTCCCTCGCAACGGGAGCCTACTGCGCGGAGGCGAGCAATGCGGCTGCATCGGGCAATCATGCTCTCAGCGGCGCTGCTGTGCTTGTCGGGCGCGGCGGCGGCGCAAACGGCAGCGACGGGAGCGGTAGTCGGCACAGTGACGGACCCTAGTGGCGCCGTCGTACCCGGCGCCATGGTCACGCTGACCAACACCGGCACCAACGCGACGCGCGGCGTTCGGGCCAACTCCCAAGGCGGCTACGCCTTCCCCGACGTCATTCCGGGCGTCTATACGCTCACCGTTACCGCCAAGGGCTTCCGCGTCGCCACGATCACGAATGTGGCCGTGACCGTCAACAAGAGCTCGCTCGCCAACGTGAAGCTCACGGTCGGGGCCGCCTCGCAAACGGTCGAGGCGATTGCCGGCGCGGCCGCACAATTGCAAACCGTCAACGCCACGGTCGGCGACACGGTCGGCGCCACGGCGCTGATCCGTCTGCCTACGCTCCAGCACGACGCCTCGGAGCTCCTCGACCTGCAACCCGCGGCTTCCGCCGACAACACCAACGAGGTGCGGGTCGCGGGGGCGGTGGACGACCAAAACACGATTACCCTCGACGGCATCGACATCAGCGGCAACGTCATCGCCGGGGCGGGTCAAAATGTCACCGCCATTCCCATTCCGGTGGACAGCGTGCAGGAATTCCGCGTGGGCGTGAGCAATTACGGCGCGAGCATGAACCGCTCCTCGGGCGGCGAGATCACGCTGGTCGGCCGCCGCGGCACCAATCAATTCCACGGCGCCCTCTACGGCTACTACCAGAACAACAAGCTCAACGCCAATACCTGGGACGACAATCACACGCCGGTTCGGCTGGCGAACGGCACCCTGCTGCCTTCCACGCCCCGCCCCCCGCTGCAAGACAAGCGCTTCGGCGCACGCGTGGGCGGCCCGATCGCCAAGAATCAAACCTTCTTTTTCGTGGATTACGAGGGCCGGCGCTTCGCACGGGTCTTCGACACCGCCACGCTCGTGCCCACGGATACGCTGAAAGCCGGCACGCTGCAGTTCCGCAACGCCGCCGGCACGGTGGAGCAATATCCGCTGGCGACAGCCGCCTTCTGCGGCGCCGGCGGCAACCAAGCTTGCGACCCACGCGGCCTCGGCATCAGCCCGACGGTGCAGGCGATGAACAAGCTGTATCCAGAGCCGAACGATTTTTCCGAAGGCGACGGGTTGAACTACGCCGGCTTCGACTCCACAGTGAACGCGCCCTTGACGGACGATTACTGGGTCGGCCGCCTCGACCACAACTTCAGCTCCAAATGGCAGTTCGACAGCAGCTACACTTACTCCCGGGAGCTGCAAGACGCCGCCGGCGGCGCCGGCCCTTCGCCGCAGTTTTCGGTGGTCAACGGCAACGTGCGGGCGCTCAAGGCCACGCCCGACCGCGGCGACATGATCGCCGCCAGCCTTACCGGCCAACTCACACCCACCGTGCTCAACTCCTTTCATTGGGGCTGGGTGCGGAATCGCACGCTGTCCAGCCCGCTGACGCCCACGCAGATCGCCAATCAGGAGCAACTGCCCGGCACCCAAACCGGCGCCGGCTGGATCGCCTACCAGCCTACGAGCCTTTTCCAGGCGCCGATCGACGACAGCACCGGCAATGCCCGCTACCAAAAAACGACGGTCCGCAATATTCAGTACATTGACGATCTCGATTGGGTCGTCGGCAACCACACGATCCAGACCGGCTTCACGCTGTATCATCTGCCGACGATCCACGAGCGCAGCGATAAAGTCGTCGGTTCGATCACCTCGCTGGCCGCGCTGGCCGACGCCGACGTCACCAGCTTCCTGACGATTCCCGCCGCCGACCGCCCGCCGACCTGCGGCAGCTCGGTGACCACCGCCAATTGCTTGCAAAGGGGCGACGTTCAAAACTGGGATCGGCTCTATGCTTCGACGCTCGGCTTGCTCGACAACGTCGGCATCCTGGCCGTGCGCAACGCGCAGCTGCAGCCCGAGCCATTCGGCACCAACCTCGTCGGCAACGCGACGATGAACGCGTATAACTTTTACGGTCAGGACATCTGGCGCCTCAGCCCGTCGCTGACGGCCACCTACGGCATCGCCTACGGCTGGCAGACTCCGCCTACCGACGCCAATGGCTTGCAAACGCTCCTGACTGACAACGCCACCGGCCAGGCGCTCACGGCGCAAGGATATTTGCAGGCCAAGCTGGCAGCGGCGCAAGCCGGGCAAACGCCGTACAATCCGACGCTCGCTTATCTCCCGATCAAGAACGCCGGCGGCCGCACGATCATCAACACCGACTGGGGCAACGTCGCGCCCCGGATGGGCCTAGCCTGGAACCCATCTTTCGATCGCGGCTGGCTCGGCAGCCTGTTCGGCCATCAGAAGACCGTGCTGCGCGGCGGCTTCGCGATCGTTTACGACCGCTCGAACATGGTGCAGGATGTCGAGATTCCCATGCTCGGCGTGGGCTTTGCCGATACGGTGACCGTCCCCACCCCCGCCTGCAATCTTTCCGGCACGCCGGGGACCGGCTGCAATGCCAGCCCCGCCTCGCCGAATGCGGCGCTTTCCGACTTTCGGGTCGGCGTGGACGGCACTTTGCCGGTGCCGAGTTTCGGCGCCGCCATCAGCCCGGTCGTCCCCTCGACGCCCTTCGGCGAGTTGTTATCGTTCCAGCTCGATCCCAATAACAAGATCGGACGCGCCTACACGGCCGACTTCACCGTGCAGCGCGAACTGCCGGCCGGCTTGCTCTTGGAGGTTGGTTGGATCGGACATTACGGCCGCGATTTGCCCGAGGCCATCAACTTCAGCAACGCCCCCTACATGTATAAGGACACCGCTTCCGGGCAGACGTTCGCCCAGGCTTTCGACGCAGTCGCGAACGCGCTGCGGGCGGGCGGGACGGCCCCCGACGAGCCTTGGTTCGATGACATGCTGCCCGGGCTTACCGTCGCCGGCGCGGCCGTCACCGGCACCGCCTACATGGCGCAGAATTTCGCCAGTTCCTTCATCAACGGCAACGTGAGCACGCTGTTCAACGCCATGGACGGCTTGCGCGCCAAGAAGGGCCTGCCCGCCTTCGACAATCGGCAAGTGCTGGTGCTCTTCATGCGCACCCACCTCGGCCGTTCGAATTACAACGGCTTAGTGCTGACGTTGCGCAAGCAGGCGGCCAACGGCCTCTCCTTCGACGTGAATTACACCTGGTCGCACAGCCTCGACAACGGCGTTTCCAATCAAGACTCGGCCGGATTTTTCCCCAACAGCTTTTACCCCGATCTGAATTACGGCGCCAGCGGCTTCGATCGCCGCCAAGTCCTGAACGCCACCACGGTGTGGAATCTGCCGTTCGGCCGCGGCCGCTTCAGCACTGGCAATTGGATCGATCACGTCATCGACGATTGGTACGCCTCCGGCATTTTCACCGCCGAAACCGGGTTCCCGGTCGAAGTCAGCCAGGGCAGCCAGGTGTATGGCGGCGGGGCGATTCTCAGCGGTACCACGTACGCGATTCCCACGGTGGCGGTGAGCAGCCTGAACGCCGGCCTCCACAGCGGCGTCGCCAGCAGCACGACCGGACTCAACCTGTTTTCGAACCCGGCGACGGCGTTCGGCGATTTCCGCCCCGTCGAACTGAGCAGCGATGGGCTGACAGGACGCTCGAATCCGCTCACGGGTTTGCCCTTCGTCAATTTGGATATGTCGTTCGGGAAGAAAACGCAGTTGACCGAAAAGCTCGGACTGTCCTATTCGGTGGATTTCTTCAACATGTTCAACAACGTCAACTTCAACACGCCCAGCTTGAGCATCACCCGCGCCAGCAATTTCGGCAACATCACCAGCCAATTCGTGCCCGCCAACCGCACCGCGGGCAGCCGCTGGATCGAACTGGGCGTGCGGCTGGACTTCTAAGGCACGGCATGGGACGCGACCGCCGGCAATTCTTGGGCTTGCTTTCCGGCCTCGGGCTTTCGTCGACGCTCTTCCCGGGCACGCTGTGGGCGCTCGCGGCGGACCACGACGAGATCACTTCCGCCATGGTGGAGCAGGCCGCGCGCCTGGCCGATATCACGCTCACGCCCGAGATGTCGGATGCGATGCTGCGAGGGCTTAACCGGCAGGCGCAGAGCTGCGCCGCGCTCGACAAAGTCGGGCTCAAGAACTGGAACCCGCCGGCGACCTTGTTCAATCCCGTCTTGCCAGGCATGGATTTTTCGCGGGAGCGGCGGCCGCTGGCCGTGTCGCATATCGCCTCACCGGCCGTGCCCAAGAATCTCGAAGAGGTCGCCTTCTACACGGCCCGCCAAATGGGTGAACTCGTGCGTCGCCGGCGTGTCTCATCGCTGGCGTTGACGGAGATGTATCTCGAGCGGCTGAAAC
>DATFDL010000648.1:0-4053 GCA_035252155.1 Pirellulales bacterium | reverse complement strand
AACCCTGAACCCTCGCGTCACCCTGAACCCTCGCGTCACCCTGAACCCTCGCGTCACCCTGAACCCTCGCGTCACCCTGAACCCTCGCGTCACCCTGAACCCTCGCGTCACCCTGAACCCTCGCCTCACCCTGAACCCTCGGCGTCACCCCGAACCCTTTTCACCCTCACTGGTAATTCCCGAACAGCCCCGTCGCATACCAGATGCCGTTGACGCCACGCTTCATGTCGTAGCCAAACCGCGGTTGACGATGATAGACGGCGCTCCAATGGCCTGAAGAGTGGCGCCAGCTATCCACGACGTCGACGGCCGCATCGACCAGCGTCTCGTGCGGCCAGCTTTCGGCCACAATCTCCTGAGCGCGCAGGCCGAAGGGCAAGAGTGCGGCTAGCCGCGGAAAACGCTGCCCCCAGCGGTGATGCCCTTGATTGCAAATCCGCGCCTGGTAGTAGGAATGGCTCTTGGCTTCTTGCACCAACGTGCGATCGACCTTGCCAAGCGTGCTGGCCGGCTTCTCGGGGTGAATTCGGACCGCGAAGACCAGTGTGCGCTGCGTGATCGTGCCCGGCGGCAAGTCGAGCACCACCGCCAAGTGCTCGGGCCGAAACCGATAAAACTTGCCGGGCGTGAACGGCAAAGCCGTGACCACGTGGCCATATTGTTCGGCTTTGCGATGGGCAAAGTCGACGATGGCCACGCCCGGCCGCCCTTGCAGCTCGCCAAAGGCCGCATGCTTGAGCAATTCGATCCGCTCGCCATCGACGGTAATTCGGGCGTTGGTGGGCAGCTTCACGGCCACGTATTGCCGCAACAGCCGCCGCACCTTGGCGCTGCGGAGCGAGACGGCCTGGAATCGGTCGCTTTCGCGTCCGCCGGCCGGGGCCTGGAACCACAAAAACAGCATCTTGTTTTCCGCCTTGGCGACGCGCATGGCATCTTCATAACGTGTATACCAATCGATCTCGGCCAAGGGCGCAGTTTGCATGGCCGGCGCGTCGGTCGCGGGACTGGGCGAAAACGTCGACGGGCCGGTGAGCTGACACATCCCGAGTAGCAAAACAACGTGTGACATCAAAAACACCTCCTCATGGGCAAAACGCGCCCCACCGACTCGCATCGGGGCGGTCTTTCATCCTTTAGCGCCGTGGCGCCAGCATGGGCCAGCAGCAGCGAAACGGGTTCTTGGCCTGCGGTCGCGGCGTCGCGGCCCTGGCCAACCAAACGAAGCGCCTCAGCCCACGTCACGCGGGCCGATACGCAAAGGGTTAAACGCTCATACGCGTAGAAAAAGTCTTTGCAGGATAGTCTGGGGTGGGTTTAGCGATCCGGGGCATCCTGCCGGTAGGACAATACGGGTTTATCAGGTAAACTGGTCAAAATCAACCGCCCCCGCGGCAAGAAGCCCGGGGGTGCTAGCGTAGGGGGCGGCCTAGCTGGTATGAAATAGGGTTTTTCGCATCATTGGGCGGCCTGGGACAAAATGGATCATCCTCCGCTCGATGTCGCTTCGCAACGCAGTTCGCGGCGCTGGTGCGGCTTAATCGCCACAGGTGCGATGATTGTCTTCTGCTGGCCTGGCAGCGTTGCGGCAGAAGGAACCGAGCAGCCAGACTTGGCCGTACTGGTTCAACAAACCAAGACCTCGGCGGTTCGCGCGAGCAGGCAACAATTGGAGTCGTCGCGGTCACGTCTGGCGGCTGCCGTCGATAGGCTCCGACGATATCTCGACACCGGCGGAGCGAATGGCGCCGCCTGGAAACGCTACCTGCGCTTCGACGAGCTCTCTGCCGCCGCTGGCCATCCCGAATCGGTCAAAAGCGAAACGCTAGAAGAAGTCTATAACCGATTTCGCGCAGACCAGGTTGGTCTTGAGTTGCCCGTCTTTCACGAGGTCGGCCTGGCCTTGCGTGACTGGCTCGACGCTGTCGAGCGGCAGTCGCACCCCGTCGCTCAAGAAGATCTGGACCGCCGGCTGGAACAATTAACGGACCAACTCGGGAGCTTCCAGCGCCAGCCCAATCCCGACGAACTGGCCAAGATCGCGGCGGCTCTCGGCTGGCTATCGCGGCATGGACAAGCCAGCAGTCTGGTCGCCGCCCTGCGCCGGCGGCTCTCGCAACCCAATCTGCACGTGCATCTGTCGCAGCGTTTGATTACCGCCGCCACCGACCGTCCGGCCGACGACGTCGAGGACGTGCGCGACGTGATCTTGGGCACCACGGTGATCGGTCGCGGGCACACGCTGGGGCACGTGCGCACGCGGCTGGTGCCCAGCGAGCGGTACGCGCTGCTCGAAACTGTGATCGAAGCCGTCAACGAAGCCAAGACCGTCGGCTACAACGGCCCGGCCCGCGTCGGCAGCCTCAGCCATACCGAGCTGAATGGCCGCAAGCGGTTTATGCTCGACGCCAACGGTTTCGCCGTCTGGCCGGCCAACGCCACCGCCCAGACCAGCAGCCGCACCTACGGAGTTTGGTCGAACAAACATGGCTGTGTCGACCGGCTGGTCCGGCGGGTGGCGCAAAAACGTCTCGGTCAACAAAAGGCGGCTGGCGAGCACGTGGCCGCTCAGCACGCCCGTAGCCGGCTGGAGCGGCGCCTCGATGGCGAGGCGAACCGCCAACTGGCCCAGTCGAACACCAATTACCTCGAGCGGTTTCGCAACCCGCTCTTCCGCACGGGCCATCTCCCCCGCGAGCTGCGGTTCAGCACCACCGCCGCCGACCTACAGTTGGTGGCCTTGCACGACGGCCCGGCGCGGTTGGCCGCGCCGCTGCCGCCGCCCGAGCCCGAGGGCGGGCTGGCCATGTCGGTGCGGCTCCACGAATCGCTGGCCAACAACCTGGCCGAAGATTTTTTGGCGGGCCGCACGCTCGATCAGGACCAACTGGATCAATTAGCGGTGCGGCTGTTCGGCCGGGTGCCTAAGCAATTTGTCGACGACGAACGGCGCGGGCCGTGGTCGCTCACGTTCGCCGCCCACGATCCGATTACCTTGCGCATCGAAAGCGACGCGGCGATGGTCACCATCCGCGGCCGCCGGTTCGCTTCGGAAGATCGCGAATTTCGCACGCCCATGAACATCACCGCCCGCTACCGCCTGCTGCGCGAGCACGACGCCGTGCGGGCGGTGCGCGAGGGCGAGATCGAGGTTTTGCCGCCGGGCTTTACGCCGGGCCGGCGGATCCCGCCCCGCTTGTCCACCGTCCGCAATTTGTTGAAGCGCCGCTTCGAGCGGATCTTCACGCCCGAAATCGCCTCGCAGGGGCTGGTCTTGCCGGGCCAATGGAGTCGCGCCGGGCGGCTCGATCTGGTACAATTAGACGCCCACGACGGTTGGTTGGCGCTCGGCTGGGTCACGAGCACGGAGCGCGAAAGGCGGACTGAGCAGTAAAAAACAAAGCACCGTCATTCCGCACTCCGCATTCCGAACGCCGCACTTCACATGAACCGTTACGTCGAAATCACGTTTGATTGCTTGCCGCTACGGTCCGTCGGCCGGCTCGATATTCCGCTCGATGCGTCGCCCAAGTATCGCGAGCGCTGCGAGCGGATCTTGCGGGCAATCGAGGCCCACGGTTCGCACAACACCTACTATCTTTATAACGCCCGTTGCGTGTTCCACCTGACCAACCAGGCCGAGCTGGGAACGCTCGAATTTCAGTTCGAGGGAACGGCGCTGACCGACGCCGGCGATCAGCATACCGAGCGCTGCCAGCTTGAGGTGGAACTGGTTCGGGAGACGTGCGACTGGCTGACCGAGCCAATCGTCGCCTGGTTCAAAGAGACGGTGCCGCGGAGTGTGGCGATCGAGTTCGACCGTTATATCGCGGCCGGCGATCTGGCCCAAACGCGCCTGCGAATCGAGCGGCTGCAGGCCGAAACCGAAGGCCGCGGCGGCTTTGTCGGGATGTATCTTTAAGGCCGTGATGTCGCTCGCCTCGCGATTGCTCATTCATCTAATGTGGAACGAAAGCAAGGATCGCGGCGGGGTGCCACGCAATGCCGATCACAGAAGGTGTCTTTATGCTGCCGTAAGTAGTTTGTCGCGTA
>DATFDL010000647.1:0-6018 GCA_035252155.1 Pirellulales bacterium | reverse complement strand
GGCTGTGCCACACACACCGCCGACGGATATCACATCCGCAGCCGCGTGAAATATAGTAGTCCTCACGCTCCGCCGTGAGGGAAACCATCATGCGGAGCATGATGACTACGGTGGCAACTCGTCATGCGGAGCGCGGAGTATAACTGCTGCGCAAAAAAAACAGCCGTGGCCGGCAGATAGGCGCGCCGGCCACGGCAGCGGACGAAAAATAACTTCAGCGGTTGTGCCGGCCCTCACCTAGCCTCTCCCGATGGGAGAGCGATAAGTCGGGCGGACGGCGCTACTCCAAGATCTTCGGCACCTCGGCGAGGATCGTGTCGATCGATTTCTTGCTGAACTGGCCATTGCCGTAAGCGCGGTTCGACACCACCTTGCCCTTGACGGCCAAGATGACCGTCACTTCGGCGTCGGGGCTGATGCCGTAGTCGGCCGGGCCGTTTTCATACTCGACGGGCACCACGATCGGCACGTTGGGGGCAGATGCCTTCTTGCCCAGCTCTTTGGCGTGCGATTCGAGGGCCTCTTCGTTGTCGCCCAGCAGGTTGACGAAAGCGGCCAGCTTCTCGTCAGAGTTCTTCTCGACGGCTTCATCGAGCTTCTTCACCAGGCCGGCCACGTTGGCGTCGGCCTTGCGCGAGAACACCATCACCATCGGGCGGTTGCCGTACTTGCAGCGATAGCAGAGCTTGTCGCCCAGGTCGACGCCGTCTTCGGTCGAGCCAGCGCACTTCACCACGTCGAACGGGTTGATCGACTCGCCCTTTTGCACGCCGCTTTTCAGCTCGGCGGCCAACGACACGCCGGCGACCAAGGCCAGCACCGCGAAACACGAAATCAACAGTCTCATAAGTCTCCTCTCGACGAACAGGGTCTGTGCAGAAACACGAAACAACAAAGCGAATGCCTGCGGCCCACTGGCCGACCGCCTGGCAGTCAGTACGCGGGCCGCCTAAGGGCGGTTCAGCGGCATTTAATGAATACGAATGCGGGAAGTTGCGGCGGGTTAGTGGAGTTTGCGGGGGGCGGGTTACAGATCGGCCATTATTCGCTTTCCCTGCGGCCACGCAAGGGGCAGGCAGGCCGGGTGGTGTCAGAAAGGTAAGTTGCTAGCCCACACTAACCCGAAGCGTCAGCGAGGAAATAGCCTGATTTCTGCCTCGCTTACGCTTCGGGTTTGTGTGGCCGAGTGGCAAAAACCCGCTGAATACCGATGAAGCCACTCGGCTGGTATAAAGCAGGGAGATGACCGCCGATGCTGCTCGGACAAGTGCTCCGAGGCCGGCTCATTGCAGGTGGACCCCCCAGAATTATTACTGCGGCAGGAATAACCTCAGGCGACCACACGACACGCAAGTCGTTGAAGGTCAATTGATTATGAAGGCAGGTCCACCGATCGAATTGTTTTTTTGTCAGTGATAAACGGTTTCGCGGCAACGAAAACCGCGTCCCGATCGGCCGGGACGGGTTATCACCAAAGCGCTGCCCAGCCGGCGGCTGGAAATCGAAAATCCAAAATCGAAAATCCAAAATACGGGTAGCCGGGGCATCGCCGAGGCTCTGCCCCAGCCACCAGTCCCTAGCCCCGAGTCCCGCGCCTCCACTACCGGAGGCGGTCGCGAACCAGCTATACTCCTACCGATGAAAGCCATCGCCCTGGCGGCGCCCAAACAGTTTACGCGACTCGATGTGCCCGGTCCCGAAAAGCCCGGTCCGGGCGAGGCGCTGGTGCGCGTCCATAACGTGGGCATCTGTGGCACCGACATCAGCGGCTATCTGGGCAAGATGCCGTTCTTCAGCTACCCGCGCATTCCGGGCCATGAGCTGGGCGTCGAGGTGCTTGAGGTCGGCAGCGGCGTGGACAATGTGAAGCCGGGCGACCGCTGCTCGGTCGAGCCGTATCTCAACTGCCAGCATTGCTATGCCTGTCGCCGCGGCCACACCAATTGCTGCGAGACGAACCAGACGCTGGGCGTGCATTGCGACGGCGGGCTGCGGCCGCGCTTTGTGATTCCAGCGCGCAAGCTGCACGTTTCACGTACGCTGCGGTTCGAGCAGCTTGCCTTGGTCGAGACGCTGGCCATCGGCTGCCATGCGGTCGACCGGGCGGGCCTGAAGCGCGATGAGTCGTGCCTGATTATCGGCGCCGGCCCGATCGGGCTGGCCACGCTCGAATTCGCCAAGCTGTCGGGCGCCAAGATCATCATGCTCGACATGAACGCCCAGCGGCTGGAGTTCTGCCGCCGCGTGATGGGCGTCGAATACACGCTGCAGCCGTCGGAACGGCTCGAAGCCGAGCTGCGCGAGCTGACCGACGGCCATCTGCCCGACGTGGTGATTGATGCCACCGGCAACAGCGGCTCGATGTCGGCGGCCTTTGCCTTGACCACGCACGCCGGGCGGCTGGTGTACGTGGGCATTACGACCGACGAAGTGCGGTTTCGGCATGCGGTGTTCCACAAGTCCGAAGGCACGTTGCTCTGCTCGCGCAACGCCTTGCCACGCGATTTTGCCCGGATCATTCGGTTGATTGAGGATCGGCAGCTCGACACGGGGCCGTGGATTACGCACCGCACGGCGTTTGACGAGCTGATCGACGTGTTTCCGTCGTTCACGCGCCCCGAGACCGGCGTGATCAAAGCGGTGGTCGAGGTGGGCACGTAGAACGGAATTCATTCCGTTTGTGCGTCATAATACGGAATTCACTCCGTTTGTTGATGCTAGAGAAGAACACGGAATGAACTCCGTGCTACGAGAATGCTGCGTCTTTCCAAATACTCGTTTGGCGTCGGTGATCGCTTTGCCCATCAAGCCGAGGCCCAACTGCGCGCGGTGACGCTGGCGGCCGAACGCGGGGCCGAGGTCGTGCCGGTCTGGAACAAGTCGCATCGCGAACATACGACGGTCGGCTCGCGGCCCGACAACGTGCGCGTCGCCGCCGACGCCGCGGTGCGGGCGCTCGGTTGGCGCAAGCCCTACCACGTCGATGCCGATCATATTCGGATCGAGACGGTCGATGGGTTCCTCGCTTCGAGCGATTTCTACACCATCGACGTGGCCGACTCGATCGGCCGCCCGGCCGCGGCGAGCGACGTGGCCGAGTTTGTGAAGCGGCACCATGAACTGGTGGGCCAATTGGAAATCGCCGGCATCGATCGGCCGTTCGACTGCACACGGGAGCAGATCGAGTCGGTGGCCGGCAAATACTTGCAGGCCGTGCGCGAGGCCGGCGCCATCTACCGCCACATCGCCGAAGCCAAAGGCGAAGGAGCATTTATCACCGAGGTTTCGATGGACGAAACCGATCGGCCGCAAACTCCGCCCGAACTGCTGGTCATTCTGGCGGCGCTGGCCGACGAGCGCGTGCCTTTGCAGACAATCGCGCCGAAGTTCACCGGGCGGTTCAACAAGGGAGTCGATTACGTCGGCGATCTGGCCCAGTTCGAAAAGGAGTTTCGGCAAGACCTGGCGGTGATCGCCTACGCGGTCAGCCGCTACGGACTTCCGGATAATCTGAAGTTGAGCGTGCATTCGGGCAGCGACAAGTTTTCACTGTATGCTCCGATTCGCCGTTCGTTGGCCGCGACCGGCGCGGGCGTACACTTGAAGACGGCGGGTACCACCTGGTTGGAAGAACTGATCGGGCTGGCCGAGGCCGGCGGCGAAGGGCTGGCAGCGGCCAAGGAGATTTACGCCCACGCCCTGGAAAAGCGCGAGGCTCTGTGCGCCCCTTATGCGGCGGTGATCGACATCGACCCTGCCCGGCTGCCGCCAGCCGGCGAAGTAAGTGGCTGGTCGTCGGAGCAGTTTGTCGCCGCGCTGCGGCACGATCCGAATTGTCCGCGGTTCAACTCGCACGTGCGGCAGTTGCTTCATGTCGGTTACAAGATCGCGGCGCAGATGGGCGACCGTTATCGGCGCCTGCTGCGCGAGTGCCAACCGACGATCGCCAAGAACGTAACCGAGAATCTTTACGAGCGGCATTTGCGGCCGTTGTTTATCGGATGATTCGATCAAGTGTCACCGTCAGCCTGGTCGGCGAGGCCCGCGGCGGCCCGTTCGTTTTTTGGGACGATCTGCTAGCCGCGTGCCGCCACGCACAAGAGCTGGGTTTCGATGGCATCGAGATCTTTCCGCCATCGGCCGAGGCAATCGATGTCAAGCATGTGGCGGCTTTGCTGGGCGACCACGGTTTGACGTTGGCGGCGATGGGTACGGGCGGCGGCTGGGTGAAAGGGCGGCTGCACCTGACGCTGGCCGACCCCGCCTCGCGGCAAAAAGCCCGTGATTTCGTGCGAGCAATTATCGACATTGCCGGCCAGTTGCGGGCGCCGGCGATCATCGGCTCGATGCAGGGCCGCAGCGGAGACGGCGTCGAGCATGCCACCGCCACGGCGTACTTAAGCGATGCCTTGGAAGATCTGGGCGAGCATGCGCGGCAGTACGGCGTGCCGCTGATTTATGAGCCGCTCAACCGCTATGAAACGAACATGGCCAACACGCTGGCGGCGGGCGGTCGATTGATCGACGGACTTTCGACGCGCAATGTCAAATTGCTGGCCGATCTATTTCACATGAATATCGAAGAGACCGATCTGCCGGCGGCCATTCGGGCGGCGGCCGGCCAGATCGGGCACCTGCATTTTGTTGATTCGAATCGTCGTCCGGCGGGCATGGGGCATCTCGACTTCGCTCCAATCACGGCGGCCCTGCAAGAAATCGGCTACGCCGGTTTTGCCTCGGCCGAGGCGTTGCCGCACCCCGACCCGTTTGCCGCCGCTAGGCAGACAATCGAATCGTTCCGAAAGTATTTTTAGGGCAATCGGCGGCGCCGACTGCGTCGGCGATGCACAGCCGAGGGCGGCTGTGCCACATGCCGATTCCACAATCACCCGATCTTGAATGTCAAAAACCGCTCAGCCAGTCGCTCTTTGCGGGGGGGCTGGGTTTTGCTATGGTTTCGCCGGCCGATTCTGCGCACCGAGCGCGCACTCAAGGCGGTTAACGCAATGGCGCCGTCCACAAAAAGAGCCTGCCGCTGGACACGTTGCGGCTGGCTGCTGCTGATGGCCGCGGCCCTAGCTGGTTGTCATTTTCGCCGCTGGGACGGCCCGGTGCCGCGGTCGCTCATGCTGTCGCGGCAACTCTCGCAGCAAGGGCAGACTGCGCTGGAGCGCCGGAACTGGCAGCAGGCCGAGCAACTTCTGGCTCAGGCCGTCAAAACATTTCCGCAAGATGCCGAAGCCCGGCGGCACTATGCCGAAGCCCTGTGGCAAAGCGGCAAGCACTCCGAAGCGTTCGACCAGATACGCCAAGCCCTGCGGCTGGCGCCCGATGATTCGCAGCTTCTGGTTCGGGCCACCGAGATGCGTCTCGCTGAGGGCGAGAACGCCGAGGCGGGCCGCCTGGTCGAACGGGCGCTCGACGTCGATCCCAAGAACCCGCGGGCCTGGGCGCTGCGGGGCGAGCTGCGCGAGCGGTCGGGCGACGTGCGGGCCGCCTTGGGCGATTATCAGCGGGCCTTGGGCTATCGTCCCGACGACCGCGAAGTGCTGCTCCGCGTCGCCGAGGCGTATCGACGGCTGAACGACCCGCAGCGAGCGTTAGCCAGCTTGCAAAGCCTGGCCGAGACCTACTCGCCCGGTGAAGAGCCGCCGCGGGTGCTCTATTTAATGGGGCTGGCGTATTCGGGCTTGGGACGGTTCGGCGATGCGGTCGAAAGTCTTTCGGCGGCCCGCGACCGCGGCCCGCCTTCGCCCGAGCTGTTGTATCGCCTGGCCGATGCCCAGCGGCGTGCCGGGCGGCCAGACGCAGCCCGGCAATCGGCGATCCGTGCCTTGGCCCTCGATCCGCGGCACGCGGCCAGCCGCGAGTTGCTGAGTCAATTGGCGCACGCGCCCGGTGGCGCGGCACGGCGCTGACCTTACGACCGGCAAAGAGGGTACATCTGCTCGGTTTTGACAAGCTGAAACCGCTGATCGCGCCATCGACGTCTGTAGGGAACGCCCTCCGTGGCGTTCC
>DATFDL010000646.1:0-48509 GCA_035252155.1 Pirellulales bacterium | reverse complement strand
GAAAACATGCTGGTCACGCAGATCTACCCGGTGGCCGATCTGGTGGCGAAGTCGGATTTTCAACCGCCGGCTCCCAGCGCGCGGACCGAGGCGGACTACCGCATGCTGATTCACGCGATCGAGAGCACGGTTGCAACCGACACATGGCAAGACGTGGGCGGGCCCGGTACGATCAGCTCGTTTCGCAACGGCGATTCGCTGGTGATTTCACAAACCACCGAAGTCCACGAGGAAATCGCCGAGCTGTTGGCGACGTTGCGTAAGACCAGCGACAAGCAACGCGCGGTGGCCGCGGCGATCGCGCGCCGTGCTCAGCCGGCTGACGACGCCGTGCCCGAAATGCGCGTCAAGGTTTATCGCTTGATGCCGGGTGCGCCGGGACTCGGCCTTGGCGGGTTGGGGATGATGGGCGGCGGCATGGGAATAATGGGCGGAGGAATGGGCGGCGGCATGGGCTTGATGAATCACCAGGCCGACGATGCCGAAGCTGCGCCGGCCGACGAACGTGCCGCCGAGGCTAAACCCGATGCCCAGCCGCCCGAACCGGCCGGCCAGCCGCAGGATGGCTCGCCAAAGCCGGTGCAGACAACGCCAGCGCAACCGAGCACTCCGCTGATGTTCGACGCTGCACGGGCCGAAGCTTGGGCTGCCGAGATCGCGCAGTTGTTGCCGGAAATGATCGAGCCAGAAAGTTGGCAGCCGCGCGGCAAGGGCGTGGCCCGCGCCGCCGCCGGCGCCCTCGTGGTGCGGCAGACCGACGAGATCCACACGGAGGTCAACCAGCTCTTAGCGCAAATTGTGCCGTTCCGTGTCACGCAGGATCCCAACGCCGACGCCTCACACAATGCCTTGTTGCCGCCGCTGGCGACGCCCGGCCCGCAGCCCAACTGGCCGCAAGAGGCCGAGCCGCGGCCGGCGGGCAGCGAAGCGGAAATCGAGCAGGCGCTCGACGGCCACGCGGAGTTCGATCTGGCTGACGTGCCGTTGTCGGATTTGGTTGCGATGCTGAGCGAGCGTTACGGCATTCAGGCCGTGCTCGATCGCCGCGCGCTGGAGGATGCCGGCATCGGCAGCGATACGCCGTTCACGCGCCACGCCAGCTTTTCTTCGTTGCGGTCGGCCCTGCGGCTGATGCTCGGCGAGCTCGACCTTACCTATGTGATCCGCGACGAGGTGCTGGTGATCACCAGCAAGACCGAGGCCGAAAACATGATGGTTGTCAAAGTCTACCCCGTATTCGACCTCGTGGTGCGGTCGGGTGAGGGCGGAGGCGAGCGTTCGGCGCTCGATTACCGCAAACTTATCCAATTGATTCAATCGACTGTGGCGCCCGACTCCTGGCAAGACGTTGGCGGACCGGGCGCGATGGAGTCGTTCGCCAATTTCGGCGCACTGGTGGTTTCGCAAACGACGGAGGTGCACGAAGAGATTGCCCAGCACTTGCGGGCCTTGCGTGATGCCGCCGCCGCGCAGCACGCAGATAATTAGCGGAGAGGCGATTGTCGCCATAATGCTCCGCATGATGTCCGGCTCTTTGAAGCTAGAAATCGGTGGCTGGGGCAGAGCCTCAGCGATGCCCCGGCCAATCGCCGCATGGTCGTCCCAGCCCTTGTGGCCGGCCGTCGCACGGTTCACCAGGCGCCTCTGGCGTCAACCTCACGCGGAGCGTGATGTCTACGATGGCATCGGGCGGGTCGAGCGTTTTTTAGAGGCACTACGCGGGGCGCGAAACCTGGCAACCGAGAAAGGAGAGTTCCAATGACAACGCATGTTTGGTTCACGCGGGGCGCATTCTTGAGTTTGGTGGCACTGCTGGGATGGGTCGCCTTAGGCGGGCCGTTGGCCGTCGGGCAGCAGAACCAGCCGCCGTTGGGCGGAGCAACGGCCCAGAAAGCAGGCGAGCCGGCGGGCCCCTTCGATCAGGGGCCATTCGCCGTCGATCGAAAGCGGTCGAACGAAGTCAAAATCCTGGCGGCGCTCGACGAACCGACCGAAGTCGATTTCACGGGCCAGCCTCTGCAAGACGTGATCGACTTTCTCAAGGAACGGCATGGTATCGAGATTCAGCTCGACAAGCGGGCTCTCGAAGACGCTGGGCAGGGCAGCGACACGCCCGTCACGCGCAATATCAAAGGCATCACGCTCGACTCGGCGCTCGATCTGATCTTGGGCCAACTGGACTGCACCTACCTGATCCACGACGAAGTGCTGCTGATCACCACTCAAACCGTCGCCGAGAACATGCTGACCGTGAAGGTCTACCCGGTCTCCGACTTGGCGAAATCTGCCGGTGGCGCACCGCGCGGCGGACGAGAGCGGGCCAACGACTATCAGTTGCTCGCCGATGTCATTCGCACCAATATCGCGTCGGACTCATGGCAGTGCGCCCATCAGCGTGGGCCGGGCACGATCAGTGAATATCCTAATAGCGGGGCCTTGGTCGTCGCGCAGACCTGGCAGATTCATCGAGAAATCGAGCGGCTTTTGACCGACCTGCGCGGGGCGCGAACCGCTGAGACCTCGCGGAATTGAGGCCGCCTTGAACAACGCGATGTCAACCGACGTCGTCGGCAAACGTGTAGCATTGGCGTTGCTGATCGCGGCCCACGTCGCCGCGCCGCTGGCGGCTTTTGGCTTCAGTATGGCACGGCCCGACGATTGGGCCGCCCGAAACGTGTTTCGAGTGGTGACGTTCAGCGAGGCCGGTATGCTGGCGGTCTGGGCCGCCCTGAGCGGGGCGGCCTGGCCGCGACGGGCAGCCGTCGCCGTGCTGGGCGGGCTGCTCAGTTGGATTCTGCTGGCGGTCCGGCACCCCAAGTATTCGACGTATTGGTTGGCCGTTTATGTGCTTGTGGCGTGCGGCGCCACGTTGCTGTTGACGATGGCGGTCGAGGCGTCACAGCGCCGCCGGGCCGAGCAACAGGCCACCGCGGGTCGCTGGCAGTTCACCACCAGAGATCTGTTGCTCTTCACCACCGCGATCGGCGTCTCGATCGTCTGTATCCAATGGTTTCTGGCATCGAGGACGTCCACCGATGCGCTCTTCCTGCTTGCTGAAGGTTCACAACTGAGCCTATTGGTCGCGCTCGGAATGTTGGCCGGGCCAGACCATCGCCCGCGCCGCCAGCCCGCCCGCGAGGCGGCGCGGTATGTCGTCACACTGGCGGTGGTCTGTGGATTGGGCTTCGTCATGCAAAGTTATCTGAGCGCAAGCTGGTTCTGGGACGCGCTGCGCGCCCTACGCCAGACCCCGATCGGAGTGCTCTGGGAAGACCTGTTTTCGATTCCGACAACCGTGCTGATCGAGTCGCTGTTCGCAGTGGCGACCGTCAGATTTTGGCGTGGCAAGAAATCACATGAAGGCTAGCATCGTCGCAATTAGCCGTAGTGAAAGGCGACCATGAGGCCCGGAAGGCCACCCTTCATCGCGATGAAAAAAGCAACGAGCCGCGCTATTGAGCTTTGGCCAGCTCGGAGCTGAGATAATCGACTGCCTTCTGCAACTGACGATCGACAAAACCGGACGTGCTCGGTTGGCCGTTCGAGGCCTCGGCCGGAGGGGGCGCTTTGCTGGCGTCGGTCGCCGCTGTTGCCTGCCCCGCGACGTGATTCACCGTCAGAATGTCGCGGTCGCGGCGGTAAAGCTGCAACTGCAAAAACTCGCGGTCGTTGAGCTTCAGTTCATACCCGGTGTCGGGCATCACGCCCCACTCGTCGCTCTCCTTGGCGTCGGGAAAGCGGTGGATGTTGTGACCGTTGGGCCGCACGTAGCTGGCCGTGGTCAGCTTCAACATGCTTTTGCCCCCTTCGAGATCGACCACCGTCTGCACGCTGCCCTTGCCCCAGGTGCGCTCGCCCACGACGATCGCCCGCTTGTGGTCTTGCAGCGACGCCGAGACGATCTCGCTGGCGCTGGCGCTGGCCCGGTTGACCAGCACCACCATCGGAAAACCCTCATACGTGTCGAACTTGTGGGCGCTCCACGACCGTTTGGGGCTGTTGCGTCCCGAGGTGCTGACGATCTCGCCCTCGGTCAGGAACATGTCGGCCACCTCGATGGCCGAACTCAGCAGCCCGCCCGGATTGAAACGCAAATCGAGCACCAGCCCGCGGAATTTGTCTTTTTTCAACTGCTCCAGCGCTTTTTTCAGCTCTCGCTGCGTCTCGCGGCCGAACGACAGCACGCGGACATAGCCGATCTTTTTATCGGCGTCGAGCATGAAGTTCCACTCGTCGCGGTCGTTGCGCGTGTCGCCGCGGATGCTTTCCATCTGAATCAGCTCGCGCGTGACCGTCAGCTTTTCCAGCCCCGCGCCGCCGGGATGCTGCACCGTGAACGTAACACTCGAACCCGGTTCGCCCTTCAGCCGCCGCACCGCTTCGTCCAGGTCGATGCCTTCGGTGCTTTTGCCTTCGATGTCGGTAATGACGTCGCCGGCCTGCACACCTGCCTTGTAGGCCGGGCTGCCGACGATCGGCGTGATCACGGTCAGCATTCCGCGCCGCAGCTCGACCTGAATGCCGACGCCCGTAAACTGATTTTCGACGGTCACCTTAAACCGGTTGACGTCGTCCGGGCCGATATAGTTCGAGTAGGGATCGAGCTTGCTCAGCACGCCGCGAATGGCGGCCTCCATCAGCTCGCGGCGGCTGACGTCCTTGACATAGTTGCGATCGACCTGGTCAATGGTGTCGGCCAGCGTCTTGAAGAGTTCATAGTACTCGGCATCTTCCGGCGAGGCGGGCTTGTTTTTCGACGGCGAATCGGCCTCGGGAGCGGCCTGTTCCCCGGCCCGCAAATCGGCCCCGTCGAGCAGCCCCAAATACAGCAAAAACGCCAAACCGACGAGCCAGCGTGTTGCCGCACTGACCGCGAACCGACGAACGAGCATGGACGTGCCTCCCGACGATGGTACAGTTATCCTAGTATAGGAGGGCCTGTGAAACGCGGCAAGAACAGCCTGACGCAGCCGTCGATGCGACCGCCGACCGCCATCGAACCAGATGGTGACGATCGCTGGGCCGGCCATGATTGGCCGATTGACGTTCACCGAGCCGTCGACCATCAGGCGGCGCTGGAAGCCAGCCGCGCGTTGGGGAACTATTTCGCGCGGATGTATCCCGAGGCCGGATTGATGATCGATGCTCTCGATGTCGTCGCAACGCTGACCGAGGCCGACGTACGCTTTGTGTTGATCGGCGCGCACGGCATCGGCGGATGGATGCAGCAAGCGCGGGCCACTCGCGACGTCGCTGTAGTCGTGCGCAAAACGCACCACAAGAAGGCCATCAAGGCGCTCTCGCAAAGGTTCCCTGATCTGCCCATTGACGAGCAGATCGTGGTGACGCGGTTTCTCGACCCCGCCAGCCGGGAACCGGTGATCGACGTCCTGCGGCCTGTTGGGCTTTATGAGCGCGTCTTCGAGAATTCCGTGAAAGCCGCTAGCGGCCATCAGGTGCCGAACGTTGAAATGGCGATCGCCTCGAAATTCAATGCGATGGCGTCGCGCAATCGAGAAGAAGAGAAACAGCATCTCGACGCTTCAGACTTTATTCAAATGGTCAAGCGAAACCAGCCACGGCTTGATCGCGATCGGTTGCACATGCTCGGCGAAACGATTTATCAAGGCGGCGGCCGCGATCTCTTGGCCATGGTCGACGACGTGCTGGCCGGCCGCCGATTACGAATTTAGCAATCATCGAGCATGAGTCGTGACAGTTACCAATTGGGTGCCACGGCATCCGCCGCGGCGCGGTTGGCGTCGAATTGGCGTGCGGTTTAAATCGCCGCGGCGGACGCCGTGCGGGGCCGATCTTGAAATCGGGCCAGAGGGCAGATCCGCATGGCGTCCGTCGCAGCGACGGCGCGTGCGCGCACGGCAAGGCCGTTCGCGCTGCGACGGATGCCGTGGCACCCGGGGCACAGCCTTCCACTCCTAAAACACGACGAACCAGTTTCGATGCGAATCGTTTCACTGTTGCCCGCGGCTACTGAAATTGCCTGTGCGCTGGGGCTGCGCGAGCGGTTGGTGGCGGTTTCGCACGAATGCAATTATCCGCCCCAGGTCCAGCGGCTGCCGAAGGTGACGCGGTCGCTAATTCCAGCCGGTGTTGCCAGCGTGGAGATCGATGCCCAGGTGCGCGAGCGAATGGCCGACGGCGGCGCGCTTTACACCCTCGATCTGCCGCTGCTCGAACGACTGCGGCCCGAACTCATTCTGACGCAAGCGCTATGCGATGTGTGCGCGGTTGCCGAAGAAGAAGTCCGGCAAGCGGCCTGCTCGCTGCCGGGCAAGCCACGGGTAGTCAATCTCGAGGCCTCGCGGCTGTCCGATGTGTTGGCGAGCATTCGCCTCGTGGCGCAGGCGGCCGGCGTTTCAGAGCGTGGCGAGGAGCTTGCGTCGGCGCTACACCGCAGGATCGACGCGGTCGCCCTGCGCTCCGCCGGAGCCGCCGCTCGGCCGCGCGTGGTGGTGTTGGAGTGGATCGATCCGCCGTTCTCGGCCGGGCATTGGACGCCGGAGCTGGTTGAGCTGGCAGGTGGCGTCGAAGGTGTGGGCCGCAGTGGATTGCCGTCGCAAACCACCGCTTGGGAAACCATCGTCTCTTGGCAACCTGAGGTAATGCTGATTGCCTGCTGCGGCTTCGATGTCGAGCGAACTCGACAAGACTTGCCGATATTAACCAGTCGGCCGCACTGGCACGAGCTGCCGTGCGTGCAGCGGCGCCGCGTGTATGTGGTCGATGGTTCGGCCTATTTCAGCCGGCCCGGCCCACGGTTGGTCGATAGTCTCGAGATCCTCGCCAACGCCCTGCATCCCGACATTCATCCGCTGCCGCTGGGCCTGCCCGCGGCGGAGCGCGTCGTGTAGGCCAGCCGTCACGGTAAGCGATCCCAATCCACCGCCACTTTGACCACCACTTTGTGCAACTCGCCCGAACCGGCCAGTGGCGCGTGGGCGTCGTCGGGAAAGAAAATGGCAAACCGGCCCGGCGGCAACGCCAGCCAACTATCGGGCCGCTCGGCGTAAAACGCCACGTCGTTGTCGGGCAAGAACGGAATTTCGGGTGACCGACACTCGCTCAAGGGACGATGCCCGATTTCCTCTTGGCCCGCCAGCGTAATCTGGATGTCGATGAACCGCCTATGCGATTCCAGCCGAGCCTCCTGGCGACCTTTGCCCGGATCGCGCGCTACGAGAGCGAACAGCCGCTGGCCGTCGACCACGTGTCGCCCGAGATCGAGGCGTCCAGGCTCGATGCGAGCGAACCAGTCAAACGCCGCGGCAAAGCCCGGATGCAGGGATGTACAACGCGATGCATTGGAAACCAAGTCTAAAATCATCGGTCGCTCCCCCTCGCAGTCAGGATTGCAGAATCGTAGGGTGGGCATCGCCCACCATAAATTCATGGTGGGCGATGCCCACCGTACGGGCTTTACAAGTGAGCCCGAGCCGTCGCCCCAGGGACGAAGCGAACTGACCGTGCGGGTCAAGCTCGCGCTTGACCTGGCGAAACTCAGCCGCGCGGGGATACATTTGTTCGAACGCCGCCCGCGGCAAGCGAGCATCCTTGGCCAGATAGACTCGCCCACCGCAGTCAATGACCAACTCGTCCAGGCGCATTAGCAGCTCGGCCAGCCCGGCACCGGTATTGGGAAAATCGACCGAGAGCGTAAATCCCGGCATCGGAAACGAGAGTAGCCCCTCGTTGGCCGACCCGAATCGTTTGAGGACTGCCAGCAGAGGCGCCTCCCGTGAGCGGGCGATTTCTCGCAGCAGTGAGTTGAGCCCGTTCCGGGCGGTGGCCGTCGGAAACACGGCTTGATACTGCAAGAGCCCGCGGCGGCCGTAGAGGCGGTTCCAGTGCGCGACGGCGTCGAGTGGATAAAAGAATGCCTGGTACGGGACAATCGCGCGCCGTCTGCGAGGGCAACGATAATAGATCGCGCCCAACGCCCGAGCGGTCCAACGGTTCATGAGACCCGCGGGCAGATTGTACGGAATACTTGCCGAGCGACGGTGCCGCGGCGACAACGGTTCGCCGGACCGATGCGCCTGCAATTGATCGGTGGGTGTATGTTCGGCGTGCGTCAACACCGCTCGGCCGCCGGTGAGGCAATCGAGCCAGGCGACGGAGTATGTAAACCGGCCGCCGCATTTGAACTCGTCGAGCGTTTCTTCGAGGCTGCGGGTCCGTTGGTGTTCGACCGTCATATACCCGGTTGCTACCGGCCGCAAGCGGAGCCGTGCGTCAAGCACCGCGCCGGTCAGCCCCATGCCGCCGACGGTGGTCCAGAAGGCGATCGAGTTTCGCTCCGGCGAACAGTCGAGCACTTTGCCCGTCGCAGTCAACAATCGAAAATCAAGGAGCGCGGCGGCGAACGAGCCGTCGCGCGGGTGGTTCTTGCCGTGGACGTCGGCGGCAATCGCGCCGCCGACGGTGGCGAAGCGCGTGCCCGGCGTCACCAAGGGAAAAAAACCACGTGGCAACGCAAACCGGATGATCTCGTCGAACGAAACCCCCGCCTCGCAGGTGAGCACGCCGGTGGCTTCATCGAACGAGAGCAGTCGATTCATCGCCCGATGCGAGACGACGCCGCCGCGGCCATTGACTGCGGCATCGCCGTAGCTACGCCCCAGGCCGCGGGAAATCAGGTTGTTCCGCCCGGCAACAAGGCCGATCGCTTCGGCCGCCGTTTGCGGATGATAAACAGCGCACCACTCTCGACGGTAATTTCCCCAACCGGAATGAGGCTCGTGACTGCAGTTCATCGAAGCAAGAGTTTGATGGTATAAGCTGTTATTTCGAAATTGCTTTGGGGTGCCACGGCATCCGCCGCGGCGCGGCTAGTATCAACCCAACGCTCGCCGTGAATCGCCGCGGCGGACGCCGTGCGGAGCCGATTCGAGAGTCGGGCGGTAAAGGCGGCCCCTCACGGCGTCCGTCGCAGCGGCGGCGCGTCTGCATATCGCGAGGTCCATTCGCGCTGCGACGGATGCCGTGGCACCCTGCCGCATTCGTTCCATACATCAATACACTATTGACCGCTAAGCCGAGGCTGCCCACACCAGCGCGGCGGTGAGCGCAATCGAGGCCAAGCTGGCCCGGTCTTTCAAGGCAAACACCACCGGGTCGTCGTGAACTTCGTCACGCCGCGCCAAGAGCCAAAAGCGCGTGACCCAGTAGAGCAACACCGGGCAAACGGCCCACAACAACCAGGCACGATGGTAGAGCGCCGCCACCGCATCGCTGTCGATATAAAGATAAAACACCAGCACCGCCAGAAAGCCGCTCGCCGGGCCGAGGCTCTCGAGCAAGTGAGCGTCGTCGGCCCGGTAACCGCGACCCGTCGGCAGCGGCTGTCCGCCCCCAGTCGTTCGGCGGAGCTCGATGTAGCGCTTGCCCAGCGCCAAACTGAAGAAGAAAAACATGGCAAAGGCGGCCAACCAGGGCGAAAGCGGCACACGCGCGGCGACCGCTCCCGCCGCGATCCGCAGTGTGTAAAGCCCAGCCAACAAGATCACGTCGAGCAGAAGTTGACGTTTGACGAACAACGAATACACCGTTGCTAGCGCCCCGTAAAGAGCCAGCATCCCGACGAAAGGCATCGAGACGCACGTGGAGGCCAGCGCGAAGCCTGCCGCGCCGGCGATCGCGGATAGCGTCAGGCCGAAGTTGGGCGACAATTCGCCCGACGCGATTGGTCGGCGGCGCTTGGTGGCGTGGCGCCGGTCGGCCTCGATGTCGATCACGTCGTTCAGCAGATAAACACTCGAAGCCGCACAACAAAACGCGGCCAGCGCTGCCAAAACCGGCCACAGCCGGGCCAACGGATTCACTTGATGGGCCAAAAAGAGCGGCAGCAGCACCAGCAGATTCTTGACCCACTGGTGCGGCCGCAGCGCGGCCAACGCCGCTCTGGGCCGGTGGCGCGCGCGGGGCTTGTCGAAATTGAAGTAAAACCGTTCCTGCCAAAGCTCACCGGCGCCGGCCCTTCGCGGCTGGGCGCATGCCGGCGCCGGCTCTTCGCAAACGACATCCTGCGTCATGAGCGGCTCCTTCCGTGGTCAGATGGGTGACTGTAGAAGCCGCCCCGCAATGTGGCAAGGCCGAATGGCTAGTAAGACGGCCGGTGGCGTCCGAAGAGCGAGTTGGTCGCCCGCCACAAACCCGAAGCGCAAGCGATGACGTGGCCTGATTTTCCCGGCTGGCGCTTCGGGCTCGTCTAAGTTCGGCGTTCCGCAACTCGATTCTCAGGCTACCGGTCGTCCCTGTTTTTTGACAAGCTGGCCCAGCCTTAACATACTATGTATGTTGCCCAGATACCCGGAATGGTCTTGTTGAAATGCCGTTGATGCGAAACCATCCTTTTCTCTTTGTGGCCGGCGCCTTCCTGCTGGCGGCCGCGGCCGTCTGTCAGGCCAAAGACGGTTCTACCAAGCAAACCGCCCGAGTCGCCAAAGTCGCCGCCCGAAATTCCTCCGACTCTCTCTCGACCGCCGCCGCGCCGGAAAAGACGGAAGGCGAGTCCGAGGGCGACGAAGCCGCCGAGGCCCAGCGGGGTGGAGCAAGTCGGCCATCGGCCGATCCGGCGATCGAACTGACCGCGCCGCGGACCTACCAACTCAAGATGGTCGTGCGCGTGACAGCGCCAAAAGAGACCGCCTGTAAAAACGTGGCGGTCGTCGCTCCCATTCCTATGGACTGGCACGAACAGAAAGTGCGCTTGCTCAGCCGCAAATTTACCGAGGGAGGCAAATATCGCGAGCAGATCAAACGCGGCCAATGCGCGACGATGAAATTCCAAATTCCCCGCATCGAAGCGGGCGAATCAGCCTCGGTTGAGCTGCTCTATGAAATTACCCGCTGGCGGATGCAATTCACTCTGCCGGGCGACACCCTCGAATTTGCCAAAGGCCCGCCGGCCGACGTGCGCGATCAATACTCCCGCCAGCCGCCGGGGCTGGAAATGAAGCACCCCAAGATCGTCAAGCTTGCCGACGAGCTGGAAAAACAGCACGCCGCCGATGGTCCCTGGGAAATGGTCAAAGGGTTCTGGCAGTGGACGCGCGACAACGTCGAATTTGAAAACGGCGATTTCCGCGGCGCCTTGTTCGCACTTGAGCAGCATTGCGGCGATTGCGAAGAGATGAGCGCGCTGTTTGTCAGCATGTGCCGGCTATCGGGTGTGGTGGCCCGCAGCGTGTGGGTCGAGGGGCACAATTATCCTGAGTTTTACTTGCGCGACTCGCACGGCAAGGGGCACTGGATTCCCGCCCAGGTACTCGGCCCGGCCTGGTTCGGCGAGATGACTGAGTATCGGCCGATCTTTCAGAAGGGCGACGCCTTTTACGATCCCTTTAAGCGGAAATACGTCCGCTATACGCCGCAGACTGCCCGCGCCGACGGCAATAGCAGCGAACCGAAACTGACGGTCGAGCACCTCATCCTGGCCGATTCAGACATCAACGGACCGACCTACGAGAATTCGAAGTAAGTTGGCAGACGCGCCCGCGACTTGTTCGGTGGGGCTGGTCTTACCCGCGGCACATGCCCGAGCGAGGGTTATCCTACCTTTCTGGGCACCCGCCCATTGGAATGGTATAATCGTTCCCGTGTCATAAGGACGAGGGGGGGCTGGCTGGTTGCGGAACGGGATCGATGAAAACTCCGGTGTCGTTGATTGTACTGCGGTCGCTGTTTTTTCTGGTGGCCGGAGGGCTGGCCGTCTCTCTGGTCCAGTCCGACCAGATGCCCAAAGAGCCGGTCTGGCTGCCGTGGGCCGTGTTTGTCGGTGTCATGCTGGTGTCGTCGATCGTCGTGGGAGTCGATTCGCTCGCGCGGCACAAGCCACTTGATGTGATTTCGTCGGTCTACTTTGGGCTGATCGTCGGGCTATTCTTGTCGTATGTGGTCGGCTTGGCCATCTCGCCCGTCATGCCGCTCAACCCGTGGCCGCGCGAGTGCATCCGCCTGGTGATGGCGCTGGTGCTCTGCTACACCTGCATCAGTCTGTTGATGCAGACCCGCAACGACTTTCGCTTCGTCATCCCGTACGTCGAGTTCTCGAAAGAAGTGAAGGGACTGAAGCCGTTCGTGCTCGACACCAGCGTGGTAATTGACGGCCGCATTGCCGACGTGGTCGAGACCAAGGTGCTCGACAGTCAATTGATCATGCCGCGATTTGTACTCGGCGAACTGCAAGCGATCGCCGACAGTTCCGATCGCCTGCGCCGCAGCCGCGGACGCCGCGGACTCGACATCCTCAATCGCCTGCGATCGAACCCTGGCATCGACTTGCAGATCTTCGACCGCAACCTGCCCGAGTTCGAAGGCCAGCCGGTCGATCTGAAGCTGGTGCTGCTGGCCAAACATCTGGACGGCAAGGTGGTGACCAACGACTACAATCTGAACAAGGTCGCTCGGCTGCATGGCGTCGACGTCATCAACCTGAACGACCTGGCCAACGCGCTGAAGCCAATTTTTCTGCCAGGCGAATCGCTCGAAGTGCAGTTGGTCAAGCCGGGTGAGGAACCGGGCCAAGGCATCGGCTATCTCGACGATGGCACGATGATCGTGGTCGAAGGGGGCCGCGAGCATTTGAACAAGCTGGTGAAGATCGCCGTCACCAGCGTCTTGCAGACCAGCGCCGGCCGCATGATCTTCGGGCGGTGCGAATCGGTGGTTCGCAGAGACGCCAAAGCGCCGGCCGGGTAATCGATGTTGTGGAGCGGTCTCCATGTTGTGGAGCGGTCTCTGACCGCTTCACACGTTCGACCGAAGGTCTCCCACAGGGCGAGACACTGAGAGACCTGCCCGCGGGTGGCGATGGTCGGAGACCATGCCACAACAGGAAGGAGACCATGCCACAACAGTTAGGAGAAGCGTATCGGCAAACTCTCCGGCCCGTGTACGTTCAATGCTTTGCGCGGCGGCCACGGCTCGCTGCTCGCCAGCTCAAACTTCTTCAGCCGAGCGAAGATGTCGGTTAAAGCGATGCGGGCCTCGAGCCGAGCCAGGGGAGCGCCTAGGCAAACGTGGTTGCCGTGGCCGAACGCCAGGTGCGGGTTCGGCTCTCGGTCGATCTTGAACCGGCCGGCCTCGGCAAACTGCTTGGGATCTCGGTTCGCCGAGCCGACCATCGCCAGCACCAGGCAGCCGGCGGGAATCACTTGCCCGTGCAACTCAACATCGCGGCCGGGCGTGCGCATCAGCCATTGCAGCGGCGAACGATAACGCAAGACCTCTTCGATGGCCAACGGCAACAATTCGGGACTGGCCGCGAGCAGCGCCCGCTGATCGGGATTTTCGATCAGGCAGAGCACCACGTTGTTGATGAGGTTGGTCGTCGTTTCTTGCCCGCCAACGACCAAAAGCTGAAAGAACCCCAAGATTTCCTCATGGTTCAAGTGTTGGCCATCCATTTCGGCGTGGATCAGCCGGGTAAGTAAATCGTCGCTGGGACTTGTCCGCCGCTGGGCGATCATCTCGGCCAGATAATCGCTCATCTCGGCAGTCACCGCGGCAAACTCCCGGCTCGCTTGCGCCGCTTCGTCACCGCCCGACCGCGTATAACTGAGCTTCAAAATGCTGTCGCTCCAGCGTTTGAATCGCGCCCAATCGGCGGGCGGAATACCGATCATGGCGGCAATGACTTTCATCGGCAGCGGCACCGAATATTCGGTGGCGAGGTCGATTGAACCTCGTTGGACAGCCACATCGAGTAGATCGCGCGAGATCTCGCGAATTCGCGGTTCGAGGTTCGCCACCGACCGCGGCGTGAACGCTTTCGAGATCAGGTTGCGCAGCTTGGTGTGCCGCGGCGGATCGCTGAAGATGAACCAATTCGGTGGTGCCGGCACACTCGATCGGAACGTATCGTGATCGGCCAATACCTGCTTGACGCCCGCATAATCGAGCACCAACCAGGCATTGAAAGGCGGCGGAACGTGAAGCACGCCGGCGCCGCGGATTTGATCGTAGATCGGATACGGCTCGCGCCGCATCTCGTCGCTAAAAAACTCTGACATGGGGACCTCGCCTTTTTTAAACGCGCGCCCCATGTAGGGTGGGCCGAGCGAAGTGAGTCCCACCATTCGCCTGCGCCAACCGCTCCACTTGGATTCACGCAGATGGTGGGACTCGCAAGCCCGTCCCACCCTTCAGGTTCCCCTGGCCTCCGACCTCCGATCTCTGGCCCCTGCCTTCACATCCTCTCCACCACCTCGATCCCCAACAGCTCCAGTCCCTGTTTGATCGTGCGGGCTGTCAAATCGCACAGCAGCAGACGGCTGTCGCGCAGTTCCGGCGTGTCGGCCTTCAGCACCGGGCATTCCTCGAAAAACGTCGAAAAACGGTTCGCCAGGTCGAACAAATAGGTGGTCAATTGGTTCGGCCGATAATCGGCGATGGTAAATTGCAAGGCCTCGGCGAACCGCAACAACTCCAGGCCCAACGCCCGCTCGGCCGGCTGAGCCAGCGCGATCGCCGGCCGCCGGCGGCGCAACGCCTCGACGTCAATTTCCCCCTTGCGAAAAATGCCGCGGACTCGCGTGTAGGCGTATTGCATATAGGTGGCCGTATTGCCTTTCAGAGCCACCATCTTGTCGAAGCTGAACACATAGTCGCTGGTGCGGTTTTGCGAGAGATCGGCGTACTTGATGGCCGACAGCCCGACAACTTCTGCAATCCGCCGCCGCTCGTCGTCGGCCAATTCGGCTCCCTGCGGCTTCTCGTCGTCGAGCGAACAGACGACCTGGTAGGCCCGGGCCACGGCTTCGTCGAGTAGCCCCGACAGCCCTACGGTATCGCCCGACCGCGTCTTGAAGGGCCGTCCGTCCTCGCCCAGCACGGTTCCAAAGCTGATGTGCTGAAACTCGGCGTCGCGATACCCCCATTGCCGAGCGACGGCGAAGAGCAGGCGAAAGTGATCGCTCTGCCGATGATCGACCACATACAGCATCGCGTCGGGCGACCAGGTCTGCATCCGATACTGAATCGTGGCCAAATCGGTCGTCGCATAGAGATAAGCGCCATCGCGCTTGCGCACGATCATCGGCACGGAATTGTCTTCGACGAAGACGCAGATGGCGCCTTCACTCTCGCGCGCGATCCCGCGTCGCTGCAGGTCGTCGACTACGCCAGCCAGCCGGTCGTGATAAAAGCTTTCGCCCAGCGTCTGGTCGAACTTCACGCCCAGCCGCCGATAGACTTGCTCGATCGCCGCCAGGCAAGGCGGCATGAACTCGCGCCACAGCCGCAGGTTTTCTGCGTCGTCGGCGTGCAGCTTGGCGGTTTCGGCCAGCACCGCCTGAGCAATCTGGGGGTGCGCGGCCACCAGCGCCGCCAGCTTGCGGTCTTGCTCGATTGTTTGCTGGCGCTTCCGCAAAGCGTCGGCTTCGGCCCGCGACTTTTCTAATGCCTGTTCGAATCTCTTGAGCGCCTTGTTGGCTTTTTTCTCGCCTTTCGGATCGCCGGCCACCGCTTCGGCGGCGTGGCGGGCGAGCGCCTCTTGATCGCGCACGACCTGCGCCAACAACTCGGTTAGTTTTGCCCGGCCTTCGTGATAATCGACCAATTGATGGACCAGCCGATAAAGTCGGGCAAGCTCGTCCACCGGAGATTTTCGGTACGCCACCTCATCGCTGAAGTGCCGAAAGCCGTAAATGATCATGCCGAACTGCGTACCCCAGTCGCCCAGGTGATTGTCGCCAATCACCCGGTGGCCCAGAAACTTGAGCGTGCGATAGAGGCTGTCGCCGATGACGGTCGAGCGAATGTGGCCCACGTGCATCGGCTTTGCGACGTTCGGGGCCGAGTAATCAATCACGTAGGTGCGCGGCGGATCGGCCGGCGGCACGCCTAATCGCTCGTCGAGGACCGCCTGCGACAATTGCTCGGCGAGCCACCCCTCAGACAGCCGCAGATTGATGAATCCCGGCCCGGCAATCTCGGGCGGAGGCCCCAAGTCGGTCCACTCCAGCCGCTCGACGATTTTTTGAGCGACGTCGCGCGCTGACTTGTCGAGACGTTTACCCAACGGCATGGCGCAGTTGGCCTGGTAGTCGCCAAACCGTGCGTCTTGGCTGGGCCGGACCATCTCGACCAACTCGGTTAGTTCGCTAGCCGTCAGACCAAGCTGTTCTGCCAGCGGCGCCAACGCAACCTCAAACCGGTGCCGAATGGTCCACAGAAGATTCATGATTTTGAACAGAAGGCAACGAAGATAACGAAGAAGTCGGATGATTTCGACAAGCTCGCGAACCGTAGCGCACAGGGCGACGCAACAAAAAAAGTCGGCCAAAAAGGTGAGATTCGCCTGGCTCGACCCACCTTATTTCTCTCTTCGTTTTCTTTGTTGCCTTCTGTTCAATCTGCCTTCTGTTGTACGGCGTTCACGCTCCGATGCGCGGGCTGGTTGACTCATCGACGCCCGGCAGATCGACCGGCACGCGCTTGGCCTCGCACCAGAGGTCTTCCAGGGCGTAATACTCGCGGGCTTCGGGATCGAGCAGATGCACCACCACGTCGCCGTAATCGAGCAGAATCCAGCGGCTGTCTTGGAAACCCTCGATTCCCAGGCGCCGGTCGCCCATGTCGTCTTCGAGCTTGTGGTCGATCTCCTCGCTCATGGCGTGAAGTTGCCGCCGGCTGGTGCCGGTGGCCAACACAAAGAAGTCGAACTCGCAGGTCAGCTCGCGCATGTCGAGAATGACAATGTCGCGTCCGCGATGATCGGCGGCGGTTTGGGCGGCCGCCTTGGCCAGCTCGAGCGAGCGTCCCGACGAGGCCGCCGAGGGCCGGTCGATGGTCGAAATCGCCACACACATCCTTTCTGGAAAAGCCGAAAAACAACCCGGCTGCATTGTACACGCCCGGCAAGTCCGCGTGGAGGGTCTACGGCAACTGACAAGGCCGTGCGCCCTCTGGTTCGCACACGGCAGTACGTCGCGCCCCTCATCGCCGGCCGAGTTGTCCGCTATAATCTCCGAGATCAATGCTTAACACATGCTTAGGAGACACACCGTGAGCGAGTGGCTCGAGGAAGGCCAGCCGGCGCCCGATTTTACGCTGGCCGCCGACGATGGCGCAACGTTCAAGCTCAACGACCAGCGGGGCAGCCCCGTGGTGCTCTACTTCTATCCGCGCGACGACACGCCCGGCTGCACCAAAGAAGCTTGCGCCTTCCGGGACCGCCAGCGAGAATTGCAGTCGCTGGGAGCAAAGGTTTTCGGCGTCAGCACCGACGACGTGGCCAGCCACGTCAAGTTTCGCGACAAATACCGCTTGACGTTCCCGCTGCTGGCCGACTCCGACCACCGGGTGGCCGAAAAATACGGCGCCTGGCAAGAAAAAAATATGTACGGTAAAAAATCCTGGGGCGTGCAGCGATCGACTTTCTTGATCGATGCCCAAGGCGTCGTGCGGAAAGTCTGGCGGCGCGTCAAGGTCGAAGGGCATGACCAGCAGGTGCTCGAAGCCCTCCGCGGCCTGGCCGAAGAGTAAACCATCGAGCGCACACGGAACGTGCCATGTTGACGACGTCGAGTGGTTCACTGCTGTTTCACGGCGGCATGCTGGTGCTGACGCTTACAGCCGCCTGGGCGGCCGGTCGCGACCGCCGACCGCGGGACTGGTGGCTGGCCGCGGCGGCCGTGGGCGGCTTGGCCGTCGTGCTGGCCTATAGTTTGGGCGATCGCGGCTTCGGCAGCCTGCGATTGCTCGCCTACGGCTGGTTTGGCTATCTGGCGGCGACGCTGGCGGCCGCGGCGATTTCGCTGGCGCGGCGTCACCCCCGCGCCGCCACAGTGTTTGCCGCGCTTTTTATGCTGGTCGAAGCGGCCGCGTTCGACGCCTTCCTCGTTGAGCCCCATTGGCTCGAAGTGAGGCAAGTGCGACTCGTCAGCCCCAAAATCCAACAGCCGGTCACGATCGCCATTCTCGCCGATCTGCAAACCGACGAGATTGGCCCTTACGAGCAATCAGTGCTTGAGCGCGTGATGGCTGCGCGGCCCGACCTCATTTTGTTGGCGGGTGATTACATTCAAGAGTTCGACAACGCCGGTCGCCGGCGGTTGCACCGCGAGCTACGGGCGATGCTTCAGGAGATTGGCCTGTCCGCGCCGCTAGGGATTTACGCGGTGCGCGGCAACGTCGACAGCGACGGCTGGCGGGTTAGTTTCGAAGACACCGGCGTCACCTGCGCGAACTCCACGCAATCGTTCGACCTGGGCGAGGTGCGCCTGACGGCATTGGCGATCGAAGATTCGTTTTCGACCGCCTTGCAAATTTCGAAAAGTGACCAGTTTCAAATTGTCTTCGGCCACTGCCCCAACTTTGCTCGGGGCGACGTCAAGGCCGACCTGCTAGTGGCCGGGCACACGCACGGCGGGCAGGTGAGACTGCCGCTCATCGGCCCGCTGATCACGCTCTCGCGCGTGCCGCGCCGCTGGGCCGCTGGCGTTACGGACCTGGGCGACGGCAAGACGTTGATCGTCTCGCGCGGGCTAGGCATGGAGCGTGGCCCCGCCCCTCGGCTGCGGTTTCTCTGCCGGCCCGAACTCGTGTTTGTCGAGCTTGTGCCCGAGAACAGCCGATAGCCGCTCGACCGCGACGGTGCAGGTAGAACCGCGGCGGCCCTATTGGTCCGAAGCTTTTTCCTCGTCGGTGGCCTCTTGCTGCTTGAGGGTCCAGAATTGCTGCAGGTCGCCGAAGGTGCGTAACGGCGTTTTGCCCTCGATCATGTCTTTGCTGAGCGGCACCACCGGCCGCGGCTTAGGCTTGGGGGCCGGCGGCTTTTGGTATTTGGGTTTTTTGCCCGACTGCCCCGCGCGGCCTTTGGCGCGGTGGGGCTCGTGGACGCGCCGCGGGGGCGGCGGCGTTCCCGCCGGTGTTTCGGGCTTGGGCGACCGTGCCGGCCGACGGTCGCGCTTTGGTTCGCCGCCGCGCGGTTCGGCACTTCGCCGCGAGCCCGGCGCGATCATGGTCAGCGAGACACGCCGCCGCTCCTTGTCGACCTCGCGCACCCAAACGCGCACGATGTCGCCCACCGACACGACTTCGTGCGCGTCTTGCACGTAGCGGTTGGCCAACTGACTGATATGCACCAGGCCGCTGTCCTTCAAGCCGATGTCGACAAAAGCGCCGAAATCGACGACGTTCAACACCGTGCCCGACAGCTCCATGCCCGGCGTCAGATCGTCGAGCTTCAAAATGCCGTGCTTGAAGATCGGCGGCGGCAGCGCCTCGCGGGGGTCTCGGCCGGGCCGCCTCAGTTGCGCGACGATGTCGGCGAGCGTGAGCGTGCCGACTTGAGTCTCGGCAGTTAACGTCTCCAGGGGAAGTTGTCCAAGCCGCTCTGCCAGTGGCGTGGCACGCTCCTTTTCGGCGAGGTCATCGACTTTGGCCTCTATCCGATCGAGAATCTGCCGGGCTACGCCGTAACTTTCGGGATGAATCCAGGTGGCGTCGAGCGGGTTTGGGCCGCCCACGATTTTCAAAAACCCGGCCGCCTGCACAAACGTGGCTTCGCCGAAACCTTGCACCTCTTTCAGTTCTTCGCGAGTCTGGAAGGGGCCGTGGGCCGCGCGGTGATCGAACAATCGCTGGGCGGTGAGCTGATTCAGGCCCGACACGTACCGCAACAAGGCGGGACTGGCGGTGTTGACGTCGACGCCCACGAAGTTCACGCACGACGACACCACCGCGTCGAGCGACTCGCGCAGGTGCTTGGCTTTGACGTCGTGCTGATACATGCCGACGCCGATGCTCGCTGCGTCAATCTTGACGAGCTCACTGAGCGGGTCTTGCAGCCGCCGTCCGATTGACAGTGCGCCGCGCACGGTGGGGTCAAATTTGGGCAGCTCTTCTCGTCCCAACCGGCTGGTCGAGTAGACGCTGGCGCCGGCTTCGTTGACGATGACATAAGAGATGCCCTGTTCCGCCAGCTCGCCGGCCAACAAATCGCTCACCCACTGCTCGGCGGCGCGGCAACCGGTGCCGTTGCCGACGGCGATCACCGAAAGCTGCAGCCTGCGAATCATGTCGGCCGCTTTGTGTCCAGCTTCGGCCCGCCGCTCGGCCGAACCCGCGATGTGGGCCACGCCATGCTCCAGCAGGTTGCCAAACTCGTCGATCGCCACCAGCTTGCAACCGCTCTTGAAGCCCGGATCGACCGCCAACACGCGCCGTTCGCGCACGGGCGGTTGCAAGAGCAGGTTCCGCAAGTTCCGTGCGAAGACTTCGACGGCGTGAGTTTCGGCGAGGTCGGTCAACTCGCGGCGGACTTCGCGTTCGAGACTGGGAAGCACCAGCCGGGCCAAGGCGTCGCGGCCGCAGCCGCGCAGAAAGTCGGCGTGCGGGTGACCGGACGGTATCAGCAGTTCGTCGACCACTTGCTGCATCGCCTCGAGGTCGACTTCAATTCGCACCCGCAGCGCCCGGGCGCGCTCGCCACGATTGATCGCCAGAATGCGGTGCGGCGGCACTTTGTCGATCGCCTCGCTGAAGCGGAAATAGTCGCGAAAGGCCTTGTGGTCATCCTTGCCTTTTTTGCGCGCGGCGTGTTTGGCGGCCTTGGTGACGGGCGCAGCCGGAACCGACTCGGTAGCTCCGGGCCTTGTGCCCGGCGGTTCCGTCGCTGGGCCGGCCACGAGGGCCGGGGCCACCTGATGCGTGGAGGTCACCTCTGAGCCGGCCACAAGGGCCGGGACTACCTGGCGAGCGTTCGCCGTCTCCGAGTTGGCACCTGGGGCCGGGGCGACATCGGCGGTTCCGGTATGATTGCCTTCGCTGAACCCTGAACCCTGAACCCTGAATCTTCCCTCCGAGTTCTCGTCGAGCTCGAAGCCACAGAGCACAAGCTGCACTTCGGCGGGCTTGGCCGGACGATTCGCGGCAATCGTTTTGTCCTTTGCCGGCGGTGGCGTTCGCCCCCTTTCGGGCTTTTCAAATTTCGGCTCAGGTTCGGCCTGCGTGCTCACCAGCTTGCCGGTGCGTTCGAGGATCGCTCGCAACCGGCCGCGAAAGTCAGCCCGCTCGCTAAACCATTCGGCCAAGATATGACCGGCGCCCAACAGCGCATCGGCTGCCGTCGAAACCTTGCGGTCGACGCTCACAAAATCGCTCGCGCGACGATCGAGATCGGCACAGCTTGGCGATGCTTCGAGGATCTCGACGGCTAAAGGCTCCAGCCCCCGATCACGGGCAATTGTGGCCAGCGTCTGCTTTTTAGGCTTATAGGGTAAATAGAGGTCTTCCAACCGCCGGCCGGTATCGGCGGCCGCGATCGCCGCCGCCAGTTCCGCGGACAGCCTGCCCTGCGAATCGATCGAACGCAGGATGGTTTGTTTCCGTTCGGCTAGCAGGCGCAACTTGATGATTCGCGATTCAATCTCGCGGACCTGTTCCTCGTCCATCCCGCCGGTTTGGTCTTTGCGGTACCGCGTGATGAACGGCACCGTATTGCCCGCGTCGAGCAGATCGACGACCGTCTGCACACGGGGCGCGGCCAAGCCGAGGGCCTGAGAAACCTGGCCCAAATCGATCGCAGTCGTGCTCGCCATGCAGAATGGTTGAGAGAGAAGGCGTCCGCCTATAACCTTGGCAATCTAGGCAGCCGGTGTAGCGCTGTCAAGCTGCGTCTTTGATGCAAGCGGGGTTCGCGAGCCAATCCACAATTCCCGACAAATAGATCAAACCCGCACCAGAGCATCGGCCGATACAAGAGGCACCGCCCATTAAGGAAGCACCTATGGCACGCTGCCGCTTGCGCATTTATCACGGTCCGGAAACTGCGACGGTTGTTCGGCCCGCATCGGCCATGGAAAATACGGTCCGTGTACCGCTTGGCGAAGTTTTTCCGCTGCTCGCCGACGCCGTCCGAAGCGAACGCACCTGGCTGCGCGACTTCGAGGATGACGAGATTACGATCTCGACCGACCTTTATGAAGTCATCCTGGCTTACCAACATTGCCGCAGGCCATCCGCGTAATGGCACGGAATGAATTCCGTTCTACTGGCGGAGCATCTTTTTGACTTCGGCCCAGGGCCGCGTATTGACGACGTCTTCTTTGGTCAAGCCGCCGCGACGAGCCTGCAAGATGCCGTAACGCAGCTTGTCGAGCCCGGCGACCTCGTGCGCATCGGTTGAGATGACGATCGGTATGCCATGCCGCTTGGCCGCCGCGCAGGCCAGGTCGTCCAGATCGAGCCGGTGCGGGTGCGAGTTGAGCTCCATAAATTTGCCGTGCTCGCGGGCCGCTCGAAACACCGCATCGAGATCGACGTCGTAGGGCTTGCGACGATTGATCAGGCGGCCGGTCGGATGCGAGATCGCCGAGACGTGCGGATTAGCCAGCGCGTCGACGATTCGCCGCGTAATTTGCACACGCGGCTGTTGCTGGCCGTAATGCAGGCTGGCCATCACCCAATCGGCCTCGGCGAGCACGTCGTCTTCCAGATCGAGCCCACCTCGTTCCAAAATGTCGACTTCGATGCCTTTGAGCACGACGAAGCCGCGCAAGGTTTCGTTCAGCCGGTCGATTTCGGCCCATTGCGCGCGCAGCCGCGCGGCATCGAGCCCATTGGCCATGCTGACGCGCTTCGAATGATCGGTGATGGCGATGTATTTCAGCCCACGGGCTTGCGCCCCGGCCACCATCTCTTCGAGCGTGGCTTTGCCGTCGGTGGCCGTAGTGTGCATGTGCAGGTCGCCCTGGATGTCGCCTACTTCGATGAGCTTGGGCAAGGCGCCGGCGTCGGCCCATTCGAACTCGTGGCGGGCCTCGCGCATTTCGGGCGGAAACCAGGGCAGATCGAGTGCGGCATAGACTTCTTCCTCGGTGCGCCCGGCCACATACTGTTCACCGCGGAATACGCCATACTCGTTGATTTTTAATCCCCGGCTTTTCGCGCGGCCTCGCAAGACCACGTTGTGATCCTTCGAACCGGTGAAGTACTGCAAGGCGGCGCCGAACGATTCGTCGGGCACAACCCGCAGATCGACCTGCAGTCCGCCCGCCAGCCGCACCGACATTTTCGTGTCGCCGCGGCCGAGCAGCGTTTCGACCGCCGCGAATGCCGCCAGCCGGTCCATCACTTCGGCCGGATTGGTCGAAACAACCAGCAGGTCGAGATCGGCCACACTGTCGCGTCCACGGCGATAGCTGCCGGCGGGCTCGAGCCGCACGATGCTCGGGCAGACTCGTAGATGGGCCATGAGCGATTGCGCGAAACCGTCGACCTCGGCCCACATGAGCCGCTGATGGGCCGAGCTGGCCAGATCAAGCCCGGCCAAAATGGTTTGCTCAGTTTTGGCTCCAAAACCTTTCAAGCCCCGCACGCGGTTGCCCTGGCAGGCCTCGCGCAGCTCATCGAGCGTGCTAATGCCGAGTTGCTGGTGCAGAGCGGCGGCCTTTTTCGGCCCGACGCCCGGCACGCGCATCAACGTCAGCACCGACACCGGAATCTGGGCCAACAACTCTTGGTGAAGCGGCACGCTGCCGGTCTGGCACAGAGCGGCGATTTTCTCGGCCAGGTCGCCACCGATTCCGTTGATCTCCGTGAGCTTTCGGCCTTCGGTGCAGAGGATCTCGGCGGCCGGTTCCGACAGCTCGCGAATGGTTCGCGCGCCGTTGCGGTATGCCCGCACGCGAAACGGGTTGGCCGCCTGAATTTCCAGCAGGTCGGCGATCTCGTCGAAGACGGCGGCGATCTGAGCGTTGTTCATATCGTTCCCATCATTCTCTCGCGATGGATTATAGCAAAGCACTGTTCGCAAGGTGGGCGACGACGCGGAGGAAGGCAAAAAATGGAGGGCAAAAACATGGGTCTCCGTATTTTTTGCCCCCAATCTGTTGCCTGTCGCATCGGTAGTAAACGGTGGTATCGACTTTAGCGGTTGTAGGGATTGTAGGCCGAAAGTAGTGCGGCCTAGGCCGGTTCGTCTGGAATCGGATGGTGGTTGGCGACGATTTTGATTGTGATGCATCGTGGACGACTAACTAGCCGAGCATGGCGGTGGCTTTGGGCGTTGTTGGCCGGCGCAATTTGCCTGGCCGCAGGCGATGCCTATTGTCGCGTTTCGCGGAACGCCATAGAGGGCGTTCCCTACAGAGCGACCAGCCCTGAAGGCAACGTCCACCTCTGCCAGGCGCTAGGACCGGCAGCGCCGTATCCCATTGCCGGACTCGACTGCGCCACGGGCCAGTGCGGCGAGCTGGGCTGGCGCGCCGCTCGGCCCATCGCCTGGCAGCGTTACGCCCAGGGTGAGTATCTGGGGCACGCCCGATTGCCGCACGTCGAGCAGTATCGGTTGCGCGTCGACGATCAACTCGACTTCGTCTTCCGCCTCACGCGAGTAGAAACGCCGCACGCCTATCGACTGCAACCCGGCGATTTGCTCCGAATCGAATCGTTGACCGACGCCGAACTGACCGGAGAGCAGCAAATCGGCCCGGATGGTTCGATCACCATGCGGTTACTCGGACCGGTGCGCGCAGCGCGGCTCACTGTCGAGCAGCTTCGGGCCAGCCTGAATGAGCGCTACCGCAAGTTCTATCGCGATGCGGCGATCACCGTCACGCCGCGGCTCGTCAACTCCAAGCTGGAAGACCTGCGCTCGACCATCGACCAGCGGTTCGGCTCGGGTGGCCAATCGCGCTTGGCCAAGGTTACCCCCGAAGGCACGGTGCAACTGCCGGTGGTCGACTCCGTCTTTGTGCAAGGGCTGACCCTGGCCGAAGCGCAGCGCGAGATCGAGGCCCGCTTCGCCGAAGAACTGCCGGGCGTCGAGGTGATGCCGGTCCTTACTCAACGGGCGCCGCGCTACGTGTACGTCGTCGGCGAAGTCCGCGAGCCGGGCCGTTATGAGTTGATCGCTCCGACCACGGTCACGCAGGCCATCGCACTGGCCGGCGGCTGGAACTACGGCGGCAATCTTTGGAAAACCATCGTCTTTCGCCGCGGCGACGATTGGCGGCTGCTGGCCACCATGGTCGATTTGCGGGGCAGTTTGTACGGGCACCGGCCTTGCCCGGCCGATGAAATTTGGATCAACGACTCCGACATCGTCGTGGTGCCCAAGACGGCACTGTTGGTGGCCGCCAACGTGCTGGACTTGGTATTCACTCAGGGGGTGCTGCGGATCGTCCGGTTCAATGGCAGCGTGGCCTTTAGCGCGGTGCGGTTCAGCGGCACCCGGCCGGGCCTGCTACCGATCGTGCCCGCCGCGCCGATCATTCAGCATCCCGTGACGCTCTTGCCGTCGCTGCTCACGCCGCCCACGCCGAGCCATTAGAGAGGGCGGGGGTCAGAGGTCGGGGGTCAGGGGGTGCGGAATGGGCCCCGCGTTAACGCATGAGTCGATAACGAACGGCCGACGGCCGTCCTAAACCCTAGCGTAACGCGAACGGCGCGACTTCGACGGCCTTGTAGACCGTGCGCGACCGGTAAAAACCGAGCCGCCGATAGAGTTTGATGGCGCCTTCGTTCTGCGCGGTCACTTCCAAGAACACCCGGCGCAGCCCGGCCCGCCGAAAGCCGTGCAGCGATTGAAACAGCAGACTTGTGCCGATGCCGCGATTGCGATGTTCGGGCGTGATGCCCAGGTTTTGAATCGCCCCCATGCCCGAACGGTCGCGGATGCCCTGAATCGTGCCGCAAAACTCCTGCTGCGAGCCATACACAACCAGCCAGGTGGCTTCGCCCAAAAAACCTTCTTTCTGGCTGATCTCTTGCATCAGCCGCACGCAGCCGTCGAAATCACCCAGGCAGGGAAAGACGTTGGCGTCGAGCTCGCAGCGGAAGCTTTGATATTTGGTCTCGGCGTGGGCGGGCAGCAGCGAGGCGTCCCACGGCACAAACCGGTAGCCCGGCGGCAGCCAGGGCGTGCCCGGCGTCAAGCCGCCCAGGTCGATCTCCATTCGGAAGCGCTTGAAATACGTGAGACCCATTTCGAGCGACCGCGTTAAATAAGAGCGGGTACGTCCACTCTTCGGGCAACTTAACGCATGGTAGCCGTGTCTCGCGGGGTGGTCAACTTTTCTATCCGCCGGCCAGCGCGCCAATGATATAGAAGGGCTCGGCGCCCCAAGCAACCTCCTCGGGCAATGGCGCGTCTGGCGGTTCATTCGACAAATCTTGCAGGCAGGCGAAGAAGCGCAAAAAAGGCCGACGCTGCCGCGTGACGTGATCGCGAATCGTCCCGCGCAGCATCGGATACTGGGCTTCCAGCGCGTCGAGCACTGCTTCTCGAGTGATCGGCCCCGCGACATCAAGTGTCACCTCGGCGCCAACGCCGGCGAGCGTGCGCAAATGATACGGCAACACCACGCGGATCATGCGAGCGTCTGTACCTCGACCGACACCACCGGTGGCAAATCGCGCACGATCGGCTGCCAACTGTCACCCGCGTCGGCCGAGGCGTACACCTGCCCGCCAGTCGTGCCGAAATAGACGCCACAGGCGTCAAGCGAATCGATGGTCATCGCGTCGCGCAAGACATTCACATAGCAGTCACGCTCAGGCAGGCCCTTGTCCAGCGGCTCCCACTCGTTGCCACCGGTGCGGCTGCGGTAGACGCGCAGCTTGCCGTCGGGCGGGTAATGTTCCGAGTCGCTCTTGATGGGCACCACGTAGATCGTCTCCGGCTCGTGGGCGTGAACGTCGATCACAAAACCAAAATCGGTGGGCAGGTTGCCGCTCACCTCGCACCAAGAGTCGCCGGCATCGTCGCTGCGCAGCACGTCCCAGTGCTTTTGCATGAACAGAACGTTGGGCCGCGACCGATGCATCGCAATGCGGTGGACGCAGTGACCCACTTCGGCATCGGGGTCGGGCAGCACGTATTGCGACTTGAGACCTTTGTTGATGGGCCGCCAGCTCTGGCCTCCGTCGTCGGTACGGAAGGCGCCCGCCGCCGAAATGGCAATGAACATCCGCCGCGGATCGCTGGGATCGAGCAAGATGGTGTGCAGGCACATACCCCCCGCCCCTGGTTGCCAAAATTTGCCGGAGCCGTGCCCCCGCAGGCCTGGCAGCTCGTGCCAGCTCCCACCGCCATCCGTCGTGCGAAAGATCGCGGCGTCTTCCACTCCGGCATATACCGTGTCGGGATCAGTTAGCGACGGTTCCAGATGCCAGACACGCTTGAATTCCCAAGGATGCGGCGTGCCATCGTACCAGAGGTGCGTGCCGGCGTCGCCTTCGTAAGCAAACTTGTTGCCTACCGGCGCCCATGTTTTCCCGCCGTCGTTTGAGCGTTGAATCATCTGCCCGAACCAGCCGCTCGACTGCGAGGCGTAGATCCGGTTCGGATCGGCGGGCGATCCCTTGAGGTGATAGATTTCCCAGCCACCGAAGTGCGGTCCGTCGACGTTCCACCGCTGGCGTTTGCCGTCGGAAGTGAGGATGAACGCGCCTTTGCGCGTACCGACGAGGAGGCGGATTTGAGTCATGGAGGGCAGGGTTCGGGGGTCGGGATTTAGGGGTCAGGGAAGATAGGGATGGGCCGAGCGCAGCGAGTGCCACCTATTCGACTTGGTTGCGCCGCCGCGGCACGCCGCCGGAAAGGTGGGATTCGTTTCGCTCGGCCCACCTAAGTCCGCCTCGGCCCATTGGGACAAATCGAAAATCCAAAATCGAAAATCCAACATCGGTTCAGACGTGGCTTTGCGGCGCGGCGTGAATCATCCAGGTCACGCCGAAGCGGTCCGACACTACGCCGAACGCCGGCGAAAAAAACGTCTTGCTCAAGGGTTGGGCTACGTTTCCGCCGTCGCTCAAGGCAGCAAATAACTTCTGGGCCTGTGCTTCGCTGGGCGTGTTGATCGCCAGCGAAATGCCTTGAAAGTTGGGCTTGCCCGTGCAGTGGCAATCGGAAGCCATCAACAGTGTCTCGCCGATATGGAAGCTGGCGTGCATCACCTTTTTTTCAGCGCCGGGCGGCAGCATGCCGGGAGCACACGGTTCGGGGCTGTCATTGAAGCGCATCAGCGTGGTCACCTCGGCCCCCAGCGCCTTACGGTAAAACTCAATCGCTTCCTCACATCGGCCGTCGAAATTCAAATAGGCTTGAACTTGCATGAGCGTCTCCTTGGGCGAGGGTTCTGGTACACGAAATCTGTAGCGGATGCTAAAAATAGCCTCTTCGCGGCGGGGCGTCAAGTATTATACTGTAGCAAGCGATAAAAAAAGGGGAGGCGACGCATGGCCAGAGGGCGTCCGAGAAATTTCGATGTCGATGAAGCGCTCGACGCCGCGCTGGCGCTGTTCTGGCGTCATGGCTACGAAGGCACATCGCTCTCTGCGCTGACCGACGTCATGGGCATCAATATGCCCAGTTTGTACGCCGCGTTTGGCAACAAAGAAGCGTTGTTCCGCAAGGCGCTCGATCGGTATTTGCAACAGCCTGCCTCGTACTTTACCACGGCACTGGAAGAACCCACCGCCCGTCGCGTCACCGAAAAGCTCTTTCAGGGCGCCATCGACATGGTGATGAACCCGCGGCACCCCGACGGCTGCCTGCTGGTGCAGGGAGGCCTGGCGACCGGCCCCCTGGCCGATTGGGTGCGGAAGGAGCTGGGCCTGCTGAGAACCGCGGCCGAGGCCGCGCTGCGCAGCCGCTATCAACAGGCGATTGCCGAGCGCGACCTGTCGAAGCGCGTCGACGCCGCAAAGCTCGCCCGGTATATCGTCACCGTGCTCTGGGGCCTTTCGGTGCAAAGGGCCGGCGGCGCCACCCGCGCTCAACTGAAAGAGGTGTCTCAACTGGCCATGCGGGCCTGGCCCGACTGACCCTCGGCTTGCGCCGCCGATAACAAGCGGGCCACCACGGCTTTCATCAAGCCGAAGTCGCTTCCCTTGAGCACATGCGCGTCGGGCATCTGGACGCTGCGCCGCGCCACCTCGCGCTCGGAAAATGTTGTGTGCGCGATGATCGGCAGTTCAGGGCGCTCCGCCCGAACCCGGGCCAATACCTCAAAGCCGCTCACCGGCCGCATCTGCATATCGAGAATGATCAAATCAAATTCCTGCGCGCCGATTTTGGCCAGCGCATCCTTGCCATGACAGGCGGGCACCACCTGGTAACCTTCGCGTTCCAGCTCGAGGCCGCACACATGGCGGATGCATGGACTGTCGTCGACCAGCAGCAGAGTCTTCTTTGCCGATTCGGTCATGGGCTACTCCCTCACACCAACCCGAAGCGCCAGCGAGGCCGCTACGTGACTCTACGCGACGTTCATCGCTTGCGCTTCGGGTTAGTGTGGTTTGGTTAACGTTTCAAAAAAACGACGCCGGCCGACGTGGCGCCACTGCCCGGCCACTGCCCCGTGGGATCGCTGCGGCTCAGGGCGCTCGCCGGCACGGCGCCGCGTGCGTGACTGCTTGTGTCGGAACGCACTTCCGGGCGTTCCGTCGAACGGCGCTTTGCGGGCCGTGTAGAGCACGTGCCGTGCCGCCTCTCCAGCCGCACGCCCGCCCGCGTGGCAAAGACCATATCGGCACGGCTCGCAGAGGTTTTCGACTCGCCGACCTTGTCCCTGTGGCCGGAAACCAGCTATCGGTGGGGCGATAACGGCTGTCGGGGCGCCGGCGCTTTGCCCAGTGGCGAGGCGCGGGTTCGGCAAAATCGCTGCATCTTTAGCGGTTATCGGCCTGTCGACATCAATCGCCGATCCGCCAGCGCGCCCAGGCGTTCATCGTCAGTGATCATTCGAAACACCCGCTGTCGAATTTTACGCCTAAACTGCCCAAAAACGCTTGAACGAGCGAGGATTTAGCCGTTCCAAAAACTGCCGCGCCGTTGCGCTGGCACCACCTTTGCAATGCACGCGGACCACCTGGAGCCAGCACCCTAAACCTTGAGACCACTGATGCGAAATCTTCAACGCCGCGCCTTTACGCTTGTGGAACTACTCGTCGTGATCGCCATCATCGGCATTCTGATGGCCTTGTTGCTGCCGGCGGTCCAGGCCGCGCGCGAGTCGGCCCGCCGGGCGCAGTGCGCCCACAACCTCAAACAGCTTGGCATCGCGCTGCAGAACTACCACGATGTTTATCGCCGCTTTCCGACTTCGGTCACATGGGGAGGCACAGCCGCACAATGGCCGTTGCCTGCCTATCACCATACGTGGCTGACATCGCTCCTGCCGCAAATCGAACAAGTCCCTTTGTTTCAATCCGTCGACCAGCGCTCGCCGGCCTGGGGGCAGCCGGTCGTCCGCACGCAGGTGCCGCTCTTGCGCTGCCCGAGCGACAACGGGTTTGATGATCCCACGCAGACGTGGAATGTGGCGGTCACCAACTACGCCGCCAGCGAGGGTTATCACTGGTGGCCCACGGCCTATTTCGCGCCGCTGGGCGGCGCGCCCGCCGATTACAGCGGTGTGTTTGCCGCCGAACACTATAGCTCTTTGGGCGATATTTCGGACGGCACTGCCCACACCGCCGTGATCGCCGAGGTGAATTCGTACGGCTATAAATTCGGCGCCATTCGCACCAGCGGCAGCGGGGTGCCTCGCAAGGCGCCCGGCGAGGCGGTGTTTCGGGCCGCCTTTGTCGGCACGGCGGTCTATGGCCAATGCTGCGAGACGGGCAAGTACATGGAGGTCGACGGTTCGGGCGTGAAAACGGCCGCCTGGTTTTTGGCGGCGCCGCACGCCTTTTCGCCGACCTACATCACCGCCTATGGGCCGAACTCGGAGTGGCCCGGCGCCAGCAGCCTCCACCCCACCGTGGTCCAGATGGTTCTGGCCGACGGCTCGCTGCGGCCGGTTTCGGGCGAAATCGATTGGTACGTCTGGCTGCGCGTCAACGCCAAGCGCGATGGCGCCGCCGTGAACGATCTCTAAACACGCGAGGTGTGTCATGAAACGTTTTTGGATCTTATCGCTGTTGGCCATCGGCATCGGTTGCGGCGCGCGTGGCGAATCGGCCGCGCGCAGCCAGGCTGGTTTTGTCGATACGACCAATCCGTCGCAGATTCCGCGGCTGCCCGCCGACGCCACCCAAGGCCCAATGCCCAATTCACCGCGCTGACGAAAGGCGCGTGTCCGCTTGACTCGATATCTCTTCCAAGGGGGAAAACCTATGAACGACACTGATGTCATTGTCACCGACAGCGATCGCCGGCGCTTAGGCAGCGCCATCGAAGAAGCACAACGCCGCGAACGCCTCGACTATTATCATTACGCGCTGGAACAGGGATTGGAGCAGGCGCACGTGGTGACCGCCGAACAAGTGCCCGACGACGTCGTCACCATGAATTCGCTCGTGCGGATTCACGACTTCAAATTGGGCAACGACCAAACCATCCGACTGGTTTACCCCGCTGAGTTGGAAGACGGTGTTGAGGGGCTTTCGGTGGCATCGCCCTTGGGCACCGCGCTGTTGGGGCGGCGCGTGGGCCAAGAGATTTCGTGCTGGGAGCCGACCGGACAACGCCGCGTGCGCATCGTCGAGGTCATATTTCAGCCCGAACGCGACGGCGCTCTTCATCTTTAGCAACCAAAAACATCGAAGGAATATAACAATGGTCAACCGACAGATTGTCATCAGCGACTTCGACCGGCGGCGGCTGGACGCGCTCATCGCCGAGCATGCCGACGGCGGCTTGGCCGAACGGCATTACTTGGAAGACCTGCAGCGCGAGCTGGAACGGGCCTGGCGGGTCGACCCATCCAACGTGCCGCCCGATGTCGTGACGATGAACTCCACGGTGCAACTGCGCGATCTCGACACGGGCGATACCGAGACCTTTACGCTGGTATTTCCTGAAGACGCCGACGTGATGCGGCAGCGCATCTCGGTCTTGGCGCCGATCGGCACGGCCATTTTGGGCTATCGCACCGGCGATGTCATCCTCTGGCCGGTGCCGCAAGGCCGTGCGCGGTTGCGAGTTGAGCAGGTGCTCTACCAGCCCGAACGCGCGGGAGTTTTGAGCGAGTGACGAATGCGCAAACCGTCGCTCGAAGCCCGTAGGACGGCCGACGAAGCGAGTCCCCATACGCATCAAGTTCAGGTGATTCTGCTCCAAAACGTCTGTCGGGAACGCCCTCGGTGGCGTTCCGTGAGGCACGAGTTGACGTCGAATCGCAGTTCCCGGAACGCCACGGAGGGCGTTCCCTACAGAGCAAACAGGGCCGTCCCCCGCTTAACTTGACGCGCATGGGGCCGAGCGAAGCGAGCCCCACCATCTGGCTCGAGCGCAACGTGCGTTTGCTGCCGGAAACCGGTGGGGCTCGCTTCCCTCGGCCCGCGTTCGTCACCCTGCGAGGTCTGGTCTATGGCGCGGGGTCCGCGGCGCGGAGGCCGTGACGCTGGGCTTTGTCGAAGAGCGTCGCGCGGGGCATGCCGAGCAGCTTGGCCGCCTTCGAAAGATTGCCCTCGGCCAGGTCGAGCGCCTCTTGAATCAGGCCGCGCTCGAGCTTGCCCATCAGCTCGTCGTAGGCCTGCGCGCTTTTCGATTCGGATAAAAATCGCTGGGCAAGCTGGCGGATCGTTTGATCGGTGGCGTCGAGCCGAGCGGGCTGCCCGTAGCCCTGGCCGGCCAGCGCCGAACGAATGTCGTCGACGCCGATAGGGTGCCCCGCCGTAAAAATCATCGCCCGGTGGATGCAGTGCTCCAGCTCGCGCACGTTGCCCGGCCAATGGTGCGCGCGGATCAAGGCCATCGCGTCTTCGGTCAGCAGCGGCTCGGGCATGCGCAGCTCGCGGGCAAAACGCTGCAAGAAAAACCGCGTGAGCTTCTCCAGGTCGTCGCGGCGCTCGCGCAGCGGCGGCAGCCAGATGGTGACCACGTTGAGCCGGTGAAAGAGGTCTTCGCGGAATTCTCCGTCGGCGATGGCCTGCTCCAGATCGCGGTTGGTGGCCGCCAGCACGCGCACATCGGCCCGGATGGTTTCGTTGGCGCCGATGCGCTGCAACGTTTTTTCTTGCAACACGCGCAAGAGCTTGGCTTGAATGGCGCCCGAGACATCGCCGATCTCGTCGAGCAGCACGGTGCCGCCGTGGGCCTGCTCCAGCTTGCCGATGCGCTGGTCGTAGGCGCCGGTGAACGCGCCTCGCTCGAAGCCAAACAGCTCCGATTCGAGCAAGGCTTCGGGGATGGCCACGCAGTTGACAATATAATACGCGCGATCGGCGCGGCGGCTGTGCTGATAGATGGCCCGGGCGACCAGCTCCTTGCCGGTGCCCGATTCGCCGCGGATGAGCACGGTGGCGTCGGTGGCGGCCACCCGCCCGATGGCTTTGTAGACGGCCTGCATGGCCGGGCTTTGGCCCACAATGGCGTCGGCGCCGGGCGGCACGGTGGCCGGGTCGAGCGTCACCTCGCGCTCCATCGCCCGGGCCGCCTGCAAGGCCCGCTCGATGGCGGCCAGCATTTCCGGCGGCTTGAACGGCTTAAGCTGATAGTCGAACGCCCCACGCTTGGTCGCCTCGATGGCCGTTTCCATCGTGCCCTGCCCGGTCATGATAATCACCGGCAGCCGGGCACGCCCCTGCTTGATGCGCTCCAGCGCGTCGAGGCCGTTCATACCGGGCATGCAGATGTCGAGCACCACCGCCTGCGGCTGCTTGTCTTCGAGCAGCGCAAACGCGGCGTCGGCGCTGCCGGCGCTGACCATTTCATGCCCGCGAGTGGCCAACAGTTTTTGAAACCCGGCCAGGACGTTGGCTTCGTCATCGACCACTAAAATTCGGCTCATCGTTGCTCCTGTTCGGCGACGGGCGTCCAGACTGCGAAACACGTTCCCGATGCCGACGACGACTCCAGCACCAACCGCCCGCGGTGTCTGGCCATAATGCTAGCCGCGATGCAAAGGCCCAGGCCAGTCCCCTGGTTTTTGGTGCTGAAAAACGGCTCGAAGATGCGCGCCGCGGCTTCGGGTGGAATGCCGCCGCCCGAATCGCAAACCCGAATCACCACCATCACCGCTCCACCCCCCTCCGACTCGACTGCCGCCGACAAGGCAATCTGCCCGCCGGGCGAACAGGCATCGAGCGCGTTGTCGAGCAGGTTGATCAGCACCTGCTTGATTTGATGGGCGTCGGCTAACATCGGCGGCAACGCCGGCGCCACCTGTTGGCGCAATTGCACATTTCGCTCTTGAAAACGATGCTCCATAAGCTGCAGCGTGGCATCGAGCAATGGCCGCACGTCGCACGGAGCGAGCCGCGCTTCGGGCGGACGCGAGAACTCCAGAAAATTGCGGACCACGGCTTCCAGCCGCGAAAGCTCGTCTTCGACCACGCCAAACGCATCGTCGACTTCGGGCCGGGCCACCACTTCGCCCCGAATCCAGAACAGCCACATTTTGATCGAGGTCAGCGGGTTGCGGATTTCGTGGGCGACGCTGGCGGCCAGCTTGCCCACCGAGGCCAGCTTTTCGGCGTTGCGCAGCTCAATGCGGTTGCGTTCGAGCGTGGTGCGCGCGTCGGCCACGCCCGACATCAACAGCCGCAGATGCGCCCCCACGGCCTGCAGATCGTCTTCTTCGGTCGCCGCCCCATCGGGCCAGTCGGAGCTGAAGCCACGTGCTTCGGCCAGCATTTGCCGCAACGGCCTGAGCACCCCGTTGGCAAACTGCCAAAACAGCGCGGTTCCGGCCCCTAGCGTCAACAGCACGCAAGCGCCCACCAGCCAGGTGTCGTGGCGGATTTGTTCGCTGGCCTGATCGGCCATCTCGTTGATGAACCGCACATTGGCGGCGTGGAATTTCTTCGAGAGCTGATCGGCTTCGCGGTGCAGCGGCAGCACGTCGCGCAACAAAACCTTGCGGGCGGTTTCGTCGTCGCCCTGATCGAAAAGTGCGATTACTTCGTTGCGCTTGGCGTCGTAGCGGGTAAACTCGACTTGCAGCTCATCGAGAATCAGGAATTCATCGGGCCGCAAGGCCGTTCGCCGCGCCGCGGCGTAGCAATGGTCGAACTTGGGCTTGCTCTTGGCCAGCTCATCGATCCAGCGGGGGTTGCCGTGATCGAGAATATACGACGACACAAAGCCGCGCTGCTCGAGCAGCGCCACTTCGAGGTCGTCGGCGGCCTGCAAGCTCGGGAGATTTTCGCGGACGCTCTTGACCATCACCCGCCCGAGCCGCCAGGCGGCCATCAAGGCCACGCCGCTGCTCAACAAGGCCAGCGCCAAGACGCCCAGAATGGAGGTCGAGATTTTGGTCGAAAGTTTTCGCGGCATGGGCGACGCCTTTTTTTCAGCGGAATCAAGAAACAGATCCTTCTGCCTACCATCCAAGCTGCCGCGCGGTAAAGTGGTGGGCGAATGAACGCATCTTTCAGTGCCCTAATGCTTGCGGTTGTCGTCGGCCAGGCGGCCCCGCGGCAAATGGAGCTGCTTGACCGCGGAATGATCGCCCTGCACCACCGGCCCGGCGAAGTCTTCGTAAGTTGGCGGCTGTTGGGGGCCGATCCCTACACGATTGCATTCCATCTCTATCGCGCCACCGGCGAAGGGGAACCGGTCCGGCTCAACCGGAAACCGATTGCCGGCGCCACGCACTTCGTCGACCGCGAGGCCGACCTGACCCAGCCGAACCGCTACTTTGTGCGGGCGCTGGTTGACGGGCGCGAACAGCCGGCCAGCCGAGCGGCCGAATTGCCCGCGCATCCGCCCGAGCGAGCATGGCTCTCGATTCCACTCGAAACGCCCGATGGCTACACTCCCAACGACGCCTCGGTGGGTGATCTCGACGGCGACGGGAAATATGAGATTGTGCTGCACCAGGCCTCGCGCGGGCGCGACAACTCGCAGCCGGGCGTCACCGCGCCGCCACTCTTAGAGGCTTACACGCTCGCCGGGCGGAGGCTGTGGCGGATCAACCTGGGACGCAATATCCGTGAAGGCGCTCATTACACTCAGTTCATGGTCTTCGATCTCGACGGCGACGGCCGGGCCGAAGTGGCCTGCAAGACTGCCGATGGCACGGTCGACGGGCAGGGTCAGGTCATCGGCGACGCCGACGCCGATTATCGCAACGAGCGCGGCTATGTACTCAGTGGTCCCGAGTTTTTCACCGTCTTCGACGGGCTTTCGGGCGCTGCGCTGGCTACCGCGCCGTACATTCCGCCGCGCGGCAACGTGGCCGATTGGGGCGATGACTACGGCAACCGCGTCGACCGTTTTTTGGCCTGCGTGGCCTTTCTCGATGGGCGGCGGCCAAGCCTGGTGATGTGCCGCGGCTATTACACACGCACGGTGCTGGCGGCCTGGAACTGGCGCGACGGCCGGCTGACGCATGTCTGGACGTTCGACAGCCACGGCGGCACGCCCGGCGACCGCGACTACGCCGGTCAAGGCAATCACAACCTGAGTGTGGGCGACGTCGACGGCGACGGCAAGGACGAAATCACCTATGGCGCGTGCGCCATCGACCACGACGGACATGGACTCTACACGACGCGATTAGGGCATGGCGACGCGTTGCATCTGGCCGATCTCGATCCCGACCGGCCGGGCTTGGAAGTCTTCGACATTCACGAGCGGCCGCGGCACGGATTTGGTATCGAATTTCGCGATGCAAGGACCGGAGAGACGATCTGGGGCCAGCCCTCGGCCGACGTCGGCCGCGGCCTGGCCGCCGACATCGACCCGCGGCATCGTGGTTGTGAGTGCTGTGGCGCAGGGCCGGGGCTCGATCGGTTGTTCAATTGCCGCGGCCAGGAAATTGGTCCCAGGCCGCGTTCGTGCAACATGGCGGTGTGGTGGGACGGCGACCCGCAGCGCGAGCTGCTTGACGGCACGCGGATCGAAAAGTGGGATTACCAGCGCGGCGGCGCCCAGCCGCTGTTGAACGCCGCCGACTACGGCTGTAGCGCCAACAACGGCAGCAAGGCCAACCCCTGCCTGGTGGCCGACATTCTGGGCGACTGGCGCGAAGAGGTCATCTGGCGAAGCGCCGACAACCGTGAGCTGCGAATCTTCACCACGACCGTGCCCACCCAGCTTCGCCTGCCCACGTTGATGCACGACCCGATCTATCGGCTCAGCGTCGCCTGGCAAAACGTCGGCTATAACCAACCCACGCAGGTGGGCTTTTTCCTCGGGGATGAATAACCACACTGACGTCAGTAGGATGGTCTTCCTAGGTCAATTTGATACTGTCAAAAAGAACTGCGCATGTCCGACGAATCGCATTTTTCAATCCGGCGCGGCGAGGAGCCGCTGCCGCGCTTTTGGCCCGATCGCTGGAGCGGCCCTTGGGGCAGGAGAATCTCACGAGCGCTGTTCGCGTTGGTCAACGCAGCCTTGACCACGGCGGTGTTGGCCTTGTTGGCCCATTGGATGCACAGCCCCTTGGTCTTTCCCTCGTTGGGACCGACCGCTTTTTTGCTATTCCATCGTCCGTTGTCGAGGGCCGCCAGCCCGCGTAACGCGGTCGTCGGCCATTCGCTGGCAATCTTCTTGGGCTGGCTAAGTCTGGTGCTATTTGGATTGACGGACGCTTCGGCTGACATTAAGTCAGGGCTGACCGCGGCGCAGATTGCCGCGGCCGCTTTTTCGATCGGGCTGACCAGCGGCCTGATGGTGCTCTTGAGCGTTCCGCATCCACCCGCCGGAGCGACCACGCTGATCGTCGCCCTCGGCTTGATCCATGAGCCGAGGCATTTTCCCTTGCTGATGCTGGGCGTTGCGCTACTGCTTGTTCAGGGTTTCTTCATCAACCGCGCTGCGGGGCTGCCCTATCCGGTTTGGGGCCCGGTCAGCCCCGAGATACAGGCTCGCTATCCTTCGTTTTCTTGAAAATCGACGCCGTGCTCCCGTTGGGCTCGAACGAGGTGCTTTTACGTTTTCGGCAGGCCGATTCTGAGCCTCATGAACGCGGCCATTTCTTCTTGTGCCTTCTGTAAGTTGGCCTCGGCAAGGCGCAGCTCATTCTGGGCAGTGGTGAAGTCGCGTTTCTTCATGATCGCGATTTGCGCCGTGGCGCTGACGACGTCCGCCAGGCTGAACAACTGGCCGGCCAGCGCCTGTTCTGCTTCGTTCAGTTCTCGACTCATATTTTACCTCGGTTTCATATGCTGGGACGACCATCTTGGCCTATCGGCCATCTGAACCGCTGCCGCAGCGACCAAAGCAAGGAAGGGTTTGTGATCCGCCTTAGCCGGGCCGCTCTTCAATCAGTCCGCACGGTGAGGTCGGTGCCCGCCATGCCCATCGACCGCAACCAGCGGAAATGGGCCGCCAGGCTCGTCCGAAATGAGTCGCGCGCGGTATATCGCACTCCAAACTGCCGGCAGGTCGATTCTACGATAGGCGCCAGCGCCGAGTAATGCAAATGGCATACGCGCGGGAAGAGATGATGCTCGATTTGAAAATTCAAGCCCCCGATGAACCACGACAGTAGCCTGTTGGCGCGGGCGAAGTCGACGGTCGTCTCCACCTGATGCACCGCCCAGGCCGCGCTCATGCGGCCGTCGGCGAACCGCGGCAGCGGAAACGAGGCGCTTTCCTCGCAGTGCGCCAGTTGAAACACCGTGCTGAGCACGACTCCCTGGGTCCACGAAGCCGCGAGATAGGCCAGCAACACAGGCCAGGCCGCGTGCCACAGCAGCGGCACGCCGAACGCCAACCCCAGAAACGCCGCCTTGCCGGCGATGAACATCAGCAGGTCCCAGCCCTTGGGCCGCGCCATGCGATGTCCGCCGACCCGCCCCAGCAACACGTCGCGAAAATCGTCGTAAAGCTGCCACTTGATCGGCAGAAACCCGTACAACACCCAGAGGTAGAAGTGTTGCAGACGATGAAAACGCAAGCGCGGCTGGTGCGGCGACAATCGGCCGAAAAAGGTGATGTTGATGTCGTCGTCGTGCCCGGTGACGTTGGTGTAACTATGATGGACCGCGTTGTGCTTCTTGTCCCAGACGTACGAGCTGCCGCCCAGCAAATCGAGGCTCAGGGCCATCAACTTGTTGATCCAACGACGGTTCGAGAAGGCCTGGTGTGCGCCGTCATGCTGCACGTTGAAGCCGACGGCCGCCATCGCCAGACCGAGCGAAACCGCCAGCGGCAGCGCCGTCCACGCGCTGGCGGCCCAGCAGACCAGGCCGACGTACGAGGCCACGAGCCAGCCGAACACCAAGACGGTCTTCAGATACATCGCAGGGCAATCGCGCGGACGCCGGCCGGTGCTGGCGAAATACTGCTCGACGCGCCGCCGCAGCTCGGGCAGAAACCGATCGCCCGGCGCGAACTTCAACGTGCCGGGCGCCGCCGCGGGGCCCCGTTCGGCCGACCCGCACCCGTCGTCGTAGTTTATCGACAAGACCGAATCCGGCGCAATCATGGCGCGTTACCCAGGGAAAAACAGGTTTCATCTGCGTTTGCCAACGTCCACCAGGTCAGCCACTAGATTCCCAAGCTCGCTTCCGCCGGGCACAAAGACCCCGAAGCGACCCAACGCCAGGCAATCTTCGTTGCGTGAAATGAGCACATCGTCGGGCACGGGCGCCGTATACCTGCGGGCCAACTCAGGCGCACAGTCGATCCATAGTCGGCCTCTGAGCAAGAATGTTCGGCAAAGCGGCAGCGTGCTCACCTCGTTCTCGTCATTGATCAAGAAGACATCGATGTTGGCGTCCGTCACATCAGCCAAGGTTGTCTTATTGAAAAATCGCACGTGCTACCTCCTTGGCTGCGACCAAATAAAAAAGCCGACGTGGCGGAGCACCCAAAGGTATTCCACCGCGCCGGCTTACTCTTAAACTAGCCCTCCGGCGAAGCCGGGTTACTCTTCAACCAGTCATCCGACCAAATCTGATTCAAGCCCATAGCCAAACAGGACGCTGTTGCATGGGACCGACGCCTTCATTCTATGCAAGCCGCGTTTCAAAGCAAGGCACAGCCTAAACTTTTTAGTTTGTGGATGGGACGATATCGTTTCGCGCGGCCCGGTTGCTCATCAACCATCATCGGCGAGCTCGAGTTCCGTACGGCCGTGTCGCTTCGAAGCCGCGGGCGCGTTTCTCGACGTCCCAGGATGGCGCGGGATTCGTTGGAGTTGTCGAAATGCCAATACCACGGGGCGCTTTCGGCAGCTTAATCGAACATCCGCCCGGCGCGCTTGGGCGTGGGCGGTGCCGGGCAATCGCGCAGGTAATCGAGCAGGTCGGAAACCTGCGCCGTGGCCAGCGCCAGCGACGTATCGGCGCAGCCGTAATACATCCGAATCGTGCCGGTTGGTTCATCCAAGACCCAACCGCACGGAAATACCACGCCGTTGACGTCGCCCTGGCGCTCGTAGCCTGTCTCAGGAGCGAAAATCCAATCGTCGCTGCGCCGCAACACGCGGCAGGGATCTTCCAGATCCAACAGCGCCAAACCCAGCCGATACAGGCAGCCGCCCGCCGTCGAGCGCACGCCGTGATACATCAGCAACCATCCCTCGGCCGTTTCCAGCGGCGGAGGACTGAGGCCGATTTTGTTCGCGTCCCACCAGGCGCCGCGCCGCGCATGCAACAGCACGTGGTGATCGCCCCAATGCCGCAAGTCGGGCGAAAAAGAAAGCCAGATATGCGCCCCCGAACTGCCGGTCGAAACCGGCCGGTGGATCATCGCGTAACGGCCGCCGAACCGGCGCGGAAACACCGCGGCGTCTTTGTCTTCAGGCGGCATCATTGGCCCTAGCCGCGTAAACGACTCGAAGTCTTTCGTCGTGGCCAGCGACACCAACGGGCCGCTGGGCGAGTAGGCCGTGTAGGCGATCACCCACTCATCGAGCTCGGGAACCCAAGTCAAACGCGGGTCTTCAACGCCCCAGGCTTCCTCAGAGTAGTTCTCCGGATCGGGCGCGAAGCTGGGGGCCGAGTCGATTCGCCAGTTCGAGAATCCGTCGTCGCTTCGGGCAACGGTCAGATGCGAGTGCCCGCGACGGTCTTCGACGCGCACCAGTAGCACCGTCTCGTCGCTCGTCCGGCACGCGCCCGCGTTGAACACCGTGTGGGCCGGATAGGGCCAATCTTGCGCCGTGAGAATCGGGCCGTCTCCGTGGCGCTGAAAAAGTTCCGTGTAAACGTTGATCAGGTTCGGCTCTCGTCGCATTTCTGTCCTTGTTGGAGGAAAATATTAGCCGTGACTCGGCGGGCACCGACCCGCCAGGGCAATCGCATCAAACTTTAACGGTTCTCCGGCTACGAAGCGTTCCACGTCGAAAAAATGCCGCCAAGTACAGCTTGCTTTTGCCGGCACCCGGAGAAGAATGGTCGGCCTCGGCCAGCCGCTTTACGCTCGAACCGCGAGAACACGGGTCGCCATTTTCGCCGGCCCTCCACCGTCGGCAAGTGTACGCTCCTAGGAAAAACCGAACATCGGCATGCAAGCACTAGCCCTAGCCGTTAAGGTTTGATGCGATTGCCGTGACCGACCCGCTCCTTACGCCCGTGCGGCCGCGGCATCGTCGTCGCATAGCGTCTCTTCATGCTGGCAAGTGTGCAGTTGCGTCCACAGCCAGGCCAAGGTCGATTCAGCGCCTTGATTGCGGTTGACGCCGGTGGCTTGCAAGCCGTCGTAACAGGTTCCGCGCCGAGCGTCGCACATCGGCGCGTGCAAGCTGTTTTCGCCGTGAAACCAAGCCGCTGCCCGGCGAAACGACGCCAGGTAAACGGGCTCGCAGAATAGGTCGTAACCGGCCAGAGCGGCCTCGGCCATCGTGCCGGCTTCCACCGGCTGCTGGTCGTAGAGGGCTTTGAGTTCGCCGTGCGGATACCAGCCGTTATTGCCGACCGGCCAAAAGATGTCGTCGGCGGTGGTCTCACGGTCGAGAAACGCGAAGCTGGCTTGGGCAACCTCGCGAAAATCTTCGTTCGGCCAGCGCGTGGCGGCTACAAACAGCGCGTGCGGTAACACCGCGTTGGCGTACGTCATGCGCGACTCAAACCAGCTCCAGCCGGGGCGCACACCACGGTGGTAAGATTCCACCAGCCGCCGCGCCGCGGACCAAGCCACCGTCTCCAGCGGCTCGATCTCTTTGGCGCCTGACGCCCAGAGATGTCCCCACGCCAAGACGATATAGGCCTGAGCGCGCAGGCTGCGCAGGTCGGCCAGCGTGGGCAGCACTGCCTCGAGCAGTTCACGGGCAAGCAGCCGGTAGCCGTCGGGCAACGTGCCGCCCATGACTTGGGCCAACGCACGCACCGCCTGCCCCTGGCAATCGCCGCAGCCTTCGGCGTCGAGCCAGTGGCGTTGGTAGCTGAGAAAGTTATGAAAGCCGCCGCCCGGACGGCGGGCGAATTCCAAGAAACCGAGATAGGTTTCCACGCGGCTCAGCATGCGCGCGTCGGGCCGCCGCTGCCACAAGCGGGCGCAGAGGCGCAGCGCGCGGGCGTTGTCATCGGTCGTGTAGCCGCTGTCGCGCCGGGGAAGATTATAGATGGCATGCTGGACCAGACCCGTCGAGTCGGTGTGGGCATCGAGGTGGTCCAAGACAATCCAATCGGTCTGGCGCATTCAGATGCCTCCGTGCATGAGCGGTGTGCCGTGCTGGCCGTCGGCCGCGACGAATGCAACGCGTTCGAGCCGGGCGCGTCGCCCCCGATGCTTCGATGCGACCTGCTGAAAAAGGTCCATGTACTGCCGGCCCACGTTTGGCCAAAACATGGGTTTGGCGTATTGGTATGCCTGGCGTTCGGTTTCGCGGCGCAGGGCCTCGTCATTGAGTAATCCGAGTGTGGCCTCGGCGAGACGGTCGCTTTCGCAAAAGGGCACAAGCAAGCCGCGCCCGTCGGCCAAAACCTCTGCCGCGTAGACGTAGGGCGTGCTCACGATCGCGCGGCCGGCCGCCATGGCATAGGCCAAGGTGCCACTGGCGATTTGGTCTTTGCCGGGATAGGGAGTGATGTAGACGTCGCAAGCTCGCAAGTGGGCCAGCAGATCGGAGAGCTGCAGATATTGGTTGACGAAGCGCACGTTTTCACCGACCCCCAGCCTCACGGCCATCTCGACCAGCCTTTCGCGATAGACCTCCCCTTCTTGCCGTTTCACTTGGGGATGCGTGGCGCCGACGATGAGATACACTACGTCCGGGTAGGCGGCCACAATCGGCGGCATGGCCTGGATCATGTATTCCAGCCCTTTGCCGCTGTTGATGAGTCCGAACGTACAGAGCACGCGCCGGCCCGACAGCCCCAGCCGGGCCTTATAAATTTCATTGTCGTCGTGAGCGACCACCGGCACGCCGTGAGGAATGACATGCGCCCTCGTCGCGCGAACGTCGTAAACCTCGCGCAACAGCCGGGCGGCACTTTCGGTCATGACGATGACAGCGTCGCTGGCAGCCGCCAGCTTTTGGATGATCCGGCGCGGTAGTGGCTCGGGCGCCGAGAGCAGCGTGTGCAGCGTGGTGACCAGTGGCTTGCGGCAGTCGCGCGCGAAGCTGAGCACGCGCCCGCCCCACGCTCCTGGGTACAGGCCAAACTCGTGCTGCAGGCTCACCACGTCGCACGGTCCGTCGTTGGCCACTTCGGCGGCCAGTCGGTAGGCGTCGTAGTGGTCGTTATCGACGACGTGAATGACGCGCGGGTCGTCATACGAGCGCGGTCCTGTCTTGCGGATGGCCGCCACCGAGGAGATCGGGCTGCCGGCTGCGCCATCGACCGCGTCGGCCGAATCTCGCGTGAACGTGGCCAGGCCGCATTCCTCGGGTGGATATGTCGATAGGAATAACGGTCGAGCGGTGGCCATCGGCAACCTCCTGCAATTTGCGTCTGCTTTGCGATTGGCCGCGGACCATCGCGGCAAAAAAAAGCCGACGTGGCGGGACAACGCGAGGCGTCCCACCACGTCGGCTTACTTATAAAACGGGCCTCCCGGCACACGGCCGGATTGCCCTTGATCTAGTCGTCCGACGACTTCGTAGTTGATCCTATACCTCGCCTCGGCGAATAGATAGGGCAAATATCGACATGCGCCCATGCGCCGTTCCCATCTGCCGCAACCAATGGAAATGCGACGCCATGCCCGCAAAGAGGCCGCCAGATACAAAGGCAGCACTAGTTCACTCGTCGCCCGGTCCTTGCCGCCGGTCGAGCTGCTCAATTTGCTCGAACGCTTCCAACGAGTCGCTTTTCAGTTGCCCCGTCTGTTTGTAAAGATGCAGGACTGCGCGGCAGAGAATCGCCACGTCGGAAGAAAGATCCTTTTGTCGCGCCAGTTCGAGCACGGATTCAACGATTAGGTCAGTGGGGCTGCTCATCACCCGCATTATACGGCCGCGGTGGTTTGGGGCGCGATGAATTCCGCCAAGAATTCCAGTAACTTGGTCGGATCGACCGGCTTGACCAGGTGATGGTCGAAACCCGCCTCACGCAAAGCACGCTGGTGGCGCTCGTCGCCGTCGTCCGTCAGGGCGACGAGCGGCACCGCCTTCGATTTCGGTTCTTGCCGCAGACGCCACACCACCTCGAATCCGCCCATGACGGGCAAGGCCACGTCGAGCAGCACGACGCACGGCTGAAACTTCAGCGCCGTCGCGACGCCGCTGGCGACTGTATACGCCCCCCGCGTCTCAAAGCCGAACCGCCGCAACAGCGCGACCGCGCCATCGGCTCGGTCTTTGTCTTCGTCAATCACGAGCACGCGGCTGCCCGCCTGCGCCTGCCTGCTAGCGGTGGGCGGGCGATGGTGCTGAGGCGATGATGGCACGGCAGTCAGTGGCAGGCGCACGACAAACTGGCTGCCGAGGCCCGGACCGTCGCTTTCTGCCGCGACGCTGCCCTGGTGCAGCTCGACGAGGTGCCGCACAAGCGCCAGGCCGATGCCCAAGCCGCCGTGCGCGCACTCACGCGAACTCTCGCCCTGGCTGAACAATTCAAAAACGCGCGGCAGCAGGGCGCGCTCAATGCCGACTCCGGTGTCCTGAACGCGAATTACGGCGCAGTCGCCTTCGAGACGGACCGTCAACGTGATTTGCCCGCCCTCGGCGGTGTACTTAGCGGCGTTGTCGAGCAGGTTGACCACGACCTGCACCAAGCGGTCCGGGTCGGCATTCAGCCAAATGGGGTGGGTTTCGAGCGACGTCGAAAATCGCTGGCCCCGCACTTCCATCAGTGGGCGGGCCGCGGCCACCGTGCGCTGGACGAGCCCGTTTAGCTCGACCGCCAGGCGCCGCAGATGGACCCGGCCCGTGCCGATCCGAGAGATTTCCAACAGGTCGTCGATGATTCGTGCGAGCTGGACGGTCTGTTGCTCGATGATGTTTACCGCCTCGTGTTCGAGCGGGTTTGCTTCTCCCTGCTGGCGCAGAATGCCGACGGCATTGAGAATCGGGGAGAGCGGGTTGCGCAACTCGTGCGATACCATCGCCAGAAACTCGTCCTTGCGACGGTAGGCATCGGCCAGATTGGCGGCCAGTCGGCTGCTTTCTTTTTGCACGCGCATGCGGTCGCTGACATCGCGAATATTGCACTGGATGACGCTCTCGCTGCCGGCGCGATAGACATTCGAGACGAACTCCACTTCAATCTGTGCTCCGCCGCGGTTCCTCAGCGGCAGATCTTCGCGGCGCTCGTAGCCGTTCTGTTGCAGTCGTTGAAATGCGGCCTGGCTGGCCGCGATGTTTTCGACCAGGCCAATTTGCCAAAGCTCTTTGCCTTGCAGCTCGGCCCGCGAATAACCGAGCAACTCGCACAGAAACGGATTGGCGTCGGCGATTCTGCCGTCATCGGCGTCGAGCAGGAGGATGCCGTCCGGGGCGGTCTCAAACAGCCGGCGATAGCGGAACTCGGACTCGCGCACCTCGCTCCCGTCGGCGCTGCGCGCGGGCGGCTGATCGGATGCCGGCGGCGGCTGCGACGCCATCCGCGAACTTCGAGTCGTTTCCATACTGTCTCCTTCCAGGCTGTGCGTCGTACTCAGCCACCTTGGCTCGTCGCAGCGTGTTCCGCCCAGCGGCACAGCCACAAAAAAAGCCGACATGGCCGATTGCCCAGGGGCGATCGGCCGCGTCGGCTTACCCTTAAACGGAACGCCCAGCGGCGGGCTTTCCTTAAACTGGTCTTCCGCTGATTTTGCTCGTCTTGCCACAGAGCGCGCCATCGACGACGCTCCGTGAGCAGTTAGCATGCTAACCGGCTGGGCCGACGAAAGCAAGTGGTCAGCCTGGTGGAAATGAAAACATAGGGCAGTGCCAGTTAACATGCTCCCGTTGGTTGTTAGCGCGTGGTACGATACCGTACCGTTACACCGCGGCACACACGGCGAGTTGGCGATGAAAACCCAAGGCGAAATCGAGGCAGCGATCGCTGAAGGACTCAGCCGCTTCGAGGTGGAACACATGGGTCGCGGGCCGAAGGACATTCGGGCGCATTTATTAGGCGACCTGGTGGTGGTGCGGCTGCAGGGCGTGTTGACCGCGGCCGAGCAGCACCTGGTCCAGGCGCTGCCCGCCGACAAGGGCAGAGATCTGCTCAAACAAGTGAGGACGCACCTGCTGGAAACCGCGCGGCCGTTGATGGAAGCCATGGTCGAGGGCATTACCGGCGTCAACGTGCTGAGCATGCACCACGACATCAGCACCGTGACGGGCGAAGAATTGGTACTCTTTACGCTGGCGTCGTGCCCCCCTTGCCGCGAAAGGATGAACAAGTAGCTACAACATCCGCCCGATCAACTCCTAGCAAATCTCGCGCACGCCCAACGCGATATTTCGCTAAGTCGCGTTCGAGATCGGGCGGTATTGATTTTTCGTTCAAGCGCCGTTGCGATTGAGCGATTACTGCCGCGACGGCGAATCGCTGGTTTCCGCGTCGGGAGCGCTTGGTGGCGATTCGCCCCTAATCGTCGCATGGTTTCCCTTGGCAGCCGGCTCTCCAAACAGGTCGGCGCGCACCCGGTCTCGCTCGCGGTCGATCTGGTCGGGCGTGGCGCCGAGCTTGCGAAGCACGGATTCGGTCATCGCTAAGGCCACTTCGCCTTCCTCGGCGTAAACTTCGTTGGCGCCGACTTGCCGCAACTCTGCCCGCTCGCGCAAATAGGCCGACCGCGCGAGGATGCGGATGTTGGGATTCAGCGAGCGGGCCATCCGCACGATCTCCTTGGCCTCGGTCAGGCCCGACGCGCTCAGCAACAAGGCCCGGGCTTGAGCAACGCCGGCTTTGCAGAGCGTCTCCGGATGATTGGCATCGCCGTAGACGACTGTCGCCCCTTCGGCCTTGAGACGCTCGACTGTTTTGAGATTCATCTCGATGATCGTGGTCACGATGCCGTTCTCGCGGAGCAGGCGCACCAGCGTCCGCCCGACGGGACCATAGCCAACCACTACGGCCCGGTGCCGCCCGTCATCGTCCTCAGGTCGATTCGACTCATATTCGATCGCGCTGGCAAGCTGAGCGGCGGCACGTCCGCGGCGTAGCCACGAGCTGAGCGAGTCGGCCAATCGGAATACCAGGGGGTTCAGCGAAATCGACAGAATGGACACGGCCACGATGTTGTGCAAGGCATCGTCGGGCAAAATGCCTAGCGCCGTTCCTAGCCGGGCGAGGATGAACGAGAACTCGCCGATCTGGCCCAGAGCCAGGCCCATCCGCAGGGCGGAATGCGTCGAGAGGCCCAGCACCGAAACCACGCCGAACGTAATGAGCGGTGTGCCGATCATCACGGCGGCCAGCGTGGCCGCCACCAGCCCCGGAGATTTGAGCATGAAGGCGGGGTCGAACAGCATGCCGATCGATACAAAGAACAACACGGCAAAGGCGTCGCGCATCGGCAGGGCGTCGGTGGCCGCCCGCAGGCTGAAATCGGAGCGGCCTACCACCATGCCGGCTAAAAAAGCCCCTAGCGCCATCGATACCCCGAATAGCCTGGCCGCGCCCACGGCGTTTCCCAGCGCTACCACCAGCACGGTGAGCGTGAACAACTCGCGCGAATGTTGCTGGGCGACGCGACGCAGCACCCAGGGAATGACCCGGCCGCCGACCACCAGCACGACGACGGCCAGAGCGGCGATTTTTACGGCCGCCACGCCCGCGAACACAGCTAGGTGAGCGACATCGGTCGTGCCGCCTGCAAAGAGCGGCGGCAGCAGAATGAGGGCAAAGACGGCAAACAGATCTTGCACTACCAGCCAGCCGATGGCCAGATGTCCCAGCGGCGTGTGGAGCGCGTTTCGCTCGCCAAGTACGCGGGTCAACACCACGGTGCTGGCCACCGACATCGACAGACCGAACACAATCGCGGCCGACCAGGTCCAGCCGGCGAGACGAGTGACCGCTGCGCCCACCGCGGCCGCCGCCGCAATTTGCAACAAAGCGCCGGGCAGGGCCACCTTGCGGACCGCCAACAGATCTTCGACACGAAAGTGAAGCCCCACGCCGAACATAAGCAGAATGACTCCGACCTCGGCCATTTGTCCGGCGAGATGTTCGTCGGCGACAAAGCCGGGGCTGGCCGGCCCGACCACGATGCCCGCCAGCAGATAGCCGACAATGGGCGACAGCCCCAAGCGGTGCGTCAAATAGCCCAGCGCGAGGGCGGCAGAAAGCCCGCCGGTGAGCGTAACGAT
>DATFDL010000645.1:0-15621 GCA_035252155.1 Pirellulales bacterium | reverse complement strand
GTTTTCGCCCCACAAGACGCGGCGCGATTGGACCGATGAGACGCTGGCCCGCATTCGCGACTTTTATCGCGAGTTCAGCGACACAGGCGGCGGCGACACGGTAAATCTGCAAGGCATCGTGTTCAACACCAACGAAGGCGGCCGTCTGCCGGTCGAGCGATATTTGGCCGCGACGCTCGCCGAGCGCGAGTTGCTCCTGACTGGCAGCAAGACTCTCGACACCGTGGCCCGCGAGCGCGGATTGAACGCCAAATATTTGGCTCTGCTCTGGAATAGTCTGACTTCTACCGAGCGATCGCAGTTGCTCGACGGGCTACGCGCCCGCTGGCGCGCCGCCAAGCCAGAGGCGGCGATGGAACTGGCGGCCGACGTCGCCGCTTGGCAAAAAGGACTGTGGACGTTCCGCACCGTCGGGCATATCGGCAAGGTGGGCGGACCGAAGGCCTGGCTCGAACCGATCAGCCCGTTGGCCGGCAGGCAAGAGGTGCGTTTCAAGATTCCCCTCGCCCCCGACGCCAGCGAGGTCACGCTCAGCCTGGTGGCCGGCGACGCGGGCGATGGTAACGAGCACGACTATGTAGTTTGGCAATCGCCTCGGCTGGTGGCGCCTGGCCGCCCCGATCTGTTGCTGCGCGATGTCCGCACGTTCCTGCAAGAATCGGAGTCGCTTCGCCAGCGGATTTTTGCCAAAACCAGCGACTATCTCGCGGCGGCTGACGAAGCCGCCGCGGTGCAGGGCAATGCCGATCCGGCCGAGCTGGCCGCCAAGCATGGATTGGAAGTTGAAGGGCTGCGTGCCTGGCTCGAATACCTCGGAATCGGCACGGGCGGGGCGGTGGAGCTCAGTGGGCACTTCGATACGAAGATCAAAAATGCCGCGGGTTACGCCTTCATCCAAGGCTGGGGCAAAAACGAAACGCCGCTCTTGGTGGCCAACTCTTCGGATCAGCACGTTCGCATCCCCGGCAACATGAAGCCCCACAGCGTGGCGGTGCATCCATCACCCACGCTTCGCGCGGCGGTCGGTTGGCGCAGCCCGGTCTCGACCACCTTGCGCGTCGACGCGACCGTCGCACATGCGCACCCGGAGTGCGGCAACGGCGTCACCTGGACGCTTGAGTTGCGCCGCGGGGCGACGCGCCGGCGGCTGGCCACCGGCGTGGCCCAGGGCGGCACGCCCGTCACGGTCGATCCAATCGACGCGCTCGCTGTCCACGCCGGCGACGTGGTGGCGCTGCTCGTCGGCCCACGCGGCGGCAATCATTCGTGCGATCTTACGGCCATCGACCTGAAGCTCATCGGCAGTGGCGACGGCAGTCAAGTCTGGAATCTGGCCGACGATGTCTCGCCCGACGTTCAGGCGGGCAATCCGCACGCCGATCGCTTTGGCAATCCGGGCGTCTGGAACTTTTTCAGCGAGCCCGACGCCGCGGCCGGGCCGGCCGATCACGTCATTCCGGCCGGCTCGCTTTTGGCCCAGTGGCAAATGGCAACAAACGCGGAAACCAAGCAACAACTCGCCGGCAGGCTGCAAAAGCTACTGACCGGCGGCGCGGACGAGCAAACGCCGCCAGCCGACGCGGCACTCGTTAAGCAGCTTTCCTCGCTGAGCGGGCCGCTGTTGGGCGCGGCCCAGAGTCGCCTTTCGCTCCGCGAAAGTAGCGATCTTTCGCGTAGCGAAAGGCAACAAAACGGCGATCTCTCGCGGAGCGAAAGTCGGCCATGGGGCCTCGACCCGCAGCTCTTCGGCAAGCATCCCGACGGCGCGGCGATCGACGCGGAAAGTCTCTGCGTGCGTGCGCCGTCGGTTGTCGAGTTTCGTCTGCCGGCCGATCTGGCGGCGGGCGCCGAGCTGGTCGCCACCGGCGTGCTCGACACGCGAACGGGCGTCGAGGGCAGCGTGCAATTGCAGGCCGTGGCAGGCAAAGTGACACGCCCCACCGAATTGACTCCCAGCACTGTGCAAGTGACCGCGGTCAGCGGACCATGGACCGGCGACAACCGCAATGTTTCATTCGGCGTGCCGATCGTGGTCATCGACGGCAGCACCGCGCGGGCGCGGTGGGATCGAGCGTTCGATGACTTCCGCCAATTGTTTCCCGCCGCGCTGTGCTACACCAAGATCGTGCCGGTCGACGAAGTCGTCACGCTCACGTTGTTCTATCGCGAAGATCATCACCTTGTTCGCTTGATGCTCGACGAGGCCCAGCAAGCGCGGCTCGACCGGCTGTGGGACGAGCTGCATTACATCAGCCAGGACGCCCTGACGCTGGTCGACGGATATGCGCAACTGCTGGAGTTCGCCACTCAAGACGCCGATCCCAAGGTGTTCGAGCCGCTGCGCGATTCGATCAACCAGCGGGCGGCGGCGTTCCGGCAGTTGCTCATCGACATCGAGCCAAAGCACCTCGACGCCTTGATCGAGTTCGCCTCGCTTGCCTACCGCCGTCCTGTGACCGGTGCCGAGGCGCAAAAACTCCGCGAGCTTTACGCCAGGCTGCGCGGCGAAGACCTACCGCACGAAAAAGCGATTCGCCTGTTGCTGGCCCGAGTGTTGGTTTCGCCGGCGTTTTTGTATCGGGCTGAGCGGCCAGGGCCGGGGGCGGGGCAAGGCCCGGTGGACGGCTGGGAGCTCGCCAGCCGGCTGAGCTATTTTCTGTGGTCTTCAATGCCCGACGCCGAGTTGCGAGAGGTGGCGGCGGCCGGCGGGCTAGCCGATGCCGACGTGCTGGTGCAACAGGCCCGGCGGATGTTGCGCGACCCGCGGGTGCGGCGGCTGGCCACCGAGTTTGCCTGCCAGTGGTTGCACATTCACGACTTCGAAAACCTGGATGAAAAGAGCGACCGCCATTTTCCGACGTTCGCCGCCCTGCGTGGCGCGATGTACGAAGAGTCGATTCAGTTCTTTACTGACCTGTTTCAAAACGACCGCTCGGTGCTCGGCATTCTCGACGCCGATTACACATTCCTCAACGAGGAGCTGGCCCGGCATTACGACATACCCGGCGTAAGCGGGCCGCAATGGCGTCGCGTCGAGGGCGTAAAACAGTTTGCCCGTGGCGGCATGTTGGCCCAGGCGACCACGCTGGCCACGCAGTCGGGGGCCTCGCGCACCAGCCCGATTTTACGCGGAAATTGGATCAGCGAGGTTCTGCTGGGTGAGCGGCTGCCGCGCCCGCCCAAGGATGTGCCGCAACTGCCCGCCGACGAAGTCGGGCTGGAAGGGCTGACCGTCAGGCAGCTTGTCGAAAAGCACTCCAGCGATCCGAAGTGCGCGGTTTGCCATCAGCGGATCGACGCGATGGGTTTTGCGCTCGAGACGTTCGACGCCATCGGCCGGCGCCGCGACAAAGACCTGGGTGACCGCCCGATCAACACCCGCGTGCGGACGATGGACGGGCAGGAATTCGACGGCATCGAGGGCCTGCGGCAATACTTGCTCACCGTCCGCCGCGACGCATTTGTGCGGCAATTCTGCCGAAAGTTGCTAGGATATGCGTTGGGCCGCGAGGTCCAGCTTTCCGACGAGCCGCTGCTGGCCGAAATGCAAGCGGCGCTTGGGCAGAACGGCTATCATGTACTTTCCGCCTTGGAGTTGATTATCCGCAGCCGCCAATTCCGCGAAATTCGCGGCCGCGACACGGCGTATGAGGAGTAAAGTCGCCTTTCGCTCCGCGAAAGTAGCGCCGTTTCGCGGAGGCGACAAACATCGGAGGATGGCCTTCTAGGCCGTCGAGAGTCGTGGATGGACGGCCTAGAAGGCCATCCTCCGGATCCAAGAAAACCCCCAGCCCCAGCCACCATCCTAGCCCCGAGTCCCTTCCATGCACCACTTTTCCCGCCGCACTCTGCTCCGTGGCCTGGGCGTCAGCATGGCCCTGCCGTGGCTCGAATCGCTGCCTGTTTGGGGTGATGAACCGAACGTCCGCCATCCTGGCAGCGAACCGCCGGTGCGACTGGCGGTGCTCTTTGCGGGCAACGGTTTTCACGGCCGCGAGTGGTGGGCCAAGGGCGAAGGCAAAAACATGGAACTGGGGCAGGTTCTCGCCCCGCTAGCCGATTTTCGCGAGAAGCTGCTCTTCATTCGCGGCCTGTACAACGAGCAGGCCCTCAAGGGCAATATCCACAGCTCGCAGACCGGCAACTTGCTGTCGGGCGCGCCGCTGGCATCGGGCGGCGAGATCCGCTCGGGCACGAGCGTCGATCAGTTGCTGGCCCAGCGCCGCGGACAATCGACCAAGGTGCCCAGCCTGGTGCTGGGCTGCGAAAAGTCGAATCCGTCGGTTCACAAGAACTATTCGATGCTCTATAGCTCGCATATCTCGTGGACCTCGCCGACCACGCCGACGCCGCTCGAGCTTTACCCGGCGTTGGCTTTCGACCGGCTGTTTAAGGAAGGCGCCGGCCGGGGCGACCAGAGCGTGCTCGACGCCGTGCTCGAAGACGCAGGCGACCTGCGCCGCGAAATCAGCGCGGCCGACCAGCGCAAGCTCGACGAATATCTCGATTCGGTGCGCGACGTCGAGCAACGCATCGAGACGGCCGGCCAGCAGGGCGAGCTGCAAGGCTGGCGGCCCACGCTCGACCGGCCCGACATGCCGCGCCCGCCCGAAGGCATTCCGCAAAACATCGCCGACCACATGCGGCTGATGTGCGACATTCTGGTGCTCGGCTTTCAGACCGACACGACGCGCCTCTGCACGCTCAAGCTGAACAACGACCACTCGTCGCTGCGGTTTCCGCACCTGGGGGTCGATTACATGATCCACCATTTGCTGTCGCACTCCGACACCGCCGACTGGCTGAAGGTGAACCAGTTTTTCCTCGAGCAGGTGGCCTACATCGCCCGGCGGCTCGACGCCGTCGGCGAGGGCGAGCGAACCGCGCTCGACAACACCATGCTGATGTTCTGCTCAAGCATGATGACCGGCAGCCACGACGCCACGCAGTTGCCGGTGATCTTGTTGGGTCGGGGCGGCGGCCGCATCGCCACCGGCCGCGTGCTCGACTATCGCCAGAACCCCAACCGCCAGATGTGCCGGCTGTACATGTCGATCATGGACAAGATGAACCTGCGGCTCGACCAATTTGGCGACGCCACCGAGCCGCTGAACGAAGTGTAAGCATCGAGGTTTAAGCTACTTCGGAGATTCCATTCGCAAGGAATGATAACGATACAATTTGGTGGCTGGGGCAGAAGCTGGCCGAACTTCGGCCGGCCGTTACCATTCGGCTTTGTGGCCAGCGATGCCCCGGTGGTTGCGCCGCCGGGGCATCGCCGCGGCACAGCGTTGCCGCTAAACAAGTCCCTTGGCGCGGCTCTGCACCAGCCACCGCTGGCTCCGAGGCACCTTTCACGAAATCTGCTACCCGAGGTTAGGCGTTATGCATCGATTGACCGCGATCAGCCTCTTTGCATTACTCGCAACGGCCCCGCATTCGGTCGCCCGGTCGGCGGCCGCCGATGAGTCGCCCCGGCGATGGCTGCAGGCGACCGCGTATGTAGTGCCCAAGGAAACCGCCACCGAAGGCGAGGGTTATTTTTCGATCGTCGAAGGGCATAATCGCCGGCTCTATATCGGCACGCACGCCAACGGCGTCAACTCGTGGCTGGTCGAGTTCGATCCCGCGGAAAAGCAGATGCGAGTCGTGGTCGATGCCCACAGGACCATCGGCAAAGACCTGAAGGGTTTTGGATCGCAAGCCAAGATTCACACCCGCAACAACGTGGGCGCCAGCGGCAAAATTTATTTCGGCACCAAGCAAGGATATCCCAGCAAGGACGAAAAGCGCGAAGATTATCCCGGTGGCTATCCGATGGTCTACGACCCATCAACCGGCCAGACCAAGGTCTATCCGATTCCGGTGCCTCACCAGGGGATCAACAGCATCACGCCCGACGAATCCCGCGGCGTGGCCTACGTCTCGACCTGCTCCGACCATCGACCGGGGCCGGGCGAGAATGCAATCTTTTTGATCCTCGACCTAGAGACGGGCAAGTATCGGCCGCTGATCGACACCGAGCACTTTTACGGCTTCATCGTGGTCGACTATTTGGGGCGGGCATATCACCCGATTTTCGGCGGCGACATCGCGCGTTACGATCCGCGTTCCGACAACATCGAACTCTTGAAGCAAACCATCGACGGCAGCCCGCCCACGCCGGCCAGCCGATTGGCCCTGACCGAAAACCCCGACCCGATCAATTGGGACATCTCGCCCGACGGCAAAACGCTTTACGCGCAACCGATGACCGGCAACGCGCTCTATGCCTACGACCTGACAGCCGAGGGCGACACGCTGGCGGGCCGGCGCCTGGGCGAGCTGATCGCCGGGGCCGAAAGCGTCGATTGCCGGGCGATGTGCGTCGGGCCATCGGGCGCGGCCTGGTGCGCGATCACCGAAAAGAAAGACGGTATTCAACTGTTGCACCTGGTGCGCTATCGGCCCGGCGACACCGCACCCGTCGACTTGGGCACGGTGGCGATCGCCAATCCCGATTTCACCGAGTTCACCGACGCCTCGGGCAAGACGCTGCCCTTCCACGCCGGATTTATCAAGCTGAAAGACGGCACGACGACCACGCAGTACGTAACGATGGGCGTCTGCGAGGCCCGCGACGGCAACGTGTATATACTCGCGCTACACCCCTACAGCGTGTTGCAGATTTCGCCCGAGCAGATTGCGGCGCCAGTCGCTAAAAGCCGTAGCATGGCAAGGCCGTAGGGTGGGACGAGTGAAACGAGTCCCACCATCGGGCTGCATTGATCCTCAGGCGTCGCACTAACGGCCCGCCCTACACCGCTCTACCACCAAGCCGGTTTAGTCGGTTTTTTTATCTCCGGCAACGTAGGACGCCGAACTACCTCATGGTCAGGGGCAACGCCCAGGAGCTGGCTTACAAAACCGCGAGTTCCTTTCCGCCCAAGCATTTCTTTCCAGCGAGGCCCTGTGACAGCCAGTTCAATCTCTGGGAAGATGCCAACGGTAAATACGCCGTGTATACGGTCTGGCAAATCCGACTGTGCTACAAAGTGCGTGATCGCCATTCCTTCAACCGAATAGCTCCAAGTCCGATAATCGCATTGTGTGCATCGCCAGCCGCTGATCTTCATGCCAGCGACTGCGACGTGAGGCGGCCCCTCCGGGCCGACTAGTTCGAAGAATTTCCTGCGACCCTTGCGGATAACCGGCTGGAACTCCAATCTGTGTTTCTCGTCCTCCGTGAGCAAGTCGAGAAATTCTTCACTTACGATTTGCTGATTTGGTGTGCCGTGCCTGCCTGGGGAGCCAAACGCGCCGTCCCCTTGGCCGGGGGAGTACGCGATTGTGAGGGGTTTGCCGTTGCGCCGGCCGGGACTCTGTTTGCACTTCCGGCAAAACGGCTTGTCGTAAAAACCATCGAGCCATCGAAGATAGTCTTCGGTTTCTTTTGTAGTGTCGGTCCAGCTCCATCGTGGTGCGTCAGTCTCGAACCGATCGTCGCCGCCGATCAAATGCAACTCGGGGCTGCCGTATTTCTCGTCCAAGGTGGACCTGGGCAGTGGCGGATCGAACTCCAAAACCGCATGCATTGCCCCCCCGGCTTGTTGGATGGCTTCGATCAGCCGCTCTTCGGCTTCGGCATAGGTCGGACCCGAAGCGCGAATTCGCGGCCGCGACTTCACCCATAAAGAAAACCCGTCGTTGGACCGGCTCCAGGTGCAAATGTAGACGCCGTCGTCCATCGCATAAACCCAAAATGAATAACATCAGGGCGAAGCCCTCAGCGCCGCCGGCTACAACATTGAATTTCGCGCGGCGCGACACAATACGTCGCTTCGCCCCTTTAGCCGTACAGCGGCGCGATGATCTCGCCGCCATTCATGCGATGCGGACGGCCGAGGCGGTCGACGATTTGACTGCCGGGGTCGATGCCCAAGGCGCTGTAGACCGTGGCGCCAAGATCGGCCGGATACCAGCCCCGGGTGGCGGGCCAGGCGGCCTGGGCGTCGCTGGCGCCGATCACCTGGCCGCCGCGCACGCCGGCTCCGGCAAAGACCGCGCTGAAGACGCCCGACCAATGATCGCGGCCCGCCGTGGCGTTGATCTGCGGCGTGCGGCCGAACTCGCCCACCACCACTACGAGCGTCTGGTCGAATAAGCCGCGAGCTTGGAGATCGTCGAACAGGGCCGACAGCCCCTCATCGAGCGGCGGCAACAGGCGATCTTTAAGCTGCTGGAAATTCTGCCCGTGCGTGTCCCAATTGTTCATCGAGCCCATGTTGGCCTGGACGACGGGCATGCCGGCCTCGACGAGCCGGCGGGCCAACAGCAGCGATTGCCCGAAAAGATGCCGGCCGTAGCGATCTCGCGACTCGGCGGGCTCGCTCTGCAAGTCGAACGCGGCGCGAAACTGGGCGTTGTCGGTCAGCAGCGTGTAGGCGTTTTGCATGCGAGCCGAAAGATCGCGGGCGGTGGCTACTTCGGCCAGGTCGCGGCGCTCCGCATCGAGGCCGGCCAACAACCGGCGGCGGTCGCTGAGACGATCGACCGTGAGGCCGGGCAACAGGTCGAGCTCGGTCAGCCGAAAGTCGGCGGCGTTGGGATCGCGCGTGAGCTGCCAGGGATCGAACGCGCTGCCCATGAAACCGCCGTTTTGGCCGGAGAAGCCATAGCCGTTATGCAGGTAGGTGGGCAACATGACCCCCGACGGCAGGCCATCGCCGCGCGGACGCAGGTACTGCACGCAGGACGCGTAGCAGGGCCAGTCGTTGCGGCTGGCCATGTGCGTAGCGCCGGCGGGCAGCTCGTTGACGCCGGTGAGCACAAAGTGCGTCGCCTGCTCGTGGCCGGGCAGGCTGTGCGTCATGCTGCGCACGATGGCATAGCGGTCGGCCTGCTTCGCCAGCCGCGGCAGATGCGGTGTGATTTGCACGCCCGCCACGTTGGTGTCGGCCGGCTTGAATTCGCCGCGCACTTCGGCCGGCGCTTCGGGCTTGAGGTCCCAAATATCCTGATGGGCGGGTGCGCCCGTGCAAAAGACTAAAATGACCGACTTGGCCTGGCCGAAGTGCGACGCACGGTTCTCTGCCGCGGCAGCTCGCCCGAGCATGTGGCTGAAGTTGAGGCCCAGCAGTCCGGAAAAACCGACCTGCAAAATCTCACGGCGACTAAATCCGCGACGATGGCTGTGCGGTCGAGCGGCGAGCGTCATAGGGCGGGACCTTTGGGCGGGCGGGAGACGTTCGGTGGGACACGCTAAGTATGGCTGCTTCGACCGATTTTGGATAGTGTCCTAATTGTGAGTCGCTGGCATAGGTCGTGTGGCACAGCCGCCCTCGGCTGTGGCGCTGTCAACGCCGCCGTAGGCGACGGATCACAGTCGAGGCGACTGTGCCACATTTTCCAAGGGTAGGCTGAAGCTATGCTCGACGATCGACTGGAAATTTTTTTTGGGGAGGCCAACAACGCCGCGGCGCGAGTCTATGCGCGGTTGCTCGATGAGGATCTTACAGACAATTCCCGGCTGACCGGCCGGGTGATCGGGCCGACATGCCCGTACTCGCAGACGCTTTCGGCAACCATTCCGTTACGAGCGAAATCTGCCGGAGTATCGGCGGGCGGGGCGCTGCTGGCCGAGGCCGTCGTGCCCGATCCGTGCTTCTGGACCACCGAGCTGCCGTTTTTGTATCGAGTCGAGCTGCAAGTGCGCCAGGGCGACCAAGTGCTGGCTTCGGCCCAGCGCTTGCTGGGCATTCGTCGCATGGGCACGCACCGGCGGCGGCTGCTCTTCGAGGGGCGCGGCTGGGTGGCGCGCGGCGTCGACGTGCGCGAAGTGCCCGAACGCCCGCTGGCCGATTGGCGGGCGGCCGATCTGGCGATGATCGTCGAGCAGCCCGACGACGAGCTGTGTGCCGAAGCCAGCCGCCTGGGCGTGTTGCTGATCGCCGAACTGGCCGGCGAAGGCGAATCGTTGGCGGCCGAGTTGCGGAGGCTGGCGCGCTGGCCGGCGGTGGCGATGGTGGTGTTGCCGGCCGGCGCTGGCTTCGATTGGGCGAGTCCTCGTGCCGCGCGGAACTTATTGGTAGGCCAGAGGGTTCAGGGTTCAGGGTTCAGGGTTCAGGATTTTAAAACAGACGTCTTGGTATGCGAAGGCGAAACGGCTGAGCGCATCGCGGCGATGGCGTCGGACGCCTCCGTGCCGGTGATTGCTTGGCGTCGGGCCGGCTGGCACGATGAACTGGCCGATGCCCGCCGGGAATGCGATCTTCTCCAGCGCGACCTGGCGGAATTGGGTGAGTTCGCGGGGTTTTTGGTTTGAGCGACGCTAGGTTTCAAAGTCCCCGCGTCCGTGTAAACTAGTAGGTAGAGCTGCAAATTCACCGGAGCGAGGACTGATCGATGGAACCAATTACCTTGCGGGCACATTTTGACGGCCAGCAGATCCTGCTTGATGATCCGTTCCCTCTTACGCCCAACACAAAGCTAGTGGTTACCGTCTTGCCTCCGGCCGTCGACGATGAACGCGGGGATTGGGAGCGTTTGGCACTTGAATGCCTCGAACGCGCATACGGCGATGCGGAGCCCGAGTATTCCCTGGACTGCCTCAAGGAAAGGAATCCGGACTATGAAGGAGGGTGATTGGCACGATTGCCGGCTCGCGCCACAAACGGCTTCTCAAGACGTTGGTCGATTATCTGGTGGCGTAGTTTTCCTGTCTGGGCGGACGTCCCACGAAACAGCACATGGCTAACCTCGATCGCTACTCCCGGCAGATTCGATTTCCTGAGCTGGGCGAAGAAGGGCAGCGTCGGCTGCTGGCTGGCCGGGCGCTGGTCTGCGGGTGCGGGGCGCTGGGCACCGTGCTGGCCAACGCATTGGCCCGCGCCGGCGTGGGGCGGCTCAGGATTGTCGATCGCGATTTTGTCGAAACCAGCAACCTGCAACGCCAGGTGCTGTTTGATGAAGACGACGTGGCGGCCAATCTTCCCAAGGCCATCGCCGCGGCCAACAAGCTGCGCCGCATCAACTCGCAAATCGAAATCGAACCGATTGTCGCCGACGTCGATCACACCAACATTCTCAAGCTGCTCGAAGGCGTCGATTGCATCGTCGATGGCACCGACAACTTCGAGACGCGGTTTCTGATCAACGACGCCGCGGTGAAGCTCGGCATTCCGTGGGTCTATGGCGGCTGCATCGGAGCGGGCGGGCAGACCATGACCATCTTGCCCGGCGAAACGCCCTGTCTGCGCTGCCTGGTTCACGAAGCGCCCCCGCCCGGCACCACCGAGACCTGCGACACGGCCGGCATTTTGGGGCCGATCGTCAACGTGATCGCGTCGATTCAGGCGATGGAGGCGATCAAGATCCTCAGCGGCCGGCGCGACGCGGTGCAGCGGTCGCTCTTGGTCTTCGATCTCTGGGAAAACCGGCTCTTGCCGATGAAGGCCGGCGGGCTGCGCGAAGGGGCCGATTGCCCGACCTGCGTGCGGCACGAGTTCGTCTGGCTGTCGGGCGAGCGCGGCACGCACACCGCCGTGCTCTGTGGCCGCAACGCCGTGCAATTGGCCCCGCCCGGCGGCGCGGCGCTCTCGCTGCCAGCGCTGGCCGAAAAACTAGCCGGCGTCGGTCGCGTCACGCGCAACCCGTTTCTGTTGCGGCTGGAAATCGACGCCTACACGCTCACCATATTCGCCGATGGCCGCGCCATCATTGGCGGCACCGACGACATCGCCACCGCACGCACCGTATATGCCAAGTACATCGGCGGGTGAGATTGAACATTGATTTGTCTCAATCGCTGCCGCTGTGATAGAATCTAATGCGTTCGAATCTCATCCAGGAGACGCAGAGGTCGAGAAATGCCGGCACTTTCAAAGAACGAAGCCACCGAAAAGCTCGCCACGGTCGTCGAGAAATCCAAGCCGGCCGCTCTCGCGGAGCCCGTGCGGAATTGTCTACTATACTGGATTATATCATGGCGATAACGCTGCAAAGCCTCGAACAACGGCTATCGGCTATGGAGCGAGACGTAGCCGAGTTAAAGGCCGAATTGTCCCGATCTCAAAGCTCCGCGGACCGCGGCGCGCGTCTGATCCAAGAGGCCCACGCCCAACATGCTGCCGCCATCGCGGCTTGGCAGGCAGTTCGTGAGCACCTTGGCATTCAGGGCCAAGCCATGGGCGCCAAGCAGTTCCGCCAAAGGCTGGTCGCTACGGGGATGAATCCCGACAACAATGCTTTCAGCCGCGATCTCATTGCCATGCGTGAGGAATAAACCTCATGCGATCCTTCTTTCTCGACGGCAGCGCCCTGGCCAAGCGCTACGCGCCTGAAACGGGCTCGGCGCTCATCGACTTCATTCTCGATAACGTGGCCGAGCATCATATCTTCCTGCTCAACGTCGGGGCGGCGGAAGTGGTTTCTGTCCTGATTCGCAAAAGAAATGCAGGCGCCCTTTCTGTTGCCGACTACAACCAAGCCATCGTGGAACTGGAAAGCGAAATCATTCGGTCGCCGGCCAAGCACGTGCTGGCTTTCGACAACGCCGTCGTGATTGATGCCTTCGCCTACATCATGGCGCACTCGATCAATGCAACCGACGCCATCATGCTTCGAGTGGCACTGGATGTGGCACACCATTTGCGCAATCAGCGGGACGACTTGGTCCTCGTCGCCTCCGACCAGCGTCTCCTCCGCGCCGCTCAAGCGGAGGGGTTGGTCACGTTCAATCCGGAAAAGCAAGACCAAGCCTCGCTGGCGACTTTGGTGAGCCCCTAGGAGCGGGCGAAAGACAACGTCGACCTACGATCTCTCTCCCTCCTGGGCTGACATTTGTCTCTGCTCATACCACGTCGAAGCCGCCTGATCGCCGACAAAACGCTGCGAATTCCTTCAACACATCGTGACGAGCCGAATATCTCTGCCAAGTCTCCGCGTCGTCCCAATCCGAAATGGGCAGGTTGTAGTCGATGACCTTGTCTGTCAGTTCGCCATCGCGCAAAAGACGTTGATTCGGCTGCATTCCACAAATCAAAGCATCGATGTGTTCTGCAGCTTGTAATGCCTCTGAAGCGGTTATGTAGCCGCCGCATCCCTGGGCAAGACATCGCTCTTGACGTTCGCCCACGGTGAGGATGCCTGCGCGAACTAGCGCCGCAACGATTGGGCGCCAGTTCCACCCGTTGATCACTATGTCTTCGCCAGAGGCTGGTACGAGGATGAATGTCAAAGTGGCCTCGCCGCATGTGACCGCAAACGAACCGGTTACACCTAGGAAAACAGGAGCCATTCACCGACGATTCGCATAGAAGCGCGGTCCTCCCGGCGGCAAAACGTATTCGACCAAGGCGCCCCGGTCGTCTGGATGAGCGGTGCGCGCCCAGGCCCACGCTTCTTCGGCGGAACTGGCGATATGCGCCTCCTGTCCGGCGATGGCGATGAACTTGCCGAACGCACTCGGCAGGAGGTCGCCCCAGTGGTTCTCGAGCCATGCCCCATTACGCTGAGCCTGCGCGTGCTGAGCGTGGATTCGAGCAATCTCGATCGGATCGGTGACCTCCTCCACGATCAAAGGCGTTGGCTCCATAGAACTCTCCTCAATCTAGAAACCTAAAACAACTCCTCAATCTCCCGCTTGCCAAAATCCACCAGCGGAAAGGGCCGCGATTGCGGGCCGGGCAACTTGGTTTCGAGATCGAGACCGAGACTGCGGAAGATGGTGGCGACCACCTCGGCGGCCTCGACGGGCCGCTCGGCCGGCACGCCGCCGATGGGATCGCTGCGGCCGACCACGCGCCCGCCCTGCACGCCGCCGCCCGCGAAATACTGCGTCCAGACCTGCGGCCAGTGGTCGCGCCCGCCCGCCGGATTCACCCGCGGAGTGCGGCCAAACTCGGCCAGATTGCACACGAGCGTGTTGCCGAGCATGCCGCGCTGGACCAGATCTTCCAATAAGGCCGAATACGCCTGGTCGTACATCGGGGCCACGATGTCGCGCATGCCTTCGATCGACGTGAACGGTTTTGAGCCGTGAATGTCCCATGTGATTTCGTCGAACACCGTGATGAAGGTGTTGACGGTCACAAACCGCACGCCCGCCTCGATCAGCCGCCGAGCTAGCAGGCAGCATTGGCCGAACCGCGTCATGCCGTACCGCTCACGCACTTGCTGGGGCTCTTTCGACAGGTCGAACGCCTCGCGGGCCTGGGCGCTGGTCATCAAGCGGAACGCCGCTTGAAAATTGCTGTCGAGCAGTTGGGCGCTATCGCTGGCCTCGAAGTTTTTGACCGTGTCGTCGACGATGCTCCGAAGCCGGCGGCGGCGGTCGAGCCGGGCCTCGCCGATCTGGGCCGGCGGCAACAGGTCAGGCACCTGAAAGTTCGGCTGCGAGGGGTCGGCCATCAGGGCGAACGGATCGTGCGCCTTGCCCAGAAAGCCGGCGTCTTGCCCGTGCGGCAGGTTGCCACCGGTGCGGCCCATCGGTTCGGGCAAAATCACGTGGGCCGGCAGGTCGCTCTTCCGCCCGCGCAGATAACTGAGCACGCAGCCGGCATGCGGCGTGATGATGCCGCCGGTAAAGAGCCGGCCGGTCTGCATCATCTGATGCCCGGTGTCGTGCACGGCGGCGGCCGTGTGGTAGCAGCTTCGCACCAGCGAAAACTTGTCGGCGTGCTGGGCCATCCGCGGAAAGATTTCGCTGATTTCGATGCCCGCAGCGTTGGTTTTGATCGGCTTAAACGGCCCGCGGATTTCGGCCGGGGCTTCGGGCTTGGGGTCCCAGGTGTCGATCTGGCTGGGAGCGCCCAGGTTGAAGATCATGATGACTGAGCGTTCGTCGTGGCCCGCCGCCACATTGCCTTGGGCCTGGGCGCTCATCAGATCGGCCAGCGATAGCCCGACGGCGCCGAGCATGCCCGCCTGCAAAAAATCGCGTCGCGTGACGCCGTCGCACGTATGCGTCGAGCCGTTGCCAGAAAGCCGCAACATCGCCGGACTCCTTGGTTAGCCCATTGAAAGGATACTTCGCTTGATGCTAGCAGGAGGTCTACGTAAGATCAACCCGCGCAGCCGTTTGCGTTGACCGCACCATTATTTTGCAACTATACTGCACCCGGACGATTTGCAGAGGTTTGAGCGATGAATCGCTGTTCGTGGATCATCGGTATCTGCGCCATTTGTGTTTTGGCGCTTGCCGCCGCCGCGCCATCGCATGCGCAGTTCGGCGCAAAGCAGGGCATCGCAGACCCTCTAGGCGGTGGCTTGAACGATGCGTTGGTCACTGCGTCGGCCAAAGCTACGTTCGATCGCGGCAGCCGGTCTGGCATCTTATCGGTGACAGCCGAGATCGCCGAAGGATGGCACATCTTTGCGATCACCCAGGCATCCGGCGGCCCGGTGGCAACGCAGATCAGGCTCAAGAAAAGCACGCAATATCAAGTCGTCGGCGATTTCAAATCGTCGCCCGAACCAATAACGCACTTCGACCACGCGGCGTACGCCGATCTGCCGCTCGAAGAACACGAACGCAGGGTCACTTGGATCGCGGCGATCGAGCTGGCCGAGGGAGTCGATCCCGCGCAGCTTGAAATCGCCGGCAGCGTTTTCGCCCAAGCCTGCGCCAAGCAATGCGAATTT
>DATFDL010000644.1:0-11490 GCA_035252155.1 Pirellulales bacterium | reverse complement strand
ATGACAGAAGAGTCGTCGCTTGCGCTTCGGGTTAGTGTGGGTTTCATTGTCATATGCAAATCAGCATTCCTAATCTTTCCCTCGTCGTTCTGGTTGGCGCCAGCGGGTCGGGCAAAAGTACCTTCGCGCGCCGGCATTTTCTGCCCACCGAAATCTTGTCGAGCGACGTTTGCCGCGGACTCGTCAGCGACGACCCGAACCGTCAGGCCGCGACGAACGACGCCTTCGACGTCCTGCAATTCATCGTGGCCAAACGGCTGGCGTTAGGACGATTGACCGTGGTCGATGCGACGAACGTTCAGGCGGAATCGCGCGCGCCGCTGGTCCAGCTCGCCCGCAAGTACCACTGCCTGCCGGTGGCCATCGTATTGAACTTGCCCGATGCGGTGTGCCTCGAACGCAACCGCGGCCGTGACGACCGCACGTTTGGGCCTCATGTGGTTCGGGAGCAACGGTCGCAGCTTCGCCGCTCGCTCAAGGCGCTCAAGCGCGAAGGTTTCCGACACATATTTGTGCTGGAAACGGTCGAAGAGGTCGAGGCCACGACGATCGAACGCGTGCCGCTCTGGAACGACAAAAGGAGCGACCAAGGGCCGTTCGACGTCATCGGCGACGTTCATGGCTGCACCGACGAGCTGGTCGAGCTGCTTGAGCAATTAGGATATGTGCGCCTGCCGCGCGAGGCGTCCGATCCGCTTTGGGGAGACGCTGCATACGCCCATCCGCAAGGCCGCCGCGCGGTTTTCGTGGGCGATCTGGTTGACCGCGGGCCGCGGATTCTCGACGCCGTCAGGGTTGTGCGGAATATGGTGCAGGCCGGCGCCGCGCTCTGCGTTCCCGGCAACCACGACATGAAGCTCCTGCGAAAGCTGTGGGGCAAAGATGTTCAGATCACGCATGGATTGGCGAATAGCTTGGAGGAGATCGATGCCCTGCCCGAAGACGTGCGGCCGGCGTTTTGCACGGGGTTGGCCGAATTCCTCGACGGGCTGGTCAGCCACTATGTGTTCGACGACGGCAAGCTGGTGGTGGCTCACGCCGGCATGAAGGCCGAGATGCAGGGCCGGGGTTCGGCCAAGGTGCGCGACTTTGCCTTGTATGGCGAAACCACGGGCGAAACCGACGAGTTTGGTCTGCCGGTCCGGTTTAACTGGGCCGCCGATTACCGTGGTTCAGCGAGAGTAGTTTACGGCCACACGCCGGTGCCGGAACCCGAGTGGCTGAATCGCACGGTCAACATCGACACGGGCTGCGTGTTCGGCGGCAAGCTCACGGCCCTACGTTACCCGGAGCTTGAGTTCGTGTCGGTTGCGGCCAAAGCAACCTACTGTACGCCGACGCGGCCATTCTTGCCCGAAGGCGAGTCGGCACCGGCCCTCACCTCACAGCAACTGCACGACGACGTGCTCGACGCCGCCGACGTGCTCGGCAAGCGGATCATCTCGACTCGATTGCGCGGGAACGTCACCATTCGCGAAGAAAATGCCACAGCGGCATTGGAAGTAATGAGTCGGTTCGCCGCGAACCCAAAATGGCTCATCTATCTGCCGCCCACGATGTCGCCCACCGAAACCAGTCAGCGGCCAGGCATGCTGGAACATCCGGCGGAGGCATTCGCCTACTTCCGGAGCCAAGGTTGCCCGGCGGTCGTCTGCGAAGAAAAGCACATGGGTTCTCGGGCGGTCGTCATCGTCTGCCGCGACGAGGCCGTGGCCCGAACGCGATTTGGAGTGGCCGAGGATGAAATCGGCATTGTCTATACCCGTACCGGGCGGCGGTTCTTCAACGAGCCCGACCTGGAGCGGCGGTTTCTGGAGCGCGTTGGTGATGCCCTCACCGCCGCGGGCGTATGGGAGAAACTCGACACTAAGTGGGTCTGTCTCGATTGCGAGCTGATGCCTTGGTCGGCCAAGGCGCAAGAGCTTCTGCGCGGACAATACGCGGCGGTGGGCGCGGCGGGCCGCGCCTCGCTTCCGCGTGCCGTCGCGGTGCTGCAACAAACGGCAAACCGCTTGAACGCCCATGCCGCGGCAGGACTCGGCGACGTTTTAGAAAAATATCGGGGCCGCGAAGACAATGTTGCCAGGCTCGTGGCGGCGTATCGCCAGTATTGCTGGCCGGTGGACTCGCTCGACGATTTGAAACTGGCGCCTTTCCATCTGCTGGCAACCGAAGGGCAGGTGCATGCTGACAAAGATCATGTTTGGCATATGGACACACTCGCTGCCGTGTGCCGCGCAGATCCGCAATTGCTGCTCGCGACACCTTATAAAACGGTCGACGTAACCGACCCATCGAGTGAAACGGAGGCAAGCCAGTGGTGGATGGCTTTGACCGCGCGAGGGGGCGAAGGAATGGTGGTCAAGCCGCACTTGTTCACCTTTCGCGGTCGGAAGGGGCTCTCGCAACCCGCTGTCAAATGCCGCGGGCCAGAATACCTGCGGATTATTTACGGACCGGATTATACCGTGGATCACAACCTGGCGCGATTGCGCTCTCGCGGCCTTGGCTACAAGCGATCATTGGCTCTTCGCGAGTTTGCGCTGGGCATCGAGGCGCTCGAACGCTTTGTGCGGCGAGAGCCTCTTCGGCGAGTGCATGAGTGCGTCTTTGGCGTGCTCGCGCTAGAGAGCGAGCCGGTCGACCCGCGGTTGTGACGGTCTGCTACGTGCCGGGCTAGAGATACCGCTCCAGCAGCCGGCGGCTGGCGGCGTCGAGCGACCGCAGATCGGGTATTAGATAGCGCATGCCATGCGAATCGGTAATCGTGGCCTGGTGACGGCCCAGCCGCCGCACTCGGTCGTCGCTGTCGACGGTAAACGAGGTGGTGCCGCGGTCGGTCTCGACAATCCACTCCGTCGGCTCGACCGTGGCCGCGATCTTCACAATCCGCGTGACCGCGGGAATGAAATCGCGCCGCGAAAGTTCGGCCTCGATCAGCTCACGGGCGGCCGGCGGCAAGTCGGCCAGATCGGCGTAGCAGGCCAGCTCGGCCCCATGCGGACCGCAGATCGAGATCCAGTGCGTGGGGTCCGTGATCGGAAAGGCCCGCACGGGCGCGACGCCCACGTGCTGCGCGCCCGCCGCGTCGGTAAACACCAGGCGGCCCCAGACATCCTGCGCGAGGTCGCATTCAGCCTGCGGTGGCGTGGTATCGTGAGTCGAGTCAGTCATGCTTCGGTTTCGCCTCGCGGCATCATTGAGGTCTGTAGGGAACGGACTCCGTGCCGTTCCGCGAGGGGCGGCGCGACGTCGAATCGAAGTTCACGGAACGCCACGGAGGGCGTTCCCTACAGAGGCTGCTCTCAATCAAGTTCATAGTTCACCCGCCAGCTCAAGCTGAGCTCGGTGCAGCCGGGCATACGCCCCCTGCCGGCTCAGCAATTCGTCGTGTTGTCCGATCTCGGCCACGCGGCCATGTTCGAGCACCACGATCCGATCGGCCCGGCGCAGGGTGCTCAAGCGATGGGCGATGGCGATGGTCGTCCGGCCGCGGATGAGATTGTCCAAAGCGAGTTGAATTTCGCGCTCGGTTTCGGTGTCGACGGCCGAAGTGGCCTCGTCGAGAATCAAAATCTTCGGATCGATCAGCAATGCGCGGGCGATCGAGATCCGCTGCCGTTCGCCGCCCGAAAGCTTTTGGCCACGTTCGCCGACAATCGAGTCGTACCCGTCGGGCAACCGCAAGATGAACTCGTGAGCGCGGGCCGCGCGGGCCGCCGCGATGATTTCGGCCGGCGATGCCTCAGGCCGACCGTAGGCGATGTTTTCGGCAATGGTTCCGTAAAACAAGAAAGGCTCTTGCAACACGATGCCAATGTGCCGGCGATATTCTTCCAGAGCCAGTTCGCGAATGTCGTGGCCATCGACGCAGACGGCCCCTTCGTTCACGTCATAAAAGCGGCAGACCAGGTTGACCAGCGTGCTTTTGCCCGAGCCGCTCGGTCCCACCAGCCCGACCATCTCGCCCGGTCGGATGGAGAGATTCACGTCTTCGAGCACGGTTCGGTTGCCATACTGAAAGCCGACGTGGCGAAAGTCGATCTCGCCTTCTAGCCGGCCGGGATGCCGCGGATTGAGCGGCTCGCGCACGGTGGGCGTCTGGTCGAGAATCTCAAAGATGCGCTGCGTGCTGGCGCCGGCTCGTTGAACCGCCGCCACCATCCGGCTCATCGAATCGAGCCGCGTGTAGAAACGGGCCATGTAGGCGATAAACGCGGTGAGCATGCCGACCTTGATTTGGCCGTGATAGATTTTCCACGCTCCGAAGCCCCAGATGACCAACAAGCCCAACTCAGTCGACAGCGTCACCACCGGCCCGAAGAACGACCAGACCCGATTCACGCGATCGTTGGCCGCCAACACCTGGTCGTTGCTGGCGCGGAACCGCTCGATCTCGCGCTGCTCCTGGGCGAAGGCCTTGACCACGCGGATGCCAGGAATCGTGTCGGCCAACACGCTGGTCATGTCGCCCCACACGCGGCCAGCCTCCAAAAAGCCCCGGCGCAGCCGCTCGCGCACGTGCATCACCAGCCATCCGAGAATCGGAAACGGCAGCAGCGTTACCAGCGCGAGCCAGGGATTGATCCACAGCAATATGCCGGCCGTCATGATCATCATGATCACGTCGGTGCCGAAGTCGAGCAGGTTAAGCGAGAGGAAATTGCAGATCCGCTCGGTGTCGGTGCTGACGCGGGCCATGAGATCGCCCGTGCGTTGCCCGCCAAAATACTCCAGCGAGAGCCGCTGCAAGTGGGCATAGGTCTGAGTGCGCAGGTCGGCACTGATTCGCTCAAAGACCCAAGCCAGGACGAAGGTGCGGGCCCAGTTCAATCCCCAGGCCAGCACCGCGGCTCCGAACAATCCGGCCAGATACCACGGCACCAGATCGAAGTGATCGGCCTTACCTTCTTGATAAGGAATGAGCACCCGATCCAAGAGCGGCATGGTGAGATACGGCGGCACCAGCCCGGCGGCAATGCCTGCCAGCGTGAGCGTGAAGCCGAGCACCGCGGCCCGTGCATGAGGCCGTGCAAACTGCCCCAGCCGCAACAGCGAGCGCGTCAGTCGCGCGGGCTTACCACCGGCGCAGAACGGGCAGGCCTCCGACTCGGGCGGTAGCTCGGCGCCGCAGTCAGGACAGCCATTCTTGCCGGCTTCGGCGAACAACCCGTCGATGCGGCTGCTGGGTGAACCGCGCCGAACAGTGGTGAACTGTTGCACCAGGCGGTCGGCGTTCGACGAGCGCCCCAGCGTGTAATGCCAGTGGGCCAGGCGCTGTCCGGTGGCCAACAATTCGAGTGTGCCGACGCCCGATTGTCCCACCGCGCCCAACTCGCTCACGCTTTCCAAGGGCCAACTGCGCCAGCGATCGGACTGGGCCTGGCCTTCGCCGGCGGCCGCTACTGCGATGGGGGCTTCGCACGATGGCCTGGTGGCCGTGAGCACACGACGATCGGTGACCACCACCAGCCCTTTCGAGTATCGGAGCTGAGCATCGAGATCGGGTTCGAACCACGCGAGCACAGTTTCGCCGGGTTCGAGTTGCCGGCGCACTTCGCGTTGCCAGGTCGGCGGCAGCCGGCTCTCGTGGTCGGTTTGACTGGCCAAAAGCCCTGTCCTAGTTTGAGTTTACGCCTTGAAGAGTTCCTTCGCTCGAATTTAGATTTTCCTAGAGCGGGGGTCAATCGGGTAACGATTTTGTGATTTGCGGCATCTAATGTATGATGTGTGGCTTGCCGGACTGCGGGAGTCGGTCTGGTGTCTGATGTCCCAATCTGGAACAAAGTGGCGGCTCGGCCCGCGGAGGGCCGCTTCAGCCGGCGGCGACGGATCGCCCCGATCTGGGTTGTCGATCGACCGCCGAGGCTGCCCGCCCCGGTGTACCTTGTTTCGTCCGTCCCACCGGTTTCACCGGTGCGCACGGTCATTCGGATAGGGAGGGTCATGCCGGCGGCGAAACGTCGACGATAACTGGCAAGCCGGCCATTTCGCGTTTAGTATCAAACTACGGCCATGTTGGCCGCGTACATCGAAAGCGGAGTCAGCAGTGCAGGCTGCTATCTAGCTTGAGTCGCATTGAGGCACTGAGGAAGCTGGGCAACCATTGAGTGGAAGAGGCATGGAAATACAGAAGATTCTCGCATTGCGCGGTCCAAATATTTGGGCGAACTTTCCGGTGTTGGAAGCCTGGGTCGACCTGGGCGAACTGAAAGACTCGCCCTCGGACCAACTGCCCGGCTTCAACGATCGCCTGATGAGCTGGCTACCGACGATGATCGAACATCGTTGCAGCGTCGGCGAGCGCGGCGGCTTCTTTGAGCGGCTGCGCCGCGGCACGTATCCGGCCCACATTCTCGAGCACGTGACGCTGGAACTGCAATCGCTGGCGGGTTCGCCGATGGGTTTCGGCCGCGCCCGCGAGACCTCGATCGAGGGCGTCTACAAGGTCGTCGTCGAATATGAAGAAGAATCGTTTGCCAAGGCGGCGCTGCTTGCGGGGCGCGAGCTGTTTTTGGCCGCGGTCTACGATCGGCCGTTCGATGTGGCCGCTGAAGTCGCGAAGCTTCGCGAGTTGAATCAAGACGCGCGGCTGGGTCCGAGTACGCGGGCCATAGTCGACGCCGCCAAGGCCCGTGGCATTCCGTGCCGCCGGTTGAACGCCGGCAACCTGGTGCAGCTTGGTTACGGGAAGCGGCAGCGCCGCATCTGGGCAGCCGAGACCGACCGCACCAGCGCCGTCGCGGAAGAGATTGCCCAAGACAAAGACCTGACGAGGGCCTTGCTGCGCACCGCGGGCGTGCCGGTGCCCGAAGGCCGGCCGGTCGAAAGTGCCGACGATGCCTGGGCCGCCGCCCAAGAGTTGGGCACGCCCGTGGTCGTCAAGCCGCGGTTTGGCAATCAGGGCAAGAACGTCGCCACGTATCTCACCACCGAAGAGCAAGTGAAGGCGGCGTACCGCACCGCGGCCGAGGGAGGCTATTCGGTGATCGTCGAGCGGTTCATTGCCGGCGCGGACTACCGTCTGCTGATTATCGGCAACCGCATGGTGGCCGCCGCGCGTCGCGAGCCGGCCCAGGTGATTGGCGATGGTGTTCATACCGTGGCCGAGTTGGTCGATCGGGCGAACGCCGACCCGCGCCGAGGCAACGACCACGCCACGCCGCTGAGCAAGATCCGGCTCGATCCGGTGGCCATGAGCGTGCTGGCGGAGCAGGGACTTGCTCCCACGGCGGTGCCGCCCGCCGACGCACGCGTGCTGATTCGCCGCAATGGAAACCTGAGCACGGGCGGCACCGCCGCCGATGTCACCGACCTGGTGCACCCCGAGGTCGCCGACCGGGCCGTCGAAGCCGCCCGCGTCGTCGGGCTCGACGTCGCCGGGGTCGATGTGCTGGCCGTCGATGTCACACGGCCGCTGGAAGTGCAAAACGGTGCGATCGTCGAAGTCAACGCCGGACCGGGCCTGCGGATGCACGTCGAGCCGTCGTCGGGACAAGCCCGGCCGGTGGGCGAAGCGATCGTCGGCACGATGTTCGCCCTGGGCGAGACTGGCCGCATTCCAATCGTCGCCGTAACGGGTACGAACGGCAAGACCACGACTACGCGCTTGATCGCCCACCTGTTCGAGATGCAAGGCAACTTGGTGGGCATGACCTGCACCGACGGCATCTTCGTGGGCAACCGCCGGATCGATGGCGGCGATTGCAGCGGCCCGCAGAGCGCTCGCGCAGTGCTCTTCAATCCGCTGGTCGAAACGGCCGTCTTCGAATGCGCCCGCGGCGGCATTTTGCGAGAGGGATTAGGATTCGATCTCTGCGATGTGGGGGTCGTTACGAACATCGCCGATGGAGACCATCTGGGCGTAGGCGGCGTCGATACGCTCGAACAACTGGTGCGAGTCAAACGCTGCGTGGTCGAAGCAGTCGCTCCGGGCGGTTACGCCGTCTTAAAAGCCGACGATCCGCTGGTGGCCCCGATGGCCGAACGCTGCCCGGGCAAAGTCATCTTTTTCTCGCGAGACGCGGCCGATCCGGTCATCGCCGCACATCGTGAGCGAGGAGGCCGGGCCGTCTTTGTCCGGGGTGGTTCTCTAATCGCCGCCCAAGGCTCCGACGAAACCGTCTTCGCTTCGCTCGATCGCGTGCCGCTCACGCATGGAGGCCGTGTGAGTTTTCAGATCGAAAACGTTTTGGCCGCTACAGCCGCCGGTTGGGCCACGGGCATATCGTTCGAGATCATTGCCGCCGGTCTGGAATCGTTTGCCGGCAACTTCCGCCACGTGCCGGGACGCTTCAACTTGCTCGAAATCGGCGGCGCGACAGTGATCGTCGATTACGGGCACAACACGTCGGCCTTGAAAAGCCTGATCGAAGTTGTCGAACAGTTTCCGCACGCTCGCCGATCGGTTGTCTACTCGGCCGCCGGCGACCGTCGCGACTGCGACATGATCGAGCAAGGCGAGTTGCTCGGCCAGGCGTTCGACCGAGTCATTTTGTATGAAGACCATTACCGGCGCGGCCGAGCCGAGGGCGAAATCATCGGTCTCTTCCGTCGCGGGCTGGGCACGGCGGCGAGGGCGAAGGAGATTGTCGAGATCCAAGGCGCCGTCCACGCAGTCGAAGCGGCGCTGCGCACGTCGCAACCTGGCGAGCTGCTGGTCTTGCAAGCCGACGAGATCGAAGAAACCGTCGAGTTCGTCAAGCGTTACCTTGGTCAACAAGCCGCCGGTCGCGAGATTCAACTGGCCGAAGCGTTGACTCCCGCGTCGCCCGCCGCGCCCATCGAGCCCGCTGCCGTGGCGCTTCACCACCCCGAGCCACAGTTAGTGCCGTAGCGGGAACAGAAAATGCTTGCATCTTGACAATCGGGTAGCCGAACGGATAAATATAGATTGATCCGTGCGGTCAAGCCGGCGCGGCGTGCGCTGGCTGGGGCGGCCCGCCGGCGCAGCATCCGCGCCGATGGCAATTGACCGTGCGTCCCGCCTGCCAAGAGAAAGGTGCCCGCCATGCTGACCCTCTATGGACCCAAGGTCAACGGTTTTTGCGACGGCCTGTCGCGACGCAGCTTTTTAAGGATTGGCGCACTGGGCGTCGGGGCCGGCGCGCTTTCGCTGGCTGACCTGCTGCGGGCCGAAGCCGCCAGCAGTCAGCCCTCACGTCACAAGGCGGTTATCCACATCTTTCTGGGCGGCGGTCCCCCGCACCAGGACATGTGGGACATCAAGACCGACGCCCCGGCCGAGATCCGCGGCGAATTCCATCCCATCGCCACCAAGACGCCCGGCATCGAAATCTGCGAGGTGTTTCCCAAGATCGCCTCGATTATGGACAAGTGCGTGGTGATCCGCTCGGTGGTCGGCTCGGCTGGACCGCACTACGCCTTTCAATGCAACACCGGCTGGACGGAGCCGTCGTTGGCGGCGCTGGGCGGGCGGCCCTCGTTCGGTTCGGCCGCCGCCAAACTGCAAGGCCCGGTCGATCCCTCGGTGCCACCCTTTGTCGGGCTGGCACAGCGCACCCAGCACGTGCCCTGGTCTGATTGCGGCACGCCCGGCTTTTTGGGTGCGGCTTACGCACCGTTCAAGCCCGACGGGCCCGGCATGGACAACATGAAACTCAACGGCGTCACGCTCGACCGCCTGCACGACCGCCGCAACTTGCTGACCAGCTTCGACCGCTTTCGCGCCGAGATGGATGTGCGCGGCGTCATGCAGGGCGTCGATGCCTTCGGGCAGCGGGCGCTCGACGTGCTCAGCTCGAGCAAGCTGCTCGACGCATTGGATGTCTCGAAGGAAGATCCGCACGTTCGCGAGCGATACGGTGACGGCAAGCCCTATAAGTATCAGTACGACGGCGCCCCGACCGTAAACGACCAGTTGCTCATTGCCCGGCGGCTGGTCGAAGCCGGCGCCCGCGTGGTGACGCTCAGTTACGGCCGCTGGGACAGCCACGGGCAAAACTTCGATCTGGTGCGAGATCATGGCTCGAAGCTCGATCAGGGGTTCAGCGCCTTGGTCGAAGATCTCGACGCCCGCGGCATGCTGAACGACGTGACGGTGATCGCCTGGGGCGAATTCGGCCGGACTCCGCGAATCAACAGCAGCGCCGGCCGCGACCACTGGCCGCAGGTGAGCTGCGCGCTCTTAGCCGGCGGCGGCATGCGCGGCGGGCAGTGCATCGGCAGCACTAACCGCTTGGGCGAGCACGCCCAGGACCGTCCGGTGCACTTTCAAGAGGTGGTGGCGACGCTCTATCACAACTTGGGCATCGACACCGCCAGCGCCACCATCGCCGACGCCTCCGGCCGTCCGCAATACCTCGTCGAGCGCGAGCCGATCCGCGAGCTGATTTAGACGGCTGACCGCGGCCCGTAGGTCAGGCTTTCCAGCCTGACGATCGCCGTGCGCGGCGCGTTCTTGGGACGCGAGCGAAAGAGACTGTGTTCTTCACCGGTTGCTGGGCAGCCTCGTTTCTGACGGCCGCTCCGAGCTGGCCACCAGCGATCGAACAGTCATGCCGACAGTCGCCAGCGCATACGTCGGAATCATGAGCAGCATACCCACCATCGGCGCCACGAGCGCCATTGATGTGCCTTCCGCCAGCTCCGACGGCTTCGGCTGAGCGGCGGCGGCGGCAATGACCTGATAGATCGAAATCAATCCTTCGATCGCACCGTAGATGCCGATCAGAAACGGCATCGGCACGATAAAGAAAAGTGCCGCGGCGGCCATCGGCCCTTTCCCGCGAAGCAATACGATAAGTGCCAACACAAACGCGATGAATGCCGCGAATGGCAAGAGCAGCGTGTATTTCAGCCCTAAGGCCATCAATATCCACTGCAGGAACGACTGGCGTACCGGCTCGAGATTGTCGCCCATACGTAATTCATCCGTCGCTTATGTTTTTGCCCTCCATTTTTTTGCCTGCCCGAATGGCTCATCCCAGGAGTCTCGCGTCACTTCAGATCGACCGACCAGTACGCATTGTCCAAAAACGTCTTCCAGCTTTCGTACTTGGGGTTGCCAAGCTTGACGGAGAGCAGCGGGCTGCGCTTGGGACGCACCGGCGCACGCACCAACTGCATGTTGGCCTCTTGCGGCGTGCGGCCGCCTTTTTTCACATTGCACTTCACGCAACTGCAGACGATGTTTTCCCAGCTCGTTTCGCCGCCGCGGCTGCGCGGCACCACATGGTCGAGGCTCAGCTCGCTCGTGGGAAAGCGCCGCCCGCAGTATTGGCAGCGGTTGGCGTCACGGGCAAAAATGTTGCGGCGGTTGAAGCGAATCGTCTGCTTTGGCAGGCGGTCGTAAAACAACAGCCGGATGACGCGCGGCACCTGGATCTCGAAATTCACCGCCTTGATCCAGTCGTCGTGCGGCGCTTTGAGGCTGGCCTTCAGCTCGCTGATCTCGCGCCACGACTCGAAGTTGTAGTTGGCGTACTGGCCCTCCTCGATGTGAATCACCTCGGCCAGCTCGCGGCAAAG
>DATFDL010000643.1:0-8257 GCA_035252155.1 Pirellulales bacterium | reverse complement strand
GCGAGACAGCCGAGGGCGGCTGTCCCACATTGCCGCATTGACGCCCGCGTGCGTTTTGGACTGGAGGCTCCTCTGACTCGCCGCCCGTTTATCATCGGTTTTGCCACCGTCGCCGTGCTGGTGCTGCTGCGGTTGACCATTGGCTGGCATTTCCTCTACCAGGGAATCGCCAAGCTGGAAGACCCCGACTTTTCGTCAGCGGCTTTTCTGGGCCAGGCCAAGGGACCGCTGGGCGATGAATATCGCGCGCTGGTCGAAGACTGGGACGGGCGGCAGGCGCTCGCCACCGAAAACCGGCAGAGGTTCCTCGCTCGGATCGACGGCTATCTGAAAAAGTTTGACGAAGTGTATCGGCCCGGACCCGAGCAAACCACCGCCGCCGAACAGATGGCCGTCGTCCGCAAAACGCAGACGCAAGAGGTCTTGGACGAAAACGCGGACGACTTTGATAACTACCTGCACGAGCTCGACCGGCTCAACCAGGCGAAGGGGTCGCCGTCGCGCTGGACGCCCTATCAACAAAAACGGATCTGGGACAAGCAGACAGAGTTGCAGGGGCAGCTCAAAGCGTGGCGGGCCGAGCTCGACGGCATCTACGATCAATTTCGGCAAGATCTCGACGACTTGCTCGACGACGATCAACGGGCCCGGGTGGGCAGCCAAGGGCTGCCGGCCACTGGTCCCGAAAGCCGCCTCGCCCGGATCGACCGGTTTGTCAGTTACGGCGTGACGGGCGTGGGGCTGCTGTTGCTCGTCGGCTTGTTTACCCGCCTGGCCAGTTTTGCCGGAGCGTTGTTCTTACTGTCGATCGTGCTGGCCCAGCCCGACTGGCCGGGGCTTTATCCGCCGCCGCATCCCGCGGTGGGGCGGTCGCTCGTGGTCAATAAAGAGTGCGTCGAGATGATGGCCCTGTTCGCGCTGGCGACGACGCACGTCGGGCGGTGGGGCGGTCTCGATTTCTTCGTTCATTACCTGTTTGTTCGGCCGTTGTTCGGCAAGAGAGAAAGCACATGATGGAATTGACCCCCGAAGAAAAAGCCGTCGGCAAATCGAACTTCCACGCGGCCATCGGCGATTCGCTCACCCGCCGCGAGTTTCTGGAGCGGTCGATCGCCGCCGGCGTGGTCTCCGGCGCGGGCCTGGGCGCCTTTTATTACGGCTACGAGAAGATCAAAGACCCGGTGCGCGTGGGCTTCATCGGCACGGGCGACGAAGGCAGCGTGCTGATCGGCGCTCACACCCCCGACTATCTGCAAGTCGTGGCGATCGCCGACATTCGCCCCTACAACATCCATCGGGCGTTCCACGGCGATCCGGTGGCGCTCGGCCCCCGTCCCGGTCTGATGGCCAAGTGCGGCTGGAAGAGCGAAGACGAAGCCCGAAAGCACGTCAAAATCTACGATCAGGACTACAAAGACCTGCTGAAGGATCCCGACGTCGAGGCGGTGGTGATTGCCCTGCCGCTGCACCTACACGACGTGGTGGCGATCGAGGCGATGCAGGCCGGCAAGCACGTGCTCACCGAGAAGCTGATGGGCTACAGCGTGGCCCGCTGCAAGAACATGGCCCGCGTGGCCAACAAGCTGCAAAAGCACCTGGCCACCGGCCACCAGCGGCACTACAGCGTGCTGTACGACAACGCGGTCGATATGATTCAGCGCGGGCTGCTGGGCGACCTGCACTCGATCCGCGCCCAGTGGCACCGCACCAAAGATAGCTGGTATGCCAAGTTGCCCGACGAGAGCCTGGTCAAAGAGCTCGAGGGTCAGCGCAAAAAGCTGCTCGAGGCCGCCGAAAAGAAAGACAACGCCCGCATCGAGGCGCTCAGCCGCAACGTGGCAGACCTGGAGTATCGCCTGCTCGACAAAGATAAAGTTGATGCGGAGAAGTACGGCTATCAGCGCAAGACGATCACGCAAGGCTCGCTGACCTACGAATGTTCGCCCCTGGAAGAGCTGATTCGCTGGCGGCTGTGGCAGCGCACCGGCGGCGGATTGATGGCCGAGCTGGGCAGCCATCAGCTCGACGCGGCCGGCATCTTTTGCACGGCGGTCCGCAAGAAAGACGCCGACGGGCATGTGCAAAAGTCGCGGCCGCTCACGGTCAGCGCCGTGGGCGGACGGCATCTCTACCCGCTCAACCGCGAGTGCGACGACCATGTCTACTGCATGTTCGAGTATCCCGGCCCCGACTACGAGAGCGACCCCAACAAGAAGATTGTAGTCACCTATTCGTCGATCAACGGCAACGGTTTTGGCGGCTACGGCGAAGTGGTGATGGGCACCGAGGGCACCTTGGTGCTCGAAGTGGAAAAAGAGGTGATGCTCTATTCCAACGCCGGCGCTTCGACGCACGTGAAGGTGGCCAAGGGCAAGTCGGACAAGCCGGTGCTCAGCACGAGCGAGAGCGGTGCTTCGCCGGCTGCGACCGTGGGCAAAAAGGCCCTCGACGCCGGGCCGGTCAGCCGCGGATACACCGAAGAGCTCGAGCATTTCGCCTGGTGCATCCGCAACTTCGACTTCGAGAAGAACAAGCCGAAGTGCCACCCCGAAGTGGCGCTGGCCGACGCGGTGATCGCCTTGACGACCAACCTGGCGATTGCCCGGGGCGAGCGGATCGAGTTTAAGGACGAGTGGTTCAAGATCGACCGCGACGAAACGCCCGAAGGCGACAAGCCGGAGGTTGCGGTATAGCCGCGGTCGGAAACAAAACCATGAGCATCGACGCCCATAGTGACATCGTCCTTGAGATTCAACAGGCTCTCGAGCGAGCCGCCACAGGCTCCCGCGATCCTGCGGAAATGCATCAGGCTCGCAGCGAAATGAATCGCATGCGCGATGAGCTGCGTAAAAAAATTGGCGTGGTCGACGTCGCAGTCGATTTGATCCGTGATGCCCGAAGCCAATGAAGTATGTTTTGGACGCCAGTGTCGGCCTGAAATGGGTCTTGCCGGAGGTTGACTCCGATAAGGCAATCAAACTCCAAGAGGATTTTGCAAACGGAATCCATCAGCTTTTGGCGCCCGACACATTTCCGGTCGAAATCGCGCACGCACTTACTCGGGCGGAACGGCAGAGGCTCATCCAACCCCGGAGGCGCTGCGTCGATTTCAGCAAATTGTGCTGACGCTACCGCTACTGCATCCGTATCTGAGTCTTCTTTCGCGGGCGATCGAACTTTCATCGAGCGAGCGCATTGGAGTCTACGGCTGCCTTTATGTGGCTCTTGCCGAACGTGAGCAGTGCAAGGTGGTCTCAGCCGATCAGCGGCTGGTAAACAAGTTTCCGACGCTCATCATCCCGCTATCGAGCCTTTGATCGAAACGGGATTTAGGAAGGACCTAGAGCATCCCCAGCAACTGATCGCGCTGATCCCGTTCGCGGGCGAGCTCGATAATCTCCATCTCGCGTTGGTTGTGGTCGTTGATGCCGTCCAAGAGCGCGAGCATGGCGTGGCAAACCTCGCCGATGGTCAGGTAATCGGCCGGTGAGGTGTTTTGCAGCCGCGCGACGCTGCCGGCCAGCTCGGCTCGAAAATAATCGTGCTCGCGGCGAAGCTCCAAGATCCGCTGCCGCAAGTCGGCGTGCCGGCGGCTATCGACGGCGGGCATGTAGCCGTCACGCTCCTCAAGCTCGAGGATGTGCTCCAAATGCCGCAGGAACGACTGCGCGATGAAGCGCAAGCTGGGCAACCGGTCGGAAGAGTCTTGTGTCCGCAACGTCCAATCGATCGTGGTCCGCAACGCGCCGGCGATATGCGCCAGCAACTCGTGTTCGAACAGCGCCTGCTGTTCGGCCGTCAACATGCGATCCATAATGACCGCCTCCTTTCGCGCTGGCCTGCGCACCCTTAATTATACGCGAGCCGGCGAGAAGAAAAGGGTCCACGTGTCAAGATTCTGCGATTAAGCTGGTAGCTTATCTCTTTCCGCGGCTTGACGTTTGGTATCATGGCAGCCTACTGCTCATCGCGGACTTATCGGGTGATTTTTATGATCCGGATTTTGAGAAGCTCGCTTCGCTCCGTCGCTCTGGGTTTATTCTTTATTTCGGCGGCCGCCGCCCAAGCCGTCGAAGTGGCCGTGCTCTCGCCCGACACCTGGGACGAGTTCGCCCCGCGAGGCAAGGAAGCCGATTGCATCTTTGGCGACGTCGTGCTGCGCAACGAGCGGATCACGGCCGTCATCGCCCGACCCATCGCCGGCCGCCACGCCAATATGACCGTGCGAAACGTGGGCGGGGCGATAATTGATCTGACGAGCACGCGGAACCCGAACGACCAGTTGAGCGCCTACTATCCCGGCGGTCCGGGCGTGAACTGGCGGTCGATGACGATCGACGCCGGCAAGGGCGCGCAGACTTTGGCGGAGGTCGAAGCCGGTCAAGCTCCCCTGCGCGCGGAGGAAGTGCGGATCACCTGCCGCGCCGAGACCGCCGATTCGCAACCCGAGGCGGAAGTGACTTACCTGCTGACGGACGGCGCCGAATGGATCCGGGTCGAAACCACATTCACCAGCAGCGGCGAAAAGGATCGCGAGCTTGTCTTGAAAGACGAGCTGCGGGCCGACGCCACGTTCGACAAATCGGCGCGCGACCCCGGCCGGCTGTTTTGGGTCTACGACAAATGGTTCCGCCAGGCATATGGCATTTTTCCCGAGGGACGCACGCTGCGTTGCCAATCGGATGCGCGAAACAGTATCCTTCATTATCTGACTGAGAACTCGGAACGAGTGTCGCTGGCGCCGGGAAAAAAACTGCAACTCGTTCGACAGATCGCTCCCGCGCCGCACTTATTGGCCCTGCAAGCGCGGGCCGGCAAGCTGACCGAAGCCAAGCAGCAGTCGATGACAGTTGCGGTGCGCGACAGCAACGACGCCCCGCTGCCCGCGGCTTACGTGGTGGTGCGGCAGGGCGAGACGGTCTACGGCAGTGGCCGGACCGACGACGACGGCACCATTGACTTCGCGTTGCCCGACGGTGAATTTGAGGCGATTGTTTCGAGCCTGGGCAGCGGATCAAAGACCCTGAAGCTGGCCTCAGGCGAAAACCGTGTCGAGTTGCCGGCGGCCGGCCGCGTGCTGGCCGACATCCGCGATGCGGAGAATCAGCCGTTCGCCTGCAAGGTGCAGTTCCGCGGCCTCGACGCAACGAAAGACCCGGACTTCGGCCATCAGACCGGCGAGTGGGCCGTGCGCAATGTCTATTACAGCGAGCACGGCCAATTCCGGCAGCCTCTGCCGCCGGGCAAATACCAGGTTATTGTCAGCCACGGACCCGAGTACGACGCCGTCTTCACCGAGATCGAAGTAGCCCAGGGGCGCGAAACGCCGCTGGCCGCCAGGCTTGCCCGTAGCGTTCACACACCTGGCTGGATCAGCGCTGACTTTCACAACCACGCTTCGCCTTCGGGCGACAACACCTCCAGCCAACTCGGCCGAGTACTGAATCTGCTGGCCGAGCACATCGAGTTCGCCCCCTGCACCGAGCACAATCGGCTGTCAAGCTACGAGCCGCACCTGGTTCGACTGAAAGCGACCGAACAGATGGGCACCTGCGTGGGCATCGAGCTCACCGACAGCCCCCTGCCCATCAATCATCACAACGCTTTTCCACTGGTGGCCAGGCCACACACGCAAGACAACGGCGGGCCGCTGCCCGACCACGACATGGAAGTGAAGATCGAGCGGCTAGCGATGTGGGACGGCGGCAGCGACAAATTGGTGCAGCAAAACCACCCCGACATCGGCGCGGTGTTTTTCGACAAAGACGGCGACGGCCAGCCCGATAGCGGCTTCCGCAAGGCATTCGGCTTCATCGATGTGATCGAGGTCCATCCGCCGGCGTGGATCTTTCAGCCGCCAATGATCACATCGAAAGGCGGCAAGCCGCGGAACAACACGGTCTTCAATTGGCTGCAGTTGCTCAACCAGGGCATGCGGATCCCCGGCGTGGTGAACACCGACGCGCACTACAATTTTCATGGATCGGGCTTTTTGCGGATCTACGTGCAAAGCCTGACCGACGAGCCGGCGAAAATCCAAACCCTCGACATCGTCCATGCCTGCGAACAAGGGCATGTGATCATGACCAACGGGCCATTTCTGGAGGTAAGCCTATCGGGCCTCGGAGAGCGGGTGACGGCGGGCGGCGACGCCGAAGCGGCCGACGGCAAAGTGAGGCTGGCGGTTCGCGTCCAGTGCCCCAATTGGTTTGACGTCGATCGGGTGCAGGTGTTTTTGAACGGCTCGCCGCGGCCTGAGCTAAACTTCACCCGTCGCTCGACGCCCGATCGCTTCGGCCAGGGAGTGGTGAAGTTCGACCAGCAGCTTCCGCTGGAGCTGTCGGAAGACACGCATGTGATTGTCGTGGCGGCCGGCGAAGGGCGGCCGCTGGGCGACGTGATGGGGCCCGATCACGCCCGCGACATGCCGATCGCGATCTCGAATCCCATTTTTGTCGATGTCGACGGTGGCGGCTTCAAGGCCAATGGCGACACGCTGGGGGCACCGCTGCCTGTGACCTCGGGCAAATGAATGCGCAGTGCGGAGTGCGGAGTGCGGAATTGTAGGGTGGGCCGAGCTTGCGAGTCCCACCATCGCGGGTGATGATGATTGACGGCTGGCGGATGGCAAAGCGAAAGCCACTGAAAAAATCGCTTACAAAACGCCCGACTCGCCAAGCCGCGCGCATCGCGAAGGTCCCAGCGGCCCAGCCTCTTCCGCCACTTACCGGCATCGCGCGCGAGCTATTCACGCACGTGTTAAACAGCATCGCCTTTGAAAACTACGACGATTGTTGCGCCGTCGATGACCTGGCGGCAAGATTCGGCAAGACCAGCGGCAGACTGCAACCGGCGGTCCGTAAGTTGGTCGAGCAAGGATATGTCACGGTCGAAGGCGACATTTTCCCGGTCGTTTATCCCACCGTGGCCGCCCTTCGGCAACAGGACCCGAAGCTTAGCGTGTCCGAGGCCAAGGCCATTCTGGCAAAGGCGCGGCGAGGCTAGCTCCCGCGGCCGGCGACGTCGTGGAACAGCCGCTGATACGCATCGACCATTGCTTGCCAACTAAAGTTGCGGGCCCTCCGCTGGTTCTCCGCTCCGCACCGATCGGCCAGTGCCCGGTCGCCGAGTAGCGCGATGATCTGTTCGCAAAACGCCGCTGGGTCTCTTCGCGCCACCACTTGTCGCTGGGCACCTTCGCCCAAGAGCTCTCGCACCCCCTCGACGTCGGCTGCGACGACAGGCAGCCCGGCGGCCATCGCTTCCAAGAGCGCGTTGGGCATGCCTTCCCAATGGCTCGGCAAGACGAATAAGTCGCTGGCCCGCAGAATGCGCGGCACGTCCCCTCGCCAGCCGGCAAAACGCACGTGCGACGAGATCGCAAGCTTGTCCGCCTCCGAGCGCAGCTCGTCTTCCTGCGGGCCTGCGCCCACCAGCAAAAGATCGTGCAGCGGAAAACGTTCGAGCCAGCGAGGTGACTGGCGCAGAAAATCGAGCAACCCTTTCTGTCGGTCGAGCCGGCCGACAAATGTCACGGCCCGGCGATCCGCCGCAAGGCCGAGCGAAGTCAAATCGAGCGGCTCGGCGCGCTGGTAGCGTTCCACGTCGATGCCATTGGGAATGACCACCAACTTGTCACCGGGCAGCCCGGCCGCTTCGCGCGAAAAATCGGCGACGGACTGGCTGACGCAGACATAGCGATCGACGAGCCGCGCGGTCAGCCGGTCGAGCCACAGATGCCAGCGGGCCGAATGTTCGGCGACACGAATGCCCGACAGTACGTGCCCAACGCCGGCCCGCCGCGCCGCCAGCCGCGCGGCGAGATTGGCGTGAAACAGGAACGATTGCACCAGCTCGGCTTGTTGCGCTCGCAGCCGTTGCGTCAGGCGGCCCACGATCCGGGGGAAGTGGCTCGCACGCCGTCCGCCCAAGAAGTGCGTCTCGATGCCGGCCTCGCGCAATTGCGGCACGAGCGAGGGCGTCGCGGGCCCAGGCTCGGCCGACAGGGCGTAGACCACGGGAGCAAATCGCCGGCGGTCGAGCCGTGTCGCCAGCTCGACCAGGCACCGCTCGGCCCCGCCGACGTCAAGCTCGGTGATGCACAGCGCGATCCGCAGGGGTGAAATATCGATGCTCACGGTGACGGATGGAGTGGAATCAAAGCTGTGGATCACCTGGCAAGGCAACTTCGTGGGGTGCCACGGCATCCGTCGCGGCGCGGATGACATCGAAATCATATTAACAGTGATCGCCGCGA
>DATFDL010000642.1:0-4186 GCA_035252155.1 Pirellulales bacterium | reverse complement strand
CAAACGGAATGAATTCGCTCTACGAGAAAAAACCGATAAATCGGCCGGTGGGGTCGTTGACACCGGAAAACGACTCTATTAGATTAACCCGTCTTAAGCTTCGACGTGTCTGTCTTACGGGGCACACGGCGTCTTATGGTGACGTGCCTGTGACCCTCTCGCCCGACGGACGTTCGCCCATCGCCGAGGCGATGGAGTGGGTGTCGCGCATCTTCGCGGTGGCCGTGGTGATGGTGTTGCCCGGCCTGGCGGGATTATGGCTCGATCGTCGTTGGGGCACAGGCTTTATGGCGTTGGTAGGGTTCGGGTTCGGGTTGACGAGCGGGATCATTTATTTGGTGAAGATCACCAGCGTCCCGCTCGGCGGCAAAAAGAATAACGGTTCCAAAAAAACTTCCGGTAATGGTCCCGGTGGTGAGTGAGCAAACAATTCGCCCGGCAGGCTTTCGCTTGAGCGTGCCCGTGGCGTGTGTGGTTTTGACGGCGGCGATGGCGCCAGCCGGCGCATTGGCCGGTTGGCACGCCTACGCGCGCCACTCGACACTCGGCTTGCAGGCCGCGCTGCTGGCGGCCGGCACCTGTTGGTTGTCTGCGACGGCGGCGCTCGTTTTGACGGGTCTGCTGGCAGGCACGCCGCAAGCCATCTCGGGTATTCTGGGCGGAACGCTCGTTCGCCTGGCCGGTCCATTGCTGGTGACGGTCGGTAGCGCCGTCTCTCGCAGCCCGCTCGCCAGTGCGGGGCTGTTCGGCTATCTGGTGGTCTTTTTCTTCTACGTGCTGATTATCGAGACGTCGCTGCTACTCGGCTTGGTCCGCTCATCGCCGCCCGTCGTTCCGCAAAACGGTGCTCGACTGTCGCCTCTCGCTCCGCGAGAGAACGTGCTTTCGCGGAGCGAAAGCCGACAAAAGAGCGTGCTTTCGCGGAGCGAAAGCCGACAGGCGCCTGCCGGAGAGGGGTGCTGAGCGATGGCCGATCCGATGCTGCACATCAAAGACTGCTATTTCTTCGAAGTGCCGAAGGTTCTCTGGCGGCGCGATTTCAAGAGCCGGGACGAAGTGCAACAGCATTTCCCGTACATCCCCACGCTGACCTCCGATTATCCAGAGGCCACGGTCGCCGACTTCAATCACGCGCTGTCGGGCAAGATCGTCATTCCACAATATTTCGCGACGCTGAAAAACCTATACGACAAGCAGTCGGGCTTCGCCGTTTCGAAGTTCATGATCCTCGAGGTCGTTGCCGCGGCGATCTTGATTTTTGTTTTCTCGCGGGTGGCCAACTTGATTGCCACGGGCAGGCCGCCCCGCGGCAAGTTCTGGAACTTGCTTGAAGCAATGCTGCTGTTCGTGCGTGACCAGGTGGCGGTGCCCGCTATGGGCAAGCACGAAGCCGAGCGGTTCACGCCGCTGCTCTGGACGATGTTTTTCTTCGTCCTGACGTGCAATCTGTTCGGTCTGATTCCCTGGATGGGCACGGCGACGGGAGTTTTGGCGGTGACGGTCGGCCTGGCTTTGGTCACGTTTGCCACGACCATTGCCGCCGGCATGAAGCAGCATGGCTTCCTTGGTTTTTTCAAAAACATCGTGCCCAGCATGGGGTTGCCGGCCTGGTTGTTTCCGCTGGTCATCGTCATCTTTTTCATCGAGCTGATCAGCCTGTGCATCAAGCACTTCATCCTCAGCATTCGTCTGTTCGCCAACATGATGGCCGGGCACCTGGTGTTGCTGGGCATCATGGGTTTTATCGTCCTCACCGCCCGGCACGGGTTGGGGACGTGGCTGCCGGTCACGGGCGTCAGTGTCGTCAGTTCGGCGGTGTTCAGTTTGCTTGAGCTTTTTGTCGCCTTTTTGCAGGCGTATGTGTTTACGTTTTTGTCCGCGCTATTCATCGGCGCCTCGGTCCATCATCACTAGCATGGCGGGCGTGGCCCCGATGATTGCAATTTCACCGAAAATCATTTTGACCTGAAGGAGAAGTACCGTGAGAAGTGTCGTATCGTGGGTTTTTGTCTTGATGGCGTTGACGTTCGCGCTGGGGCCAACGGCTTTGCTCGCCCAAGAGGACGAGGCGACCACCACCGCCACGGCCCCCGGACAGGGGCTGTTGTTCGGTGCCTCGGAGGGGATGCTCGGCAGCGGCGCTTTCGGCTGCGGACTGGTGGTCATCGGCGGCGCCTATGGCATCGGTCGTCTGGCTGGTTCGGCTTTGGAGAGCATGGCCCGCCAACCCGAAGTGGCCGGCAACATTCAAACCGCGATGATTATCGCCGCGGCCCTGATCGAGGGCTTCACTTTTTTCGCGCTCATTATTTGCATGCTCCAGAACCCGTTTGCCACTTAGTGTCATGCAACGATACTTGCTTAATGTCGCGATCGTGTTGAGTTTGCTCTGCGCGTTCCACGCGGGCTGGGGCGGCGGTCTGTGCACGCCGTCTCAGGCCGCCGAACATGCAGCCGGCGAACATGGCGAAGATCCGCTTCACGTGGGCGAAGAGGGCGTGAGCGGCAGCCCCATCGAGTTCAAAAGCGACTTGATGATCTTCACCTTTGTGGTCTTCCTGCTGCTGCTGGCGATCCTCTGGAAGTTCGCCTGGGGGCCGATTGCGCACGGGTTGGAAAAGCGTGAGCATCAGATCGCCGAGCACATCGCCGCCGCCGAACGGGCCAATGAAGAGGCCAAGGAAATGCTCGCCGAGTATGAGCGGAAGCTGAACTCGGCTCAGGACGAAGTTCGGGCGATTCTCGAAGAAGCGCGACGCGACGCCCAGCATACGCAGCAAGAGATGATTGCAGAGGCCAAGGCCGCGGCCGTGGCCGAGATGGACCGAGCCAAGCGCGAAGTCGAAACTGCCAAGGACCAGGCCCTGCGCGAGCTGGCCGAAACCAGCGCCAACCTGGCCGTCGACCTGGCAAGCAAGATCATTCGAACCCGGCTCGACCAGCAGCAGCACGCCGAGCTGGTCACCGAGGCCCTGGCTCGGTTTCCCGACCGCAGTCCCAGTAGTAACTGAGTTGTCCCGGTGGATGGCCTTCCTAGGCCGTCCAAAACAGACGTGGACGGCCTAGGAAGGCCATCCTCCGATAAAATCGCCCGGATTAAATACTCCGCACTCCACATGCCTGAAGACGCCTACCTCTCGACCTCGCTCGTCGATCAAGATATCGACGTGGGCGCGTACCGTGTCGGCATGGTCTATGGCAAGGCGCTGCTGGGCGCCAGCGAAAAAGCCGGTAATACCGACGAAGTGCTGCAAGAGCTCGATGCGCTGATCGACCTGTTGCAAAAACATCCCAAGATCGATCAGGCGATGGCTTCGGGCATGATCAAGGCCGAAGACAAAGTGGCCATGGTCGATCGCGTCTTCGCCGGCCGCGTGACGCCGGTGTTTTTGAACTTTATGAAGGTGGTGGCCGGCCACGGCCGCGGCGGTTTTTTACGGGCCGTTCGCAAGGCAGTTCGCGACCTGCGCGACCGCCAACAGGGCCGCGTGCGCGTCGAAGTGACCACCGCCACCCCGCTCGACGACCCGCTGGCCGAGCAGGTGCGAAACCGCCTGCGCGGCATGCTCGGCGGCGAGCCCGTGCTGACGCGAAAGGTCGATCCCGATCTCCTCGGGGGCCTGGTGTTTCGCGTCGGCGACACCGTCTACGACGGATCGGTGGCCCGGCAACTGGCCCAGGTCCGCAGCCAAATGATTGACAGGAGCATTCATGAGATTCAACGCCGACGAGATCGCAACGGTCATCCAACAGGAAATTGAGCAGTACCAGGCTCAAATCGACGTCCGCGAAGTCGGACGCGTGCTCGAAGTGGGCGACGGCATCGCGCGCGTCTATGGCCTGTCGGGCGTCATGGCCGGCGAAATGGTCGAGTTTCCCAGCGGCGTCACCGGGCTGGCCTTCAATCTCGAAGAGCACTCGGTGGGCGTCATTATTTTGGGCGACTTTTTGTCGATCAACGAGGGCGACGAAGTCCGCAGCACGGGCCGCCTGCTGAGCGTGCCCGTGGGCGACGCCGTCATCGGCCGCGTGGTCGATCCGCTGGGCAACCCGCTCGATGGCAAGGGACCGATCGTCACGGGGGAGCGCCGCCCGGTGGAATTCATGGCCCCGGGCATCGCCGGACGCCAGCCCGTGCGCGAGCCGCTGCAGACCGGCATCAAGGCCATCGACTCGATGACGCCCA
>DATFDL010000641.1:0-5404 GCA_035252155.1 Pirellulales bacterium | reverse complement strand
TCGATTGCGCCTTGGCCACGCGCAGCACCGCGAGCTCCAGCGTGGCGCTGTCCGCTCCGTCGGGCCAGTCCAGCGTGGCCTTGAAGGAGCTTTCGCGGGTGATTTCCACCGCCGCATCGGTGAGCACCGCGGCCTCTTCTTCGTCAGACGATTCCGACGCCAACAAGTGCTGCCAGTACCGCAGTCGCTGGTAAAGTTTCGTGCAATCGTCGCGCACCGTCTGCTCGGGCGCGGCGCCAGGCTCGGGCAAGCCTTGCCAGCCTTCAATGATGTCGCTCAGAGGAAAGGATGGCGTGCGGGCGGTCAGTACCGAATAGATGTATCGGGCGAAGCGCGGCTCCAACCCATTCTCGCGAGCCAAGTCGTCGAGTGCCGCGTCGGATCGACGCAGGGCCTCACGATGGCGGAATTGCCACGCGACGAAAAACGCCTGCGGATAAAATTCCAAACCGAATGGTTTGCCGCCTTCACCCGCCGCCGTGCGGAAACCGTGCGAACGATAGACCTCTTGGATGCGGCGGATGGCCGATAGCTCGCGCCCCGACATGCCGGGATCGAGGTCGAACCGCAACGGGCCTGAGCCGATCACGGCGTGATCGGCCACCTTCTTGGCCGATTCGAGATAGCGTTCGAGGGTCGCATCGTGGATGAATTGCGCGTCGCCCGAGTTGGTAAAGCCAGCGCCGCCCACGGCGTCGTTGACGAAGTCGCCCGGGTCGATGAGATCCAGCCCGGTCAGGTCTTCGATCGAGTAAGCCAACTCGGCGCTGGTCAATTGCCGCATGGCGATCTTTCCAGGATCTCCCGCGTGCCGTTCGATGTACGAGTTCAAGCCCTTTGCAATCGCGTCGATCAATGCCGTTCGCTCCGCCGCGGTCGGCTGCGGGGCGTCGGGCGGCGGCATCTGCCCGTCTTTGACCCGCTCGATCACCTTTTGCCACCGCCGGAACTGCGTGGCGAATGCTGGCTCGCCGCTCAGTTGCTCCAAATTCAGGTGCGCTTCAGGGTTGTCGCCGCCGTGACATTCCGTGCAGAACCGGTTCAGCAGCGGCGCCGCGTCATTCAGGCCTCCGGCGCGAGCAGTGCCAATTAGGAGCACGGTCGCCAGCCCGAACCAGACGCATAGATTGACGATACGGCCATCGCCGCGGCGGGGCGCGCCTCTGCCGCACGGCCAGCGCACGGCGGCTGCCGGGTTAGCGTTCCAGCGGAAGAGCCAGATCATCATCGAGCCTCGCGGTGCGTATCGCGCATCACGCCTTGCCCACATCGACAATTCGAACCATCAACCAAAGTTGATCTTATACGCAACAGCGAAAGAATGCAGCACCCCGACGGCAAGAGACGCCACGCAAGCGAGAAAAGAACGAGAAGGGTTCCGGCCACTGTTTGCTGCCCACCGTTTGGCGGCCGATCCGTCGGGCGGCCGCCTTCGCCGCGGCTTGCTTGGTTTTGGCTCTAGCGCTTCGGCTACGTGCCAGGAGATGGTATCATAACGGGGAGGAACCAACCATGATCGAACTTACGGAACAGCAAGCACAAGCGCTGACCGACGAGACGTTCGTCCTGCTCCGCGTGCAGGAATTCCAACGCCTCGCGCACGTCGATATGATGATAGTCCCTGGACGCGGGAAGAGCTCGAGGCACTGGCGTGAGAACGGCTCAAACACGACGACTGGGATGGATACGATGATGTGCTCATGGCTGAGAACTTCGTAGGCAAACTGGCGGTGGTCGGGTTCGGACTTCCAGAGGGCCACACGCGCCCTTCGGAGAAGCTTGTCCACGAGTTCGAGAGTCGATTCGGTCTCAACCTGCCTGCTGACTTTCGGTCATTTCTGGCCTGCCACGGCGGCGTGCAGGGCACCGCGGTCTGCCCTATGATCGAGCCGACCCCGTTCGGCAGCTCGACCATCATCACAGGGTTCTTTGGATTTCACGAAGATGAAATTGGCGAAATGACCGAATTCATCGAGGGCGCGCCGGAGATCATTGCCCTCGGAAGCGAGTGTCTCGGCCGGATGTTCTGGCTGTTCTGCGCCGAGCCGTATGTTGGGCATGTGTTCGTGAGAGATCATTACGGTCGTTCGTCATGGTCGGACGAGGATTTCTCCAAGTGGCCACATCTCGCGCCGGAAATCCGCCAGTACCTTTACCTGCGTCGGGAAGGGAGACTTCCGAAGAAACCCGAAGGATTTGAAGATATCTACCTGGTTGCGCGAAGCTTCAAAGCATTCATCGACAGCTTGCAACCGTACAATGAGGCCGCCTAGCTAGGCGATGCGCCTGGCGAAAAAGGAGAAAACGGCCGCACGATCGAGTCGCGCGATGACGCGGAGTCCATGGATCGAGTTTCGTGCAGTGTTGCGAGATCCGGTATTTTTCGTGGCCGAACCAATGGCCCGAGCGACTGCCCCGAAGGGGCGCGAGAGAATAGCCAGGGGCAACGCCCCTGGATTTCGCCCCGAACGAACCGGTCGTCAGCCCCAACGGGGCGTCAGAGGCGGAGCGGCGCCGAGGGGCCGTAACGAGTCAAGCGCCGATCAATCCCACACGTACCGTTCATCAAAGGGTATTTCGTAGCGTGTTAGAAGCTCACGAAATTCATCCTGAAATGATTGTCCTTGATGATGCTCGTGCTGGCGCGCGATGTATTGTTTGAGGCGATCGACTCCCGATTGACCGATGGAAAAAGCACCATAGCCTGCTTGCCAGTGGAAATTCAGGAATGCCGGATTCATGGTTTTGATCCACTTCGATGAACCGGTCTTCACCTCTTCGACGACCGAACTAATGGCCATTGTCCGCGTAAGAACAAACAAGATGTGGACGTGATGACACAACTCCTGGTTGATTGCGCCCCGTTGGGGCTTCTACGACTAATCGCGCGTAAACGGTGTCCAGGGGCGTTGCCCCTGGCTGTTCTATGCTGCCCCTTCGGGGCAGCATCGCCGGCCCTCCAAGCGGCCTTCTTTTTCCGGCCTGCGCGATCCGCGTCTCAATGCTGTGGACCGTCTGTGTTCGCGGCCGGTCGATTGAACGCGCGCTCAACCTTGTCGTTGACATCCGTCGAAACGTGGTGATCGCGCCAGATCCAGCGCATCATGTCGGGAAAGATGGCGCCGCCTTGCTTTTGGCCGTGCAGGCCGATGCCCCAGGCGTAGTTCACGTCGTAGCCCTTTTTCGTGAGGGCATCGACCAGGCGGACGTTCTGCAAAAACCAGTCGCGCCGCGGATCGTAGTCGCCGCCCCGGCGCACGCCGCGGTTGTCGTTGCGACCGTCTTGAAAGAAGGCGCGGATCGGCTTCTTTTCGCCGGCCAACACACGCCCTGGATAAACGTCGCCGCCGCGCAGGTTGACGAAGCTGCCCACCATGCTGATGACTTTGCGGAATTGATCGGGCCGCTCCCAGGCGACCGAGAAGGCCGCAATCGCGCCCGAGCTGGCCCCACAGATGCCGCGCGCGTCGGGGTCGGTCGAGATGTTGTACTCCTTCGATAGCACGGGCAATAACTCGTCGCAGATGATTCGGGCGTATTTGTCGTCGGGCGTGTTGTATTCGGTCGGGCGGTTGGTCGAGCGGTCGCCCCAGTCCCGCGGCGACGGCTCGGGCTGCTCCGGCGTTCTTCCCGGATTGATGAACACCGCGATCATGACCGGAATCTCGCGGCGGTGGATCAGGTTGTCGATAACGTTTTGGGCGCGGACGTCGCCCTGCTCGTTCTTGAACGCCTGTCCGTCGTTGAAAACCATCAGGCTGGCCGGCTGCGACGCGTCGTATTGTGCGGGCACGTAGACCCAATAGGTATGAGCCGTGCCCGGATAGACGTTGCACGGAAGTGTCCGCGGTCCGACCATCTTTCCATGCGGCACACCTTCCTGCTCCAAGGAATCTGGACCCAATTTGTAAAAATCGTCGAGCCCCTGCCCCAGAGCGCTCGTTGCCGCGAGCAAGAGCGTCAAGCTGATCAGCGTTTTAAGTTTCGTCGAGTTCATGGGAGTGCGTCTTTGTTGGAGGGACCGGTGCATCTTACCCTCGATGCGACCACAAAGCCAAGGTTCGCGATTCTTCACGCAACCGCATCGGCGCGGTACGATCAACGCATGTATCGACGGCTTCAGTTCAGTCTGACAAACGTGCTGGCCGCGACAACGATTTTCGCCTTCGCGGCCTTGTTCGCAAGGCTCCCGAACGGCTATTGAAAACCACACGGGCATTGATACGCAACCATGAAATTCGGCTTCGCCCTCTTCGTCGCCTGCTTGGTCCTGCCGACGCCGCTTCGCGCGGCGCAGCCGGCCAGGCCCAACGTGCTGCTGTTGTTCGCCGACGACCAGCGCGCCGACACCATCCACGCGCTGGGCAACGCGATCATCAAAACGCCGAACCTCGACCGCCTGGTCCGCCGCGGTCTGGCCTTCGACCGCGCCTACATGCAAGGCGGCATGCACGGCGCCACCTGCGTGCCGTCGCGCGCCATGCTGCTGTCGGGGCAAAACTTGTTTCACGCCGACGAAAAGCTGCTGGGCGACGCGACCTGGCCCGAAGCCTTCGCCAAGGCCGGCTATACCACGTTCGTCAGCGGCAAGTGGCACAACGGCGACGCCTCGCTCGTGCGCAGCTTTCAAATCGCGCGTGAGATGTTCACGGGCGGCATGACCAACCCCATGCAGGCCAAGCTGCGCAACGTGACCGCCGGTAAGGTCGGCGAGGCGAAGCTAGCGCCCCAACACGCCTGCGCGGTTTTCGCCGATGAGACCATCCGCTTTCTCAAGGAACATCAGGGCGGACCCTTCTTCGCCTACGTGCCGTTCGATGCGCCGCACGATCCGCACGTCGTGCCCGACGATTTCTCCGTCCGCTACGACGCGCAAACGATTCCGTTGCCACCGAGCTTTCTGCCGCAGCATCCGTGGAACAATGGCGAGATGGAGGTCCGCGACGAAAAGCTGTTGCCGTGGCCGCGCACGCCCGAGCAGGTGCGCGAGCTGGTCGCCGACTACTACCGCTACATTTCGTACCTCGACGTGCAGATCGGCCGCGTGCTTGATGCATTGGACGCATCGCCTTTTGCCGAGAACACGATCGTCGTGTTTGCCGCCGATAGCGGCGTGGCGCGCGGCAGTCATGGCCTGATCGGCAAACAGAGCGTCTATGAGTACGACTCGGTACGCGTGCCGCTGATCATCGCCGGGCCGGGCATGGCCTCGAACCAGCGCACCAAGGCGATGGTCTACTTGTTCGACGTGTTGCCCACGCTCGGCAAACGTTGCGGCATCGCTTCGCCGAATCGCGGCGACGGCTTCGATTTTGCCGACACGCTCAAAAACCCCGCCACGCCGGCCCGCGACCGCATGATGTTCGCCTATCGCGACGTGCAGCGCGGCTACACCGACGGCCGC
>DATFDL010000640.1:0-8109 GCA_035252155.1 Pirellulales bacterium | reverse complement strand
ATGTGGGACAGCCGCCCTCGGCTGTCCGTCGCCGACACCCGTCGGCGTCGCGGAACCAGCCGAGGGCGGCTGGTCCGCATGCCACGAAGGACGTTCCCTGATCGGTTTTGACGTTCAAAATCGGCATGTGGACCAGCCGCCCTCGGCTGGTTCCGCGACGCCGACGGGTGTCGGCGACGGACAGCCGAGGGCGGCTGTCCCACATGCCGATTCCGCAACCACCCACTCTCAAATGTAAAACCCTACAGAGGCCGTAGCCGAATAGGATTGTCCAAACCACTCAACGGCCAGCCCTCCGGTGCTTCGAGCCGCTCTCCAAAGGTCACGTCGGCATCGAGCGCGACGGCCAATCTCGACAAATACACACGCCGCGAAATTTCGCGGGCGCCTAGCCGCTCGGTGTGCGGCGTGAGCTGCTGAATGTCGAGCAGAAGATACCCGCGCATCCGCAAATGACCAACCAACGCGACCAACGCGGCCTTCGAGGCGTCGGTCTCGCGATAGAACATCGACTCGGCGGCAAACAGACCGGCGATCGCCAGGCCGTAGACGCCGCCGGCCAGCCGACCGTCGCGCCAGATCTCGACGCTGTGAGCGTGGCCCTGCTGGTGCAGCCGTAGATACGCCTGGCGCATTCCCGGCGTAATCCACGTATGCCCGCCGCGATCTTGGGCGGTGGCGCAACCGTCGATGACGCCTGCGAAGTCGCGATCGCAGGTGGCTTGAAAGCGTCCGCCACGGCACGTCCGGGCGAGACTGCGCGAGACGTGGAACTCTGCCAGCTCAAAAATCGCGCGCGGATCGGGCGACCACCAGGCCAACTGTCCGTCATCGAACGGCCAGGGAAATATGCCGTGGCAATAGGCGTCGAGCAGCCAGTCGGTCGAGAGCTCGCCGCCGATCCCCAGCAGGCCGATGGGCGAGGCCGCCTCGGCCGGCGGAAAGATGCGCGAAGGATGCAGCCGAGTAGTTCGGTTCTTCATGGTTGGCTCGCCGCGGGATATACCCCAGCCGCGCGCGAATACCTATAATAACGCGGCGAGCACGTTCGACCACCGCTGCCCAAGGCTTTGCCATGCAGGAACCGATCTACTCGCCGCCGCACGAGCGACGGCTGGCGCGTCTGCTGTGGATACTGACGGCCCTTTGTCTGGCCTTGGTATTGCCCTATTTGGCCGGACGCGTGCAATACTCGATGACCCGCGCCCAGTTGCGAGCCAAGGCCGAAGCCGCCGCCGAAGAGCTCACCCGGCTCGACAAGAACGCCGAGTTGGTCAAGCTTTCGGATACGTCGAAGGCCTTTCGGCTGGTCGCCAGCCGGATCGAGCCGAGCGTCGTCCACATCGACACGGTGCAGTCGATCGAGGTCCGCCAGGCACGCTCGCTTGACGAATGGGGCTTTCAATTTCCTCCGCAAGGCAAACGCTTTTATCGCGCCCAGGGGCAAGGCTCGGGCGTCATTGTCGACGCCGAAGAAGGCTATGTGCTCACCAACTACCACGTGGTGCACAACGCTTCGCAAGTGCAGGTCAAGCTGAGCGACGGACGAACGATCGACTCGAACAGCATTCAGATGGTCGGCTACGATGTTTTGACCGACCTGGCGGTTCTGCGGCTGCAAGCGGGCGATTTATCGGCCGCTCCCTGGGGCGATAGCGACGAGCTGGAAGTCGGCGATTGGGTTCTGGCGGTCGGCAATCCTTACGGACTCGACCGCACGGTGACTTCGGGCATTGTCAGCGCCAAGCAACGCGGCGGCCTGAACAGCGACAATATCTATCAGACGTTTTTGCAGACCGACGCCGCCGTGAACCCCGGCAACAGCGGTGGCCCGCTCGTGAACATCCGCGGCGAGTTGGTCGGCATTACCACGGCAATCGTCGGCGATGCGTATCAAGGAATCAGTTTCGCCATTCCCACCGAAGTCGTCCGCAAGGTCTACGACCGGCTGAAAGAGCACGGCAAGGTCGCCCGTGGTTGGCTTGGTGTGCAGTTGCAAGAGCTGACGCCGGAGTTAGTGAAACGATTGGACCTCAAGGAGCCGCGCGGCGCGCTGGTGGCTGGCGTGCTGCCCGGCTCGCCGGCCGCCGACGCCGGACTTCAGCCGGGCGACGTGATCGTCTCGTGGAACGGCCAGAAGGTGACCGACAGCACTGCCCTGCCCCTGCAAGTAGCCGCCACCGAGGTGGGGGCCAAGGTGACGGTCGAAGTGATTCGGGCCGGGCAAACCGTGCCCCTTACGGTGACGATCGGCGAGCGTCCGGAGGAAACCACTTTGCGCCAGCGCCGGTAGTGCCGCCCCAGATTGGTGGCCTTTCTTTTCCGTAATTTTGTTGGCTTTTACACGTGACCGCGCGGTATCATCGGGCGCGAGCATGAACCATTGGCGTGCCGGCAGCGTCTAACCATTAGACAGTTCGCCGCGGTGCGATACAGTCGAAGGCGATAGTCGCAGGCGCGGAAGACCGTTGAGAAAAGAGCCTCAACTACTTCGCAGCACAAAAGATGCGACCGGTCACCCCGAACGGCCGGGACAATGGCATTAGGTTTGCACCGACACCGGAAACACAAGCGGCTGCCCAAGGAACGGCAGCCAGGGGGCGAAATTGATGGAACCGCCCAACGAAGAAACGTCTTCAGGAAAGGAAGGCTAGAGTCATGAGAACGAGAGTTTTTGCAATCGCGATGGGTTTGGCCGGTTTATTGGCCTGTTCGAGTTCGGCACATGCCCAGTTTTTCGGCGTCCCGGTGGGCGGCGCCTGGGGCGGTTGGGGCGGCGGACGTGGAGGCGTGAGCGGCGGGGGAATCGGGGCTCCAGCGGGCGTCTATACGCCGTTCTATGGTTCCACGCCTTTTGGCGACCCCCTGTACGGAACGGCTGCCATCACTTCGGCGGCCGGGCAGGCCGCGCTCAATACGTCGATCGGGTCGCTCTACGCGCAGGAGGCCTACCAACGTTGGATCGAAAACCAAAAGCTATACACCCAGAATGCCATCGAGATCAATCGGATGGTAAGGAGTTACCGCGCGGAAATACGCACTCCCCCGCCGACGCCTGAGCAGCTTATCGGCTTCAGCAAGTCGCGGCTGCCCGATCGGCTGACGCCCGACCAGCTCGACCAAGAGCGCGGGCAAGTGAAGTGGCCGCAAGTTCTGCTGCGCGATGAATTCGCGACCGAACGCGCGGCCCTGGAATACTTGTTCGCCGAACGGGCCACGCGGCCCTACAGCACCGGGCTGGGCACGCAAAACTATAAGGAGATCCGCCGCGTTACCGACGACCTGCACGACACGCTGCGGAGCCTGCTCAGAGACATTACGGCCGATGAGTTTATCGCGGGCAACAAGTTCATCAACAGCCTGGCCTACGAAGGCCGGTTCGAGCCAGACACGAGCCTGGCGAAAAACTAACGGGCGCGGCCGGGCGACCGGCTCGCCATCACGATTCTCGTTCTCTAGAATGCGGCTGCTCCACGCGGCCGCATTCTTTTTTTATGGGGCGCAGCGTTGCATAATGGATTGATGGGTTGATAACCAAAAAATGACGAAACTGATCAGCGGACTGACTCCCCGTATCGATTGAAACAACGGCTGAGAAACAAGCGGATGCGATTCGCGAGGCTGCCCATCACCGCCGTGCTTGCTCTGGCGGTTCTCGCCGGCCGCGCCGCGCACGCAAGCGGCACCGAGGATGACGACGAGGGCCCTGCCCTTTCGCCGGGGTTGGTCGCCCGCTACACGGCCGACGGCGGCGTCACCTGCCTGCGGCGCGACGAAACGATTCAATTCGCCTGGGATAATCTCCCGCCGGATGAACGGCTGCCGCCGGGCGAGTTTGCCGTCGAATGGCGCGGCAGCGTCCAGGCGATGGCCCCCGGCGACTATACGTTTTATCTCCATGCGACGGGCGAGGCGGCCGTTCAAATTGAAGGACGCGAGATCATCAGGGCCAAGGCTGACCGGCCGCAGTGGTTTGAGTCGGCGCCCGTCGAGCTTGAGTACGGCTACCATGCGATCCAAATCCGTTACCACAGCGCTAGCGGCGCGGCGCGAATTGGTCTTTTTTGGTCGGGACCGAAGTTCGAGCTCGAACCGTTGCCCGCCCAGGCACTGTGGCACGAGCCAGCCGACGATCCCGGCGAGCGGTTTGAGCGCGGCGGCGAACTTTGGCGGGCGCTGCGCTGCTCGAACTGCCATCGAGCTGGACGAGGCGGCCAGCGCGGGCAAGGCGAAGCCAGTGGCGTCGCCAAGATGGCGCCCGACCTGAGTCGTCTGGCGGGCAACATCTCCCGCCGTTGGCTCGTCGATTGGTTGCGCGGAACGGATCGAGATAAGACCACCTCGTTGATTCGGATGCCGGATTTCGCCTTGAGCGAGGACGAAACGTATTCGATCGCGGCCTACTTGTTCGACGCTTCGCAAGTTCGGCCCGACTCAGCCACCGGCGGGCACGAGTCAGCGACCGGCGGGCACGGGGAGCCGCCTGGCGCGGCCAACGAGGGCGAGCGGCTCGTGCTGACGCTGGGCTGTCTGGCTTGCCATCGGTTGGGCGATCTGGGTGCGGCGGGGCTGTTTGGCGGCGGCGACTTGACGCATATTGCCGACAAGCGGCCGAGGGACTTCTTCGCACGTTGGCTCGAAGATCCCGCTGCCACCAACCCCGCCCATCGCATGCCGGTATTTCGGTTGTCGCCGACGGAGCGAGCGAACCTGGCGGCCTATCTGACCACGCTGCGCAGCCCGGCGGCTCAGGAAGAGGATGAGCCTGCGCCGTCTACCGCGCCGCTCGTGACACGCGGCAAGCAGCTTGTCGAAGAACTGCGGTGCGGCGCTTGCCACCATCTGCCGCAACCGGCGATTGCGTCGGTCAATCCGCCTCACGTCGACCCGAAGGGGCCGCGCGGCGGCGGTTGCCTTGGTTTGCCCGACCGACCCGCCCGCCGACCCGGCTACCATCTGTCGAAGTCCGACCGTGCGGCGCTCGAGGAGTACCTGGCGGTCCGGATTTCGCCCGCTCGGCCCGATGGCTTGTTCGTGCTGCGCGAGCATAATTGCCTGGCGTGTCATTCGCGCGACGCCACACCTGGCATCGCCGAACAATTGCCGAGAACTGCCCAGCGGCACTCCGAACTCGCGCCGCGGCTGCCCACGCTTTCGCCGCCCTCGCTCACGCAGGTCGGCGACAAATTGCACGACAGCGCGTTGGCCGACGCCATCGCCTTGCGCGGCCCGCCGTTGCGGCCCTGGCTGGCCGTGCGGATGCCACGCTTCAGCCTTTCGCCGGAGGAGCTGACGGCGCTTACTCAATACCTCACGACAATCGATCGGATTCCCGACCGAGCGAAAGACGACTTTGCGCCGAAGGCGCTTGAGCGCGCATCGCTGGTCGCCGCGGGCAGCCGGCTGGTCAATTCGACCGGTTTCGGCTGCACGAGCTGCCATCAGATCGGCCACTCGTTGCCCAAGGGCGTCGCGCTGGCGGCGCACGGCACCGACCTGTCGCGGGTGGGCCGTCGGATCCGGCGGGAGTGGTTCGACCGTTGGGTACATAATCCCGCGCGGATCGTGCCGCGGATCGAGATGCCTTCGATCCAAGTTGCCGTACCGGGCGTGCTAGGCGGCCGCCTCGACGATCAACTGGCCGCCGTCTGGCATGTGCTGAACCTGCCCGGCTTCGAGCCACCCCTGGCCGGGCCGATTCGCATCGCGCGGCACATGGGCGATGCCGGGCCGGCCGTGGTCATTACCGACGTGGTCGAAACGCCGGATCGCGTCTTGGTCCGGCCACTGGTCGTGGGGCTATCGAACCGACAGAACCTGCTGTTTGATCTGGCGAGAAATCAATTGAGCGGATGGTGGCAGGGCGATACCGCCCGGCAGCGGACTCGCGGCAAAGCCTGGTATTGGGAGCTGGCGGGGAAGAATCTGTTCTCGGCGGATGGCGGTCCGGGGGGCGAGATAAAGTTGCTCGGGCCTGGTACGTCGTCCGGCGAGGTAGCTCCCGGCCTTGTGCCGGGCGGTTCCGACGTCGATCGCAAAAACGGGGTTCAGGGATCAGGGGTCGGGGATCAGGACGGCAATCGCCGGGCCGCCCGCGGCACGCCAGCCACAAGGGCCGGGGCTACCACGGCGCGCGAAATGGAACCGGTTGCATTTCGCGGGCATGCGCTGGCCGAGCTTGATCGCTGGGAGCAAATGGCCGAGGGCGTGCGTATCGGCTATCGGCTGAAATTCGCCGGCGACACACGACCCATTACGTTACGGGTCGAGCAAGAAATCACGCCAGCGCGGGGTGAACGCGGCCTGGGTTTTCGCCGCCGCTGGACGATTCGTGGCGCACCGGAAGACAGCACGCTGCGCCTGCAATTAGCGCCGCCAGGACAAAACGTGATCGCTTCCGGAAGCGGCCTTACGATTGATGAAAGGGATGCGAAACTTTCAATTGAAGTCGTGGCGCCGCGGGCGGAGGGCGCCCGCCGGCCGCTCGACGATGAGGGCTGCGTCTTGCTTCCGGCCGTCGGCGCTGAGGCGCCGATTGTTTGCGAAGCGGTTTATTTGACCAATGCCACAAGCGAACCTCCGCCGATCGAAGAACCTCATGCCGCGTCGCAGCCGGCCGCGCTGGCCGTAGTGCCGGGCTACGAGGCCGTGCGGCTGGCGCTGCCGCGCGACGAGATGCCTACCGGCCTGGCCTGGCGGCCCGATGGTACGCTGGCGTTTTGCTCTTTGAAAGGCGGCGTTTGGCTGGCGCGCGACAGCGATGGCGACGGCCTGGAAGACAGCCTGCAAAACTTCGCCGACGGGCTGCCGGCGCCTTATGGTCTGGCCCCTCAGGGCGATGGCCTCGATGTCTGCGCCAAGTACGGCGTCATTCGATTGACCGACGCCGACGGCGACGGTCATGCCGAGCGCAGCGAGGTCGTCGCGTCGGGCTGGGGCTACACAGCCGACTACCACGATTGGACCGTGGGCCTGCCGCGCGACGACGACGGCAACTACTATATCGCTTTGCCCTGCCAACAAGACGACCGGTCGCCGGACGAAGCCTATCTTCGCGGCGCCGCAGTCAAGCTGACGTCGCGCGAGCCATCGCCCGAAGAACCGCGCCGTTATGGTCTGGAACTATTGTCAGCCGGGCTTCGTTTCCCCATGGGACTCGCCATCGATCCCGACGGTGCATTGTTCGCCACCGATAACCAAGGCAACTACACTCCGTTCAACGAACTGAATCACATTGTGCCCGGCGCGCGGTACGGTTTTATTAACAAGCTCGAGGCGAAGCCGGGCTTTCAACCTGCCTTTGAAGAGCCGGCGGTTGCCATTCCCCACCCCTGGACGCGGAGCGTCAATGGCATCTGCTTTTTGACCACGCCGGAAGCCGTGCGGCGCAAGGGAGGCGACACGATGTTTGGTCCTTTCGAAGGACAGTTGTTGGGCTGCGAATACGACACGCGGCGCTTGATTCGCCTGAGCCTGGAGAAAATCGGTGATACGTACCAGGGCGCGGCGTACCCCTTTAACAGCGAGCCGGCGGCCGGTGCTGAAACGTTCGAGGGGCCAGTGGTCTGCGCGGTCTCGCCTGCGGGAGACGTTTACATCGGCAACCTGCGCGACAGCGGCTGGGGCGGCGGTCAAAACACCGGTTCGATCGTGCGGTTGCGGCCGTCGGGCGAGCTACCGCTGGGAATCGCCGAGATCCATGCGGAGCACGACGGCTTTTCGCTGATTTTCACCGGCCCGGTGGCCGCCGAACAAGCTCGCCTGGTCAAGAACTACTCGGTTTCTTCGTACCGCCGCATCACGACTCCGGCGTACGGCAGCCTGGACGTCGATCGGGCCGAGGAGACGATTACGGCGGTTGAAGTGCCGACAGATGGCCGCTCGGCGCGGCTGCGGCTGGCGCGGCTTCGACCGGACTTTGTCTACGAACTGCGTGTGGCGAACCTTGCTCCGCATGGCCGCGTGCTCTTTCCCGCCGAGGCGTATTACACGCTGCGGAAAATTCCGCAGTGACGCCGGCGACGCCCGTCCCTAAGATCACTCTCAAGACCGGCCTTGCTGACGTTCGACTCTCTGTAGGGAACGCCCTCTGTGGCGTTCCGCGAATTG
>DATFDL010000639.1:0-4937 GCA_035252155.1 Pirellulales bacterium | reverse complement strand
CTTGGCGGCTTCGACGCCGCCCAGCTTGTCGCAGAGCCGCTTGGCGGCCAGCAAGTGGTCGAGCTGCAGCATGGCGACGCCGCGCGAAGCGACTCGCGAACCGACTCCGGATCCCGCCTCGGCGGCGGCTCCTTTTCGGCGACGCCGCCGGCGCAGGCCCATCTTCCGCAGCACCGTGCTGACCTGCGCCGACGACACCTTGACGCCGCGCTCGGCCAGCGTGGCGATGATGTCGCGCGGCCGAACGCGCCCGGTCGCCTCGCGGGCGACGCCCCGAATGAGATCGGCCTTGCTGGTTTCGGTTGAGTTGTTGGAGCGACTTGCTCTACGCCTTGCCATGGGTGAAAAACTCCGGTGATTGCTCGATGTTGTCCCGCTTTGAATACGTTCAGCCTAATTCGCGGCGCGCGGGATGCAAGCCTCTGTTTGGCGGTGGGGTGACAAAAGCTTCACTCGGAGCCGTACGAAGGTGACCCTACCTCAAAACCTCTGATCGGTTTTGACATTTAATTTAGGTAAGCCGTCAACTGGGTGCCACGGCATCCGCCGTGGCGATTGTGGCAACGATCTCAGGCGCGACGCAACTCGCCGCGGCGGACGCCGTATAGGGTTGCACCGGCCGCCCGAGGTGGCAACGCGGCACGGCGTCCGCCGCGGCGGCAACGGTTGCGAGAACATCGAAGCCGAGCGCGCCGCGACGGATGCCGTGGCACCCTGCGATGCACCGATCTGGGTCTATTGCCGAATTTGCTTGTCAAAACCGATCAGAGCAAACAGGCGGTCGCCCGCGCAATTTGATGAGCATGGGCATGCGACGGCCTGGAAGGCCATCCTCCGACGGGCCGAGCGTCACGCCGCCGCCTGCACTACTTTTTGCGCCGCATCAGTCAGGCCGGTAGCCGAAATGATGTTCACGCCGCTCTTGGCCAGAATATTGCGGCCTTCGTCGACTTCGGTGCCCTCCAGGCGCACCACCAGCGGCACGTTGAAGCCCACCTGCTTGTAGGCTTCGACCACGGCACTGGCGATCGTGGTGCAACGCATGATACCGCCAAAAATGTTGACCAGCACCGCCTTGACGTTCTTGTCCGACAGCAAAATACGGAACGCTTCGGTCACCTGATCGACATTGGCGCCGCCACCCACATCGAGAAAGTTGGCTGGAGAGCCGCCGTGCAACAGGATCAGGTCCATGGTGCTCATGGCCAGCCCGGCCCCGTTGACCAGGCAACCAATGTTGCCGTCGAGTTTGACATAGCTCAGCCCGGCGGCGGCGGCTCGCACCTCGGCCGGCTCTTCTTCGGCCAAATCGCGCAGCTCGGCCACGTCTTTATGGCGGAAGAGCGCGTTGTCGTCGAAGGTCATTTTGGCGTCGAGCGCCAGCAGATCGCCCGACTTGGTCACCACCAGCGGATTGATTTCGGCCAGGCTGCAATCTTGTTGCACGAACACTCGGCAGAGTCCGCGCATGAATTTCTCGGCCGACGCCACACTGGCGCCTTTCAGTCCCAGCTTGGCGGCGAGCTTGCGGGCCTGATAGCTCAGCAGCCCGGCGTCGGGTTGAAACCGCTCGCGAAAGATCAGTTCGGGCGTGTGGGCGGCGACTTCTTCGATATTCATGCCCCCTTGCGCCGAAACCATCAACGCCGGGCCCGCCGTGGCCCGATCAACGACAATGCCCAGGTACAATTCGCGGTCGATTTCGCAGCCTTCCTCGACAAGCACCTGCCGTACGGTCTGTCCGGCGGGACCGGTTTGAATGGTCACCAAGGGCTGGCCCAACATGCGGCCGGCCGCTTGAGCGGCCTCGTCGCCGCTTTTGACAAGTTGCACACCATGCTGGGAGGGATTGGTTTTGATGGTTCCCTTACCGCGCCCGCCGGCGTGGATCTGGGCCTTAACCACCGCCAGCTTGCCGCCGAGCTCGCGGAAGGCGGCCGCGGCCTCATCGGGCGAGCGCGCCACCACGCCGCGGGGCACGGCCACGCCCGATTTGCGCAGGATTTCCTTGGCTTGGTATTCGTGAATTTTCATCGGGCATGCTCCGCCGCGGTGGTGGCTCGATTGAGCCGGCAATTATAGAACTGTGGCTTGCGTTTCGCCAGGGTCTGTTCCGGCGATCAAACACGCGCCAGCCGAAAAACTTCGACCGAGACGTCATCGCATGCCACGACGTGGCACGGCGGCTCTGAATAAGCGATGCTGTTGGCGGCGAGCAACGACTCATCGAGCCGCAGCAAGCGAGCCGGCCTGATTTGATAGGGGGCGTGGTGAACGCGGCCGCGAAACAGCCGGCCGGCGCAGGTGCGCGTGTAAAGCACGTACCGCTCGATCAGAAAGTGTTCGAGCGTGCCAGGCCGCGCGTGATAGGCGGCGCCGACGACGGCAGCTTCCAGATGGCAGGAAGCGCCGGCATTCGCGCATCGCCTGCTTTGGTAATGAATGTGGTCGCCGCGGCGTTCAACTCTCATCTGAGCGCGGTGATAGTTGAGGCCCCAACAAGCACGTGCGACCGAAACCGCCAAGCGATTGCCGGCCTCGAGGCTGAAAAACCAGACGCCCGGATCGCGGTTGCGGCAACGGACATAGGTCCGCACATTGGTTTCAGGGAATGCCGGCCCCCAGGGCAACCACCAGGGGCGGACGCCCGACATGCGAAACGGCACCAGCCCCACCCAAGCCTGGTCGTGCCAGGTGTCGAGCTCCAAACCTGGCGGCAGCAAGGCCGCGATCGGCTCGGGCGGCAGCCGCCAATGGACGAACAGCAGGTCGCTCCAGCGGTGGTATCCTTTGGGGCGGCCGGGCGGGCGTTCGACCGCGCTAGGTCGGTCAAGCTCAGGCAGAATGATTGACATCTCGAAGCGACTAGAGAAACGAAGGTCGAATGCCGGATCGGATGATTCATCCGGGCAAAAGATCGACCGCAGCGGCGCCGCGTCCTTAACCAACGGCGGGTGCAGGAACGGGTCTGCGCGGCGAACCTAACCATGCTCTGTAGTTCCGTGCGCTGCGGACCCACGTCGCGCCGCCCCTCACGGAACGCCACGGAGGGCGTTCCCTACAGAGGTCCATCGCAAACCCGTTCCTGCACCCACCGGCGGCGCGTCGCTGAAAATGGTAGATGCGAAATCCGCCGCGGTGAGATATAATCAGCCGGGATCGATGCCTCTCCCCGAGAGGCAATGCGGCCGAAGAATCGAATTACGCCCGGCAGGATTCGAACCTGCAACCCTCGGTTCCGAAGACCGATGCGCTGTCCAGTTGCGCCACGGGCGCGCTGGGTGTCAGCATACGAATTCGCGGGTGGCAGTTCAAGTTGCTTGGCCGGGCATGCCGATGCGGTGAACCGCCGTCAAATGGGCGCTACATGGCTTTGATTACATTACGGGTGCTGGACGGGGCCGATCGAGGCCGCGTGTTCGAGGGCCTCTCGACGCCGATCACCATCGGACGCGAAGAGGGCAACTCGGTCCAGCTCAACGACGAGCGCGTCAGCCGCTTTCATCTCAAGATTCAAGAAGACCAGGACAAGCTGGTGCTCACCGACCTGGAGAGCACCAACGGCACCAAGGTCAACGGCGAAGATGTGCAGTTGCGCATTTTGCGGCCCGGCGATATGGTGATGGTGGGCCGCTCGGTGCTGTTGGTCGGTTCGCGCGAGGAAATCGCCGCTCGGCTGTCGCAGCAGCGCGGGGCCGACATCCACGGCACCGGCACCATCAGCCCCGAACTGGCGGGCAACTCGCCGCGGGCCTCCAGCCTCGATTTCGAGTTGAACTGGAGCGAGAACCCCGACCTGCAGGCGACATTCTACTCGACCGAGCCGCCCGAGTTGCCCGACCGGCTCAGCCCCGGCCAGGCCGCCCAGCTTTCGGAGCTGCTGGAGTTTCTTCACATCCGCCTGCGCAACTTGCTGGCCAGCGCCCGCCCGGAAAACGCCACCCGCCGAATGGTGCTCGACGAGCGCCGCTGGCAGAGCTTGCTCGACTTGCAGTCGTTGCTGGCCGAATATCTGCGCGGCATCGGCGAGCCGCCGGACGAATGAATCTGGGGGCGGGCCGAGCGGCGCTCGGTGGCGGCATTGATCGGCCACGGTTATCATTTCCGCCATGAAACCGCTGACCGATCCAAAGGTCGATTTCGCCTTCAAGCACGTCTTCGGGCGTGAGCAAAACAAGCCTCTGCTGATGAGTTTGCTCGACGCCGTTTTGCAGCCAGAGGCGGGGCAGAGTATCGAGAGTCTGGAGCTACTGAATCCTTTCAACGACAAAGAGGCGATTGACGAGAAGATGTCGATTCTCGACATTAAGGCCCGCGATCAAAGTGGCCGGCAGTTCAATGTCGAGATGCAGATGTTGGCCTATGGCGCCTTCCGACAGCGGGCGCTCTATTATTGGGCCAAGCTGCACCAAGCGCAGTTACGCAAAGGGAAGGACTTCCGGGTCTTGCGGCCCACGATCGCAGTGTGCTTCGTCGATACGCCGCTTTTTGCGGAGCTGGACGATTACCACCTGATTTTCGAGCTGCGCGAGCGGCGACATGAGACGCTCTTTACCGATCAGATGGCGGTGCATATCCTGGAATTACCGAAGTTCGGGAAGACGGTCGAGCAATTGGCCACGCCTTTGGATCGCTGGCTGTTCTTCCTGCGACATGCACGCGATCTCGACGTGGATGCCTTGCCCGATCGGCTCGATGTACCGGAAGTTCGCTCGGCGTTAGGCGACCTGATCATGATTTCACAAAGCAAGCGCGACCGCGAGTTATATGAATCGAGGGAAAAAATGCAGCGCGACGTCTACACGGCTCTGGCTGAAGCGAAGGACCGTGGTTTAGAAGAAGGGCTCAAGCAGGGGATCGAGAAAGGAATCGAGAAAGGAATCGAGAGAGGAATCGAGAAAGGAATCGAGAAAGGAATCGAGAAAGGAATCGAGAAA
>DATFDL010000638.1:0-7128 GCA_035252155.1 Pirellulales bacterium | reverse complement strand
GGCTGGGGCAGAGGCTCGCCGATGCCCCGGCTTCGTTCGCACCGGGGCATCGCCAAGGCTCTGCCCCAGCCACCGCGAAACGCGATCGATCCCGCCTAGCTGTTTTCCGCCTTGCCCTACGGTATACTGTTGGCGTCGTGGAACGCGAGGTTTATCCGTTTGCTCCGTTCCGCCGGGCGGTGCGAGTTGGCCCATCGCAAACGGAATGAATTCGTTCTACGAAAGGACCCGTTCCATGACCAAGTCAATGCGTTTCGTGGCGTCGGTGGTTGTCGTGGCGGCCGCCTGCGCCTCGGCGTCGGCCGCGGAGTTGCGCGGACTTGACCAGAAAGGCACGCCCGATCTGAAGTCGGCCGGACCGATGGCGTTTGGCCCCGAAGGCGTTTTGTTCATCGGCGATCCGCAAGGCGCGGCGATCTTTGCCATCGACACCGCCGAAAAAGCCCCCTCGTCGACCATTGGTCCAATCAAGGTGGCCCAGATCGATAAAAAAATCGCGTCGCTGCTGGGCGCCACGGCCGATCAAATCCTGATTAACGACCTGGCGGTCAACCCGCGGACGGGCACCGCCTATCTGAGCGTTTCGCGCGGCCGCGGCCCCGACGCCGCCCCGGTCATCGTACGCGTCAGCCAGCAGGGCAAGCTCTCGGCAATGGAACTCGACGATGTTCGCTACGCCAAGGCCCCGCTGCCCAACGCCCCCGACGCGAATGCCAAAGACCAACGCGGCAACAGCAAGCGGCAAGAGTCGATCACCGACCTCGCTTACGTCGACGGCAAGGTGGTGGTCGCCGGCCTGTCGAATGAAGAGTTCGCCTCGAACCTGCGGACGATTCCCTTCCCCTTTAGCGAGGCCGACGCCGGCACCAGCGTCGAGATTTTCCACGGTTCGCATGGCCGACTCGAAACGCATGCCCCCGTGCGTACGTTTGTCTCGTACACGGTCAACGATGAGCCGACCCTTTTGGCTGCGTACACATGCACGCCGTTGGTCAAGCTACCGTTGGTCGACTTGAAGCCGGGCAAAAAAGTGCGCGGCACCACCGTAGCCGAACTCGGCAATCACAACCGGCCGCTCGACATCGTGGTCTATGAAAAAGGCGGCAAAGAGTATTTGCTGATTGCCAACAACGCCCGTGGCGTGATGAAAATCGACGCCGCACAACTGGGCGACGCCGACGGCATCAACACTCCGGTGGCTGACAAGGCCGGAGTAGGTTACGAGACGGTCGAGGGCCTGAAGGGTGTGCAGCAACTCGACAAGCTGAACGGTGAGCAAGTGGTGATTCTGGTGCAGGCCAGTCCCGGAGCTGTCATCGACCTCGAGAGCGTGGCGCTGCCATAAGGCACGGCCGGTCGTCGGTTCTCGGCAGCGCCCCTAACGGTCTGTAGGGAACCCCGGCGCGCCGGGGTGCCGTTCCGCGCGGGGCGAGTGGACGTCGCCCCGCCCGTTCGCGTCTCGCTGCCGACACGCGCGGGCGCGCCGCTCGCCAGCGACGCGTCCGTGCGTTTGGAAGGCATCAGCACGGCAAATGAATGATGGATGAAACTTCATGAAGTCACTCGCGCGTAAATTCATCTACGCGGTATCGGTGGCGCTGTTCATGGCGGCATGTCTGACGGCCGCCGAAGTCTCGCCGAAACCTGGCCAAGTGCCGGGCGAGTCCGGCAACGAAGGCCGTAAGCTCGACCAGCCGACAAGCGGCAAGGCAAACGCGCCGTCCATTCACATTGCCCAGGACGTTGCCGGAAAATGCCGCATTGAATTGATGATCGAATCGTCGAGCGACGGCGTGAATCGCGATGATTGGTCGAAGCGATTCGTCGTCCATGTGGTCACCACCGACGAAACCGGCGATGCGCCGGCGATGCTTGGCTCGTACCAAGTCATCGCGGGCGGCTTGCGGTTTACGCCGCGGTACCCGCTTCAGCCCGGCCTGAGGTATCAAGCCGAGTATCGCGCGGCCGATGGCACGACCGTCAGCAAAGAGTTTCAGGCGCCCGATCGGCCGCCGACTGCTGCTACTGAAGTGGCTGCCGTCTATCCCACTGCCGCGACGTTGCCGGAAAACCAGCTCAAGTTTTATCTGCATTTCACTGCGGCGATGGGCCGCGGCGAAGCCTACGATCATCTCCGCCTGCTTGATGAAGCCGGCAGCGATCTCGATCTGCCGTTTTTGGAAATTGGCGAAGAACTCTGGGATCCCTCCGGTAAGCGATTGACGCTCCTGCTCGATCCTGCGCGTGTGAAGCGCGGTCTCAAGCCGCGCGAAGAGCAAGGACCGGTGCTCGAAGCGGGCCGGCGCTACACGCTGGTGATCGACCGGCGCTGGCGCGATGCCACTGGTCGGCCGCTTGGAGCGGAGTTCCGCAAGCCTTTCTCCGTAGGCCCGCCGGATGAATCGTGTCCTGAACCGCGGCGATGGCAATTGAGCGTGCCGGCCGCCGGCTCGCGCGCCCCGCTCGTGGTCCGGCTCGGTGAATCGCTCGATCAGGCGTTGCTCGAACGAATGCTGTGGGTGACCGACCCCAAAGACCAGCCGTTGCCCGGCGAGGTCCAAACCGGCGAGCGCGAAGCGACTTGGAGTTTCACGCCCGACCAGGCTTGGCAGGCCGGCAACTACCACTTGGTGGCCGATACGCTCTTGGAAGACTTGGCCGGCAACAGCATCGCGCGGAAGTTCGAGGTTGAGGCATCCGGACCTGCGCGGAGACCACGACAGCCCGAGCGAACGACGATCGACTTCACAGTGCTCACTGCATCCAAGTGAAACCGGGTAGGCCGGGACGAAGCCAAGTCTCCTTGCTTGCCTAGCCCGGTTCATTCGCGATCCTGTAACTGCAGGGTTCTTCAAAATGGGTAGACTTTTCCGGTTTCGCAAATTTTGACGAAAGTTTCGGTTGTATCGAATCCGATAGGTTGGCTGTCTACGAAGCGGCAGGCCCGTGCGCCTGCCCTCCAGACGCCTTTCGAGGAGCGATTCGATGCATCCCCTGTGGAAAAAGCGGAGAAGCTGGGCGGTTTCGGTGGCTTGGTTGGTGGCGGTCTTTGGGATCGCCCTTCCCGCGCGAGCTCAAAAGTTTGCCCGTTCGCGCAGCACCTTGGCGTCGCCCGCGCCCGAATTTTCGCCGTCGGAATCTCAAGCGGCGGAGTCTCTGCCGGAAAAGCGGCCGGTGATCAAGTCGAAGACAGCCCCAAGAACCACGGTAATGCCCAACACGAGGCGCTCGCGCTCGCCGCGACTGTCGCCCAGCCCGTTTGTTCCCAATTGGCAGCGTTCGCCCGTGGCCGGTCGGCGCGGCCGAGTGATCCGACATCAAGCCGGCCAGCAGATCGAACCTCAAGAAGGCGACATCATTATCGAAGAGCCCAACTTTTCGAGCGGCGAGAGCATCGGACCTGGCGTTCTCGATCGCACGGCGACCGGAACGCTGTCGCCGCGCTCGCCGAGCAGTATCTTTCAAGACGATTCACAGGTCTTCGACGGGGCAATCGTCGACGGCGACATGATGGAAGACGGCACGGTGGTCGAGGACGGCGAGATCATCGGTGACGACGGGGACGGATCGGTTTTCGGCGCTTGCAATAGTTGTGGAAAAGTTCCTTTCGCCGGCCCCATCAGCCCTTACTACGATCTGGGGAGCTCCTCGCGACCGCCGGTGCCCTGCGACGGCATTTGCATTCCGCGGCATTGGGTCGATGAGATCGCGCTGTTCGTCGGACCGCAGGGTTTTCAGACCCCGGTCGATCTAGGATCCGGCAACTTCGGCTACCACGAGGGGGTGAACCTTTCGGGCCAGTTCGGTCGTTGGCTCGGCCTGGCGCCGCTGGGCCTGGGCTATCAGGTTGGGGCGACGTTTTTGCAGAGCGATTTTCAGGGATCCACGATCATCGGCCCCAAGGGCGTAAGCCGAAACCAGCAATTCTTCACCGCCGGCATTTTCCGCCGGGCGCACGCCGGCTACGGGCTGCAAGGCGGCGCTGTCTTCGACTACATGCACGACACCTTTTACACCAAGTATTCCGTCGCACAGGTTCGCATGGAGCTCAGCTACCTGACGTTGGCCGGCCACGAATTCGGCTACTGGGGCGCCTATCATGTTCACGACGGACACGATGTGGTGGCAGGCGTGCCCGTTGGTTACCGAACGATCGACTTGTACAACGCCTTTTACCGCTACAACTTCGCCAATGGCAGCCAAGGCCGGCTCTGGGCCGGTGCCACCGGCAACAAGGGCGGCGACTTGGGTGGCGATGTTCGCCTGCCACTGTCGAACCAGTGGGACCTGTGGGCCTGGTACAACTACTTGATACCCGGCGCCGGTTCGACCGCGGGTGGCAGCGCCCAACAGGCCTGGAACCTGACGTTCAACATCGTGTGGTATCCGGGCCGCAAGCCGCACGGTGTTCACAATACGCCGTTCCGGGCCTTGTTCGCTCCGGCCGACAACAACTGGCTGTTCGCTCGGCCGAGCATGTAGCTTACAGCGTCTCCGCCCGCTCCGCCTCGGCGGATAGGCACTCGGCCCACAACAACAGGTCGTCGTCCGACAGGCTGTTGTCGCGCATGAATTGGGTCGTTACCTGGGCGTCGTGGCCCACCAGCGTGGCGGTCACCTGCAAGCGGCCATTCGCACCATAAAGATAGCGCACCTCGACGGGCGAACCGGCCGGCAGGTTCGGCGGCAAGTCGCGAATCACGCACACGCCCACCTCGATGCAGGCGTCGGGCAATTCGCTCTCGCCCTCGACCACGCAGACTTTGACGCTTGACTGGTTCGGCTGCGAGGTTTTAAAACGGCGCGACGACGCGGCGGGCAGCGGCGAATTCTTGGGAATAATCACGCGGTTCAGTTGCCGGCCGCTCGCAGGCTCGGTGCCAATGACGCCCAGGCTGTGCGAGTTGACGTTGGTCACCGCAAATTGCGTGTGCCCGCCGCCGATGCCCTGCTTTTGCAGCAGCAGATCGGCATAGAGCGCGGCGCCGTGAGCCACGGCCTCGTCGGCCGAGACGGTCAGGTCGATCGTTCGGCCCGCCAGTTCTTCGAGCATGCGACGAATCATCGGCATGCGCGTCGCGCCGCCGACGACCACCACGCGATCGATGTCGGCCCACGTCAATCCGGCCTGCATCACCACGATCTCGGCCGTGGTGCGGGTGCGCAAGACCAGCGGCGCCGTGGCTTCCTCGAATTCGTCGCGAGTCAGCTCCACCTTATGCCGCCGCCCCTGATAATTGACAAACATCGTAGCTTTGGTCCGCTCCGAAAGCGTTTTTTTGGCGGCTTCGGCGGCTAGCCACATGTCTTGCACCGTTTCAGGGTCATTGCGCGGATCCTCGCCCAATTCGAGTACGAGCATCTCGGCGGCCATCTCGACCAGCTTTTCGTCCCAGTCCTTGCCGCCAAGCTGTACGTCGCCGTCGGTGGCGATGGCCCGGAACGATTGATTGCCCATCTCGACCACGGTTACGTCGAAGGTGCCGCCGCCGAGGTCGTACACCAGCACCCGCAACGGGCGATCGGCCGCCACCTTACCCGACCGATCGAGAAAACCCTCCTGATAACCATACAGGATCGCGGCGGCGGTCGGCTCGTTAAGGATGTCGAGCACTTCCAGTCCTGCCAGCCGCCCGGCATCCATCGTGGCCCGCCGCCGCGGCTCGTCGAAATAGGCCGGCACGGTGATGACGGCTTTGCGGATCGGCCCCAGCTTGCGCTCGGCGTCAGACTTGAGACGGCGCAAGATGTAGCTGGAAATCACTTCAGGCGGCAAGCGTTCGCCGCCGATGGGCCGGTGAAAATACTTTTTGCCCATGTCGCGCTTGACGCAGTCGGCCACCTTATCAGGCTCGATCGACGCGGCCAGCACTGCTTCGCGGCCCACCACTGTGCCGTCACGATCGAACAGCACCACGCTGGGCGTGAGCAGGTCGCCGTTGGTGTTAGGGATGCTCACCGGCCGGCCCTGCCCGTCGAGATAAGCGACGACCGAATAGGTCGTGCCCAGGTCGATGCCAACGGCCGGCGCGGGCTTGGGAGCCTGATCGTCGGTCGGCAAGGGCGATGATGCAGCAGCCGAGGTCGTTTCAGCCGAGGCGGCTTCGCCGTTGTCGCCGAATTGATTGGCAAGTTGAGCCGCGGCGGCCTGCCAGTTTGGCGACAACGCAATTCTGCCATTCGCCGTATCGAAAACCTGTAGGCGCAAGGCCAGGCAGAATTCCTCCCAGCGCAGCGCCTCCGGCTCAAGCAACCTGAGCTGCATCGGCGCCGCCTGCCACGCCGGCCCAACGAACAACTGGCGATATTGGTCGTCGTCGGTCACCGCTAATGCCGGCCGGCCGACCAACTGCTCGGCCACGGGCCCGAGGAATTCCAGGCCGTTCTTTTCTAAAAGCTGACGAAGATTGGTTGCCATTGTGAAAACAATCGTTGGGGCGAAGTATGCTGCCGGACAGCTTGTAGGTTCGCCGAACGCTCATCGGCGGGGCACAAGGCCCCGGACTACCTCGCCTCTTCGCCTTGTCGCCTCTTCGCCCCGTCGTCCTCGGCCTGGCTACCGATCTTGCTCGGTTCGTCGTACATTGGAGAGTATCGCCACGCGCGGCAAGTCACTTATCAGATTACCTACGGGGCCTTCGGCTGGGCAAGCGAAAACGATGTTCGATCCATACCGGAAATGGCTGGGAATTCCGGAGGACCAACGGCCGCCGAACCATTATCAACTGCTGGGCATCGCGCCCGACGAGCAAGACCCTGAGGTGATCGAGGCCGCCGCCGTGCGGCAGAGCGCGTTTGTCCGTAACTTCCAGTCGGGCAAGTACGGCGCTGAGGCCACGCGGCTGCTCACCGAAATCGCGGCGGCCCGCTTGTGCCTGCTCGATCCGGCCAAGCGAGCGCGCTATGACACTGAGCTGAGACAGCAGCGCACGGCCCCGCGGCGTCCGTCCAGCGGCGGCTCGGGGCCCGACATCGGGCTGGCGCCTCTCGACGATCGCGGGGGTCAGCGCTCGGCGGCCGAACCGGCGACCGTGCCTCAACCCACCCAATCCTCCCCCGCGGCGCCCCGCGCGGCGCCCCGTCGGCCGACCCCGTCGAGCCAAAGTTCGGCTAGCTATCACGACCTGG
>DATFDL010000637.1:0-16432 GCA_035252155.1 Pirellulales bacterium | reverse complement strand
CGCCTTGTCGCCCCCTCGCCTTGTCGCCCCCTCGCCTTGTCGCCCCGCCGCCGTCACTGGGCGTCTTTCTCTGCCAGCTCCACCAGGGCGTCGATCTCGCGATCGAGCACCTCGTCGCCTGGTGAACCAAGCCACTTATGACGAATGACTCCCTTATGGTCGATCAGGTACAATGTCGGCCAGCCTTGCACCTTCCACTGTTCGGCGATCGACTTCTCGTCGTCGCTTTGCTTGTTTTTGAACGAACGCCAGGTAACCTCTTTCTCTTTGTTCTTTTTCGCCAACTCTTCGGCTTCGTCGCTGTCGTCGCCGTTGATGCCGATCAGTGCAAAGGGCTTGTCCGACATGCGTTTCACGAGCGACCGCTCGTGGGGCAACATGGCCACGCAGGCCCCTCACCAATGCGCCCAGAAATCGAGCAGCACCACCTTGCCGCGATAATCGCTGACCTTGAATTTGGCGCCTTCCAAATCTTCGCCCTCCAAGTCGGGCACGGGCACCCCTACCGCCAGGTGCTCTAGTTCAAACAAATCGTCAGCGGCCAAATCGCTCAGCTTTTGGCTGCCCAATTCGATGTCGGCATACTTGCGGACCACTCCTTGGAGCGATTCTTTCGCTTCCTTGCGAAGCCGCTCGCGCTTGGCTTCGTCGACCTCGTTGTTCGATCGCTCGGAGAGCGCCCGTCCCAGCCCGAGCAGCGCCAGACCTTTGGTATCGCGCGAGTCCGATTTCTTGACGAGCACCCGAAAAAGCTTCTCGGCGGGCATGCTCCGCGCCGCAAGCTGCTGACACAGCTCGCCAATCTGTTCGTCGTTCGGGTGCTTCTCGGCGATATCCGCGTACTTGTCGAGGATGTCCGCCTGAAGCTTCTTCAACTCGTCACGTATTTTTTGCTGCTCGGCCTCATCCTCAGCCTCGCGATAGCGCTTAATGATCTCGCGTTGCTTTTCTGAAACCTCAGTCTGGACGGCCTCCAACTGCTCCGAGGCGCTCGATGCGTCACTGCCGGCGGCTGGGGCCTTGTCGGCCGGCGGTTTCTTTTGCGGTTCGTCGGCCCAGGCTACGGCGGCGGCGACGAGCAGAATGCCCGCGGTACACAGAAAACGGTGCATGCAGGTGCTCCTGAAAAAAATGGGCGCCGCGGAGACAACCGCGACGCCTGACATCATACCGCGGCCGTGGTTCATTTGCGACCCCCCGGCGGTTTCTGGTACGCTATCGCCATCGAGCACCACCGCCTCAACAGCTTCTCCGCCATGAACGAATCGAAAGCAATCTGGCCGATTGGCGTCTTCGCCAGCATCGACGCCGGCCTGGGTGTCAAACTTGAGGTCGCGCGTGATTTGGGCGTGCCCACCATTCAACTGCATGCCCCCGCCCAGGCGACCCGCACGCCGCGGCACGCCGAGCAATTCTTGGCCCGGCTGCGCGAGGCGAAGATCACGCTCACCGCGGTCTTTGGCGGCTTCGAGGGCGAGAGCTACGCCGATATTCCCACCACCGCCCGCACGGTCGGACTGGTGCCGCGCGAGACCCGCGCCGCCCGCACCCGAGAAATGAAAGAGATCGCCGATTTTGCTCGGCTGCTGGGCGTGCCGGTGGTGGCTCTGCATTTGGGCTTTGTGCCGCACGACACCAGCGACCCGCTGTACGGCGAAGTGCTGGACGTGACGCGCGACGTTTGCGATCACTGCCGCGGCAACGGCCAGGCGCTGCACCTGGAGACAGGCCAGGAGCCGGCCGACTCGCTGGTGAAGTTTATCGAAGATGTCGAGCGCGACAACCTGTTCATCAACTTCGACCCGGCCAACATGATTCTCTACGGCTCGGGCGAGCCGATTGCGGCGTTGAAAAAGGTGGGCCGCTGGGTGCGCAGCGTGCATTGCAAAGACGGCACCTGGGCCAAAAGGCCGGGCCAGGAGTGGGGCGCCGAAGTGCCGCTGGGCCGGGGCGACGTCGGCATCGAAAACTACTTGCGCACGCTGCAAGAGATCGGTTACACCGGCCCGCTGACCATTGAGCGCGAAATTGCCCAGGAACCCGAACGGCAAAAGGCCGAGATCGGCCATGCCGTCCGGCTGTTGACCGATCTGAAAAAGAAAATCCTCGGTTGAACCTTTTCTTTCACAAGGATGCTGCGATGCCCAAAATCTCGGTGACGGTTCCGCATCAACTCGGCCAGCAAGAGGCCGCCGATCGGCTCAAGGGCTTTTTGGCCAAGCTCAAAGACAAGCATCAGGGGCAGGTGAGCAACCTGCAGGAAGAATGGACCGATAACGGGCTGAAGTTCAGCTTTAAGAGCTTTGGCTTTCAATTTCAGGGCACCGGCGTGCTCGAACCGTCGGACGTCAAGCTCGACGTCGACATCCCCTTTGCCGCGATGATGTTCAAAGGCAAGATCGAAAGCGAAATGCGGGAAACGCTTACGCGGGTTTTGCAGTGAGCGGCGACCGAGCCCCGGTCGCCCTTTGGACGCTGGCAATTGCTAGTTGTATTCCGTTGAGCTTGCTGGACATGGTAGAATAATATCCTGGTACAGTTCGCGAAACGGAGGCACTCGAATGGCTCCCAGTTTAGAATCACTTGGCATTGACCGCCTTGGTATCGATGACCGGATTGCCTTAGCGGCTGCAATCTGGGACAGCGTCGCTGCTGAATCACACCCGCCGTTGCTGTCAGACGCGCAACGGATCGAACTGGATCGGCGGCTTGTGGACCATGCCAAAAACCCGGACGATGTGGTTTCCTGGGAGCAAGTCAGGGCAGACGCTCTAGCTCGCTTCAAGCAATGAGCCTTCCAGTTACATTTCTCCGAATTGCACGAGTTGAGTTTGACAACGCGGCTAATTGGTACGAGCAGCGCCGCTCGGGACTGGGGGCCGCGTTTACCGCGTCGGTCGATCGAGTTTTAGATCGAATATCGCAGCAGCCGCATTTCTATGGGCAAGCCTACAAAGATGTGCGCGAGGCGCTAGTGCCACGATACCCGTATTGCGTCTATTATCGAATCGAGGACGCAGGGATATTAGTGTTGTCGGTCTTCCACACTTCGAGAGATCCAGCAGCCTGGCAGGGGCGTGCATGACGCCGCGCGATTGCCGATGCCTACAGCTCTTTTAGCTTGGAGTTCTGGCAAAGACAGCGCTTGGGCGCTCGAAGTTCTGCGGCGCGCGGGGCAGTTTGAGATCGTCGGCCTGGTGACGACCTTCAACGAGGCGTTCGATCGCGTGGCGATGCACGCGGTTCGGCGCGAGTTGGTCGAGGCCCAGGCCGCGGCGGTCGGGCTTCCGCTCTGGCCCATGCCAATTCCCTGGCCTTGCCCGAACGGCGAGTATGAGCGGCGGATGAGGAGCTTGCTGGCCGAGGCCCGGCGACAAGGCATCGGGCATGTCGCGTTCGGCGATCTCTATTTGGAAGACGTTCGCCGCTATCGCGAGACGTTGCTGACAGGAAGCGGCGTCGAGCCGCTGTTTCCGCTCTGGCGTTCGCCCGATGACACGGCGGCATTGGCCAGAGAAATGCTCGCGGCTGGGCTGAGTGCGGTTCTGACCTGCGTCGATCCCAAACAGCTCGATCGCGGCTTCGTGGGCCGCCGCTTCGATCAGTCGCTGCTCGACGAGTTGCCGCCGAGCGTCGATCGCTGCGGCGAGCGCGGCGAATTTCATACGTTTTGCGATCGCGGCCCGATGTTCGGCCACGAGCTGGCTGTCGAGGTCGGCGAGCGCGTCGAACGCGACGGCTTTATGTTCGCCGATGTTCTGCCAGCATCAACGGTCCATAGCTGACTTCGTGCGAAGTCAGTCCGGCACAATTGGGTGCCACGGCATCCGCCGCGGCGCGGTTGGCATTGGCCCGGCGAGCGACGCAAATCGCCGCGGCGGACGCCGTGCGGGATCTACCCTTGACATCGCGCCGACAGGTAGATCCGCACGGCGTCCGTCGCAGCGAACGAGCATGTGCCCATAGCGGCGCCAAATGCGCTGCGACGGATGCCGTAGCACCCCGGCGGATCTTTATAGCACTCAATGCATGACCGATTTTTCTCAAGGATTCTGCTACGCGGCTGATGGAGGTAGTCATTCGCGTGCCGCGGATACGATTTGCTCGGCAACTTTCCGCGCCTCAGTGCCTTCGGCCATGCTCACCCAGCGGCATTCGCTCAGGCTGCGGAACCAGGTGAGCTGACGCTTGGCGAATTGTCGAGTGCGCGTTTTCACCAGTGCGATCGTCTCGTTCAAATCGGCTTCGCCGCGGAGGTGTGCCAACACTTCGCGATACCCCAGCGCTTGCCGGGCGGTGCGGCCAAAGACCACGCCGGCGGCGAGCAATCGGCGCACTTCGTCGACCAGGCTGGCCGCGAACATCGCCTCCACGCGCCGGTCGATCCGCGCCGCAAGCTGTTCGCGCGGCCAATCGAGCACAAAAACGCGGCATTGCTCGGCGGGCCGGGCACGGTCGAATTGCTGCTGCCACTCGCTGATGGGCCGACCGGTCTTCTCAAAAACTTCCAACGCCCGGATCAACCGCCGCGTGTCACGGGCGTGTAAACGTTGCGCGGCGGCGGGATCGATCTCAGCGACACGCTGGTGCAGCCACTCGGGCCCGCATCTCTCGGCCCTGCTTTGCCACTCGCGGCGAAACTGCCAGTCGGCCGGCGGTCCCTCGAAAATACCGCGGAGCAGGGCTTTCAGATAGAGCGGCGTGCCCCCCACGAAGAGCACCTCGCGGCCGCTCGCTCGGACCTCGGCAGCAGTGAGTTCGGCGTCGGCGACATACTGAGCCAAGCTGAAATCTTCATCCGGATCGACCAGATCGATCAAGTGGTGTGGCGCGCGCCGTCTCTCGGCGGCCGTGGGCTTGGCCGTGCCGATGTCGAGCCCGCGGTAGACGGCCATCGAGTCGAGCGAAAGGGCCTCGGCGCCCAGGATTTCGGCCAACTCCAGGCCGACGGCCGTCTTGCCCGAGGCCGTCGGGCCGGTCAAAAACCAGCAGTCGTCCAAAGGCGGCGAACCTGACATGGGCGATTTCTCACTTGACGTTGAGGGCCGCGGATGAAGTAATAGAAGTTTCGCGAAAGGAACCATGAGCGGCGATCCCACCATTTTTGCCCGGTTGATGGCGGTCGTCGAGGACCGCAAGGCCCATCCCTCGGAAAAGTCGTACACGCACCGGCTGCTTTCGGGCGGCGTGGCCAAGATCGGCGAAAAAGTCACTGAAGAAGCGGCTGAAGTCGTCGAAGCGGCGGCCGAGCCGGGCGAAGACGGCCGGCAGCACCTGGTGCGCGAGGCGGCCGACCTGGTGTATCACCTGTTGGTGATGCTGGCCCATCGCGACGTAAGCTTGGCTGAAGTCGAAGCCGAACTGGCACGCCGGTTTGGCATCGGCGGTCTGGAAGAAAAGGCCGCTCGCCCGCACTCGTGATGCCATTTATACTGGGCGCGGTGAAAACTTGAGGTGGTTGGGGCAGAGCCGCGCCGAAAAAGGCGTCGCTTTAACGCAACGCTCCGCCGCGGCGATGCCCCGGCAGGTCGCCACCGGGGCATCGCCGGCCGGCGATGTCGGTCATCGCGGTGCGACCCTAAACCGGCCGGCTTCTGCCCCGGCCACCGCGAGTAGAACGGGCAACAAAACCTTTAAATCAAATGACGTCTACCTTCCGTATCGGCGTACCGAGCAAAGGCCGTTTGTCAGAATTGGCCGCGGATCTGCTGCGCGAGGCGGGCCTGAGCTTCCGCCGCTCGGAGCGGAGCCTGTTCGCCCGCTGCCGCGATATTCCGATCGATGTCACTTTTTTGCGGACGGAGGACATTCCGGTGCTCTGCGCCGAGGGGGCGATCGACATGGGCGTCACCGGCAGCGACCTGGTGGCCGAGAGCGGCGCCGACGTCCACCAGCGGCTCGATCTGGGCGTGGGCGAGTGCCGCTTGGCGGTGTGTGTGCCGGAGACAAGCGACGTGAAAACGCCGGCCGATTTAGACGGCTGCCGCATCGCCACCAGTTTTCCCAACAACACCGCACGTTATCTCAAGCAGCATGGGGCCGCCGCACATCTCGTCACGCTCTCCGGCTCGGTGGAAGTGATGATCGCCCTGGGAGTGGCGGATGCGATCGTCGACCTGGTCGAGACGGGCAGCACGCTGGCGGCCAACCAGTTGCGAATTTTGGACGAGATCGGCCGGTATCAAACGGTGCTGATTCAGAATCGGGCCTGCCGCCAGACCGAGCTGGCCGACCGCGTAGTGCGGCGGCTCGAGGGGGTGGTGATTGCCCGCGGCTATTCGCTGCTGGAGTATAACGTGCCCCGCGCCAAGCTGTCCGAGGCCGAGAAGATCACGCCCGGCTTCAACTCGCCGACCGTCAGCTCGCTGGAAGACCCCGACTGGTGCGCCATCCGCGTGATGGTGCGGCGCAGCACGGTGATCGAGATCATGGAGCGGCTGGAAGCGCTCGGGGCCAGCGCCATTCTTGAAACGCGGATCACGAACTGCCGGCTGTGATCGGCGGCGCCAAACTCATGCCGCGTTCCGAGCCAGGGGCGCTAGTGCCACCAGCGGCTGATTGTCGACCGTCAGCACCCGCCCCACCACCTTCTCGGCCCCAATGCCCGGCCCCGCGTGCAGCTCGCCCGTCAAGCGGCTGCACGCTTCAAGGGCGCTGGCCAGCTCGCGCAGATAGGTCTCGGCGAAGGCTTCTTGTTGCTCGACGGGCAGGTCGGCGATGCCGCCCGTTTTGCCATTAAGGCCTGGAGCGTGAGCCATCAGAGCGTAGTGCAGGGCGCCGGCGGCCATCAGCATATCGGCCACGTTCCAGCCCTCGGCCGAGGGTGCGATCGGCCGGCCCTGCTCGATCGCATGAAGAATGTGCTTGACTCGCTCACGTTCAAAGACGATGGGAAACATCGATTTTGCCCTCCCTGGGCGGGGAACTGTCGTAGTTATGACGGCCGCGCGTGCCGATCGGCCCGGCTCGATTAATTCGTAGGCTTTGGGCAGGGGGCAAGTCAAGACCTGCCATTTTGCGGCTTCCCTTTTCCCCGCGGGTTGTATAATTTGGAGAGGCTAGTTTGTCAGAATTCCCACCTAACTAGGAACGATTGCACTATGGCAGTGGCATTGAGCGAAAAGGCCGCCGGCGAAGTCAAACGCATCATGGAGGAGCAGAAGTTCGAAGAAGGCATGGTGCTGCGCGTGGGCGTGGCCGGCGGCGGTTGCAGCGGTTTTCAGTACAGCCTGGGTTTCGACAAGGGCTGGGACGAAAAAGCCGACAACAAATACGATTACCACGGGGTGACGGTGGTGGTCGACAAAAAGAGCGCGCTCTATCTCGACGGCACAACGGTCGATTTTTACGAGGGCCTCGAGAAGCGCGGCTTTACCTTCGACAACCCCAACGCGGTCAAAAGCTGCGGCTGCGGCAGCTCGTTCTCGGCCTAAAAACGGCGCTCGCTAGATCGGTTTTGACGTTCAAAATCGGCAATTGCGGGAACCGCCATGTGGCACAGCCGCCCTCGGCTGTGTCGCCGACGCCAGTCGGCGTCGCGGAACCGGCCGAGGGCGGCTGGTCCACATGCCCTTTTTGAATGTCAGAGCGAGGTCAGGCAGCCGGCTTTGGCAGCCCGGACGTGCGTACACTTTGCACCCCTGCCGCGCTGATGCGTAGCAAGGGTTTTTTTGTTGTCGGGCGGTCGTGCGGCATGTCTGCAACTGATGACTCGAGCTCAGAAAATTGCCGCCGGCGCGAACTGGTGCTAAACTTGCCGCTATGCCCCTGCTCGACCACTTCCATCCGCCGGTAAGCCAACGACGTAGTTGGGAAGGCTTTCATGGCCTTTGGGCGGCGGCGCTCGTCGAAAAGCTTAATCGCGACGTGCTGGGCGACGAGTTTTTTGCCGACATGCAAGTGCACATGGGCAGCCAGGTCGAAGTCGACGTCGCCACCCTCGACGAGTTGAAAGGCGCGAGAGGACAACACGCCTCGGCGACGGCTATGCTTGCGCCGGTGTGGTCGCCACCCGCGACTAGCTTAGTTGTGCCGGCCGTCTTTCCCGACGAAGTTGAAGTCCAGGTCTTCGCCACGGCGACCGGTGCGACGCTGGTTGGCGCGATCGAACTGGTCAGTCCCGGCAACAAAGATCGTGCAGACGCGCGACAAGCATTTGTCGCCAAGTGTCTCGCCTACCTGAGCCGCGGGATTGGTCTGATCGTGGTCGATATCGTCACCAACCGCCTGGCGAACCTGCACAACGAACTGATGGAATCACTCGGGCAAGCAGGGCTGTTCTTGTTGGAGCCGTCGGCGAGCACCTATGTCGTGGCGTATCGACCGTCGCGGCAATCGACGGGCGACCAAATCGAGCTTTGGCCGACACGCTTAGCTGTGGGCGATTCTCTGCCCGTATTGCCGTTGGCGCTTCGCAATGCGGGCGTCGTGCCGGTCGATCTCGAAGAGACCTACACCGAGGCTTGCCATCGCAGCAGGCTCAACTAGCGCATCGCCTTTCAGGAGCCACCAATCCGCAAGGCGCTGCACGATCGCCGCCGTGCTTTTACAAGGTCAAGGTGGCAAGCGTCGGGGAGAGGACAATGGGAAGATCGGACGTTCTCTCCTCGACTGCCCTGGAGTTTCTGGCGAAGAATCGGTGCGCGCCCGAATATCCGATTGACCGACTCAGGGAGGAGACGGAGGCGTTACGATTGCCCTTGAGCGCCGTGCAGTTGGAAACCGTCGCAAATCTGTGGAATGACCTATATGGTTGTTGAGCGTGATGCGACGTTGGATGGCCTTGGCGTCGAGTACCACGGTGGAATTAGACTGAAGCCATCCGTAACTCAGGGCAACGTAGCCGAAAAGTTATGCGATTTCAAGTTGCACAACAGCGCGACCGACGGGCTCAACGCCTTGTGGTATTCCGACGACGCGGTTGTGGTGTATCAGGGGTGGCTCGGTTTGTACGTTCAACGACCGCCGGACATCGTGACCGGTTGGAGAGCCATGCTACGCATTTTCGGTAAAGCGAAGCAAATCGTTGCAGAAACCGCATCAAGGTTGGCAGAAACTGTCGACGGGTTTTCCGAATCGGGCCCCAGCCACCGCCGCTTAGGTAACGTTAACTCGCGAAGATCTGATCCATCAATCCGGCGATCTTGGCCAGCCGTTCTCGGCCGCCGCCGGGTATTTCGGCGGTCGCCCAACCCTGGTAGCCGATCTCGCGGAACGCCGCCATCACCGCCGGCCAGTTGTTGTCGCCTTCCAGTAGCTCGACGCCGAATCCTTTGCGCAACCCTTCGTCGCGCATCTTCGCCACGCTGAACTCTTTGATGTCGACCTTCAAAATCCGCTTGCCCAAAACGCGAATCCACTCCTCCGGCCAGCCGTAGCGCAGCACATTGCCCACGTCGAAGTAGGCGCCGACGTAGGGCGACTCAAACTCGTCGATATACCGGGCTTCTTCCAACGGGCTGAGCAAAAAATCGTTCCAGACGTTTTCGATGGCGATCTTGATGCCTAGCTCCTCGGCCAGCGGCAACACCTTGCGAATCTCGGCCTGCGAGCGCTTGTAGACGTCGGCGTACGAAACCTTGCCGCGTTCGACCTTGCCGGGCACCAACAGCACCGTGCTGCCGCCATAATGCTTCGAATCGCGCAGCGCTTGCTCCAACGCGCGAACGCCGCTGGAGCGCACGGCCGGGTCGGCCGCCGAAAGCGTGTCGTTCCAATGGGCCGAATCGACCACGCCGTGAATGGGCAGCCCCGTCTCATCGCGGGCAGCGAGCACCTCGTCTTTGTCTAAGGTGCTAGGCGCGTCGAGCTCCACGCCGTCATAACCCAGCTCCTTGAGCAGCTTAAACTTGTCGAGCACCGAGGCGTCGGGCACTTGGATCATGCCCCATTTGACGGCCTTTTTGAAACGCTTCGGCGCATCGGCAGCCAGCGCCGAACCGAGCGACGGCAGCGAACCGGCGGCCAGCGCCGCCCCGGCCGTTTGCAAAAAACCGCGGCGATCGAACGTAGGCAGCGTCGGCATGGTTGCTCCTCGCGTGGGGCCAAGTATAGTGATGACGTGAATCATAAACTGGCTACCGCCGGGTAGCAATGTTCTCGCCGTAGAACGGAATTTATTCCGTTTGCAATTACGGCGATTCGCATGGGCGGGACAGCCCGACAGAAACGGAATGAATTCCGTTCTACTTTTAAACCTACGAGGTATCATCCCAATGGCTAAACGAGCAATCGTGCATCGAGGCCTGGTTTTTTCCGTCTGCCTGTTTTTTGCCGCGAGCGCGTTGGCCGCCGAACCGCTGCCCGGCACCGATCCTTTGGAGCTCCAAGGCGACCTGGCCGATTACATGGTGCAGGGCATCGACCGGTTCTTGCTGAAGCAGATCGAAGCATCCGTCGCCGCCCGCGCCCGACATTGGCATCGCGATTTTTCGTCGCCGGAGAAATACAACGAATCGGTCGCGCCGAATCGCGCGCGGCTGGCCAAGATCATCGGCGCGGTCGATCCCCGCCTGCCGATTACGGGCTTGGAACTGGTCACCACCACCGACCATCCGGCCCGCGTCGGCCAGGGCGAAGGATTTGAAGTATTCGCGGTGCGCTGGCCGGTACTCGAGGGCATTCATGGCGAAGGGCTGTTGCTGACGCCGATCAACGGCAAACCGGTGGCCGACGTGGTGGCGATTCCCGACGCCGATCAAACGCCCGAGATGCTCGTTGGGCTGGTGCCGGGCGTCGAGCCGGAGGCGCAGTTCGCCCGACATCTCGCTCAGAGCGGCTGCCGTGTGGTGGTGCCGATGCTCATCGATCGCTCCGATACTTTTTCGATCGACGCGGGCGGCGCCCGTAAAACCAATCAACCACATCGCGAGTTCATCTACCGCCAGGCTTATGAAATGGGCCGGCATATCATCGGTTATGAAGTGCAAAAGGTGTTGTCGCTGGTCGATTGGTTCGCGGCAGAGACGGATGGCGGCGGCGATCCCAAGATCGGCGTCATGGGCTATGCCGAAGGCGGACTGCTGGCACTCTACGCCGCGGCGCTCGACACTCGGATCGACGTGGCCTGCGTGAGCGGCTATTTCGAGCCGCGCGAGAATGTTTGGCAAGAGCCGATCTATCGCAATGTCTTTGCTCTGCTCGACGAATTCGGCGATGCCGAACTGGCCAGCCTCATTGCCCCGCGCCGACTGATTGTCGCGCCCAGTCGCGTCCCGAAAATTCAAGGGCCGCCGCCCGCGCGAGACGGGCGTGGCGGCGCGGCGCCAGGCCGATTGCGAACGCCCGACTTGGACCGTGTGATGGCCGAAATAATGCGCGCCAGAAAGTTGACGGAACACCTAGGGCCGCCGTTAAAACTTACCGAGGCTGTCGAGCTGAGGTCGGACAGGGTCGTCGGCGCCGAGGCGTCGCCAGGTACGGTCCCGCTTCCGCCATTCTTAGAAGCGCTTACGGGCATCAAAATGCCGGTGACCCTTGGCACGGCGCCCACCTACGACCGCCCCGGCTTCGATCCGCAACAGCGGCTCAAGCGGCAGCTCGATGAGCTGACCGAGTTTACCCAGCGGCTGATGCGCGAAAGTGAATACACGCGGCGGGCGTTCTGGTCGAAGGCCGACCGCGGCTCGGTCGAAAAATGGACGCAAACCACTAAGCCGTATCGCGACTACTTTGCCAACGAAGTGATCGGCCGGTTCGATCTGGAGCGGCTGCCCGCCAAGCCCAGAACTCGCAAAGTGTATGACGAACCGAAGTATACCGGCTATGAGGTGGTGCTCGATGTCTTTCCCGATGTGATCGCTTACGGCATTTTGCTGGTGCCCAAGGGCATTGCCCAGGGCGAGCGGCGGCCGGTGGTGGTCTGCCAGCACGGGCTGGAGGGCCGCCCGCAAGACGTGGCCGACCCAAAAATCAACAACCCCGCCTACAACCAATACGCCGTGCGGTTGGCCGAACGCGGCTTTATCACTTACGCACCACAGAATCCGTACATCTTCACCGACCGCTTTCGCACCCTGCAGCGCAAGAGCAATCCGCTGAAAAAGACCCTCTTCTCAACCATCGTGCCGCAGCACCAGCAGACCGTCGACTGGCTCGCCTCGCTGCCGATGGTCGACGATAAGCGGATCGCCTTTTACGGGCTGTCGTACGGCGGCAAATCGGCGATGCGCATTCCGTCGCTGGTCGAGAAGTATTGCCTTTCGATCTGCTCGGCCGACTTCAACGAATGGATTTGGAAGAACGTCTCCTCGCGCTCGCGTTACAGCTACCTGGGCACGATGGAATATGAGATGTTCGAGTTCGACCTGGGCAATACGTTCAACTACGCCGAGATGGCCGGGCTGATCTGCCCGCGGCCGTTTATGGTCGAACGCGGGCATCGCGATGGCGTGGCGCCCGACGAATGGGTAGCCTATGAATATGCCCGGGTGCGGCTGCTCTATGCCGACCTGAAGATTCCCGAGCGCACCACGATCGAATTCTTCGACGGCCCGCACACGATTCACGGTGTCGGGACGTTTGCCTTCTTGCACCAGCATCTGGATTGGCCGGAGAAGTGAACAAGACGGCGTGTCGACCAACGATTGCCTGGAGCGGAGAATCGCTAACCTCAGTTAATAGAGGTCGTGCTGGGCAATGGATGCGTTGATATAATCTAGCGGTTGGCCGAATCGTGCCAAGCATAACGCGAGAGCTCGCCATGCAGGAATCATCGTCCCTGGAAGATCGTATCGAGGCGCTCGAAAGAGAGGTGACCGCGCTGAAGCAACGGCTTGGGGGCGCGCCAAAGCAGGACAACTGGATTGAGAGGATCACCGGAACATTCGAGGGCGACGCCGAATTCGCTGAGATTGTAAAGCTCGGTGCGGAAATACGACGCAAGGAGCGGCCCAGCGGAGACGATCGGTGATCGCAGTCTCATGTTCTTGTTCGACACCGACCATATCGTCATCATTCAGCAACGCACCGAGCCAGAATTCAATCGACTCTCGGTGCGCATGTCAGCGCGGCACGCCGAAGATTTTTTCATTCCGATCGTCAGCTTCGATGAACTGGTGCGAGGATGGAGCGCGTACATAAAACGTGCGAGAAAAGCCGCCGGGCTCGTGACCGGCTACTTGAGACTTGAGAAGATCCTGGCAGATTTCGCGCAAGCGAGAATCGCCTCGTTCGATGAAGCCGCGGCGGCACACTTCGCGAATCGCTGAGGCAGCAGAAAGTTCGTATTGCTACAATGGATCTGCGCATTGCGGCGATCGCGATTGTGCGCGGTTATACGCTTCTGTCCCGAAACCTGGTAGACTTCGAAAAGGTTCCGGGGCTTTCCGTAGAAGACTGGTGCAGCCCCTAGCGTGCGGCACGCTGCTTCCCCCGACGCAGCTTAATTTGGCGACCGACGTGGCGATTTGCTGGAACTGCGGCGAAGCATTCTCGGCGATGGTCGCCCTACCGCCCCGCCGCCCACGTTGCTACATTGGCGTTCCGTCTTGCCTAACGCACCATCGCCGATGCCCAATATCCGAAAGCTGCTCGTCGCCAACCGTAGCGAAATCGCCACGCGGGTTTTCCGCACCGCGCATGAACTGGGCATTCGCACCGTCGCCATCTACTCGCACGAAGACCGCTTCGCTCTGCACCGCTTCAAGGCCGACGAAGCCTACCAAGTTGGGCGCGTGGGCGAGCCGATCCGGGCCTATCTGGACATTGACGGCATCATTGAGATCGCCGCTCAATATGAGGTGGACGGCATCCACCCCGGCTATGGCTTTTTGTCGGAGAATCCCGATTTCGCTCGGGCCTGCCAGGGGGCGGGCATCGTGTTTTGCGGTCCGCCGCCGCGGATCCTCGAACAGCTCGGCGACAAGATCGTAGCCCGGCAGATCGCCCAGCAGGCCGGTGTGCCGGTCTTGCCCGGCAGCGAGCAGCCGCTGCAAAACGTCGAGCAAGCACGGCAACTGGCCGATGAACTGGCCTACCCGGTGCTGCTCAAGGCGGCCAAAGGCGGCGGCGGACGCGGCATGCGCGTGGTCAATCGTCCCAACGAGCTGGCCGGCTCGCTCGAACAAGCCCAGCGCGAGGCCCAAGCGGCCTTTGGCAGTCCCGACGTGTTTCTGGAAAAATACATCGCCCGGCCAAGGCACATCGAAGTGCAGTTGATGGGCGACCAGCACGGGCACCTGGTGCATCTCTATGAACGTGACTGCTCGATTCAGCGACGGCACCAGAAGGTAGTCGAGATCGCCCCGGCTTTGAATCTCGACGCCAAGCTGCGCGACGCCATTTGCCAGGCGGCCTTAGTGGTCGGACGGGCCGTTGTCTACGAGAGCGCCGGCACCGTCGAGTTTCTGGTCGATTCCGATACGGGCAAGTTTTACTTCATCGAAGTCAACCCACGCATTCAAGTCGAGCACACCTGCACCGAGCAAATCACCGGCGTCGACCTGGTGAAGTGCCAGTTGCTGGTCGCTCAGGGCCGGCCGCTCGACGACCCCGAAATCGGGCTTGGCTCACAAGAAGCCATTCGTGCCCGCGGCTATGCCATTCAATGCCGCATCACCACCGAAGACCCGCTCAATAACTTCCGCCCCGATTACGGTCGCGTGGCCCACTATCGTTCGACCGGCGGGCCGGGCGTGCGGCTCGATGCCGGCACCGCCTTTTCCGGCGCGATGGTCACGCCTTATTACGACTCGCTGCTGGTGAAGATCGTCACCACGGGCAACCGCTTCTTCGAGGCGGCCCGCCGCATGGAACGCTGCCTGCAAGAGTTTCGCATCCGCGGCGTGAAGACCAATATTCCGTTTTTGATCAACCTCGTTACGCATCCCAAGTTTTTGGCCGGCGGCTTCACAACGCGGTTTTTGGACGAGACGCCCGAACTGTTTCAGTTTGTGGCCCGCCGCGACCGGGCCACCAAGCTTTTCGGGTATCTTGCCGACGTCCTGGTGAATGGGCACGCGCTGGTTAAAAAGCGCCCTCCGAATGTGCGTCGCGAGCCGGCCCCGGCGCCAGCGCTCGACCACTCCGCGCCGCTGCCGCAAGGCACGCGCGAGCGTTTTCTGGAGTTCGGCCCCGAGCGGTTCAGCCGTTGGGTGCTCGAGCAAAAGCGATTGCTCATCACCGACACCACCTTCCGCGACGCCCATCAATCGCTCTTGGCCACGCGGCTGCGCACGCACGACATGCTGGAGATCGCCGAGACCTACGCCCGGCGGCATCACGAGCTGTTCTCGATCGAAATGTGGGGCGGGGCGACGTTCGACACGGCGATGCGGTTTCTCAAAGAGTGTCCCTGGCAGCGATTGACCGATTTGCGTGTCAAAATTCCCAACATCCTGTTCCAGATGTTGCTGCGGGCCTCGAATGCCTTGGGATACGCCAACTATCCCGACAACGTGGTGCGGACTTTCGTCGAAGAGTCGGCGGCGGCCGGCATCGACGTGTTCCGCATCTTCGACTCGCTCAACTGGCTGCCGAACATGCGCGTGGCAATGGAAGCTGTCCTCTCGACGGGCGCGTTGTGCGAAGCGGCCATTTGCTACACCGGCGACGTGCTTGACCACAGCCGCACGAAGTACGACCTGAAATACTATGTCGAGCTCGCCAAAGAACTTGAAAAGATGGGCGCGCACCTGCTGGCCATCAAAGACATGGCGGGCCTGTGCAAGCCCTACGCGGCCGAATTGCTGGTGCGCACGCTGAAGCAAGAAATCGGCATTCCAATTCACTTTCACACGCACGACACCAGCGGCGTGCAGGCGGCCTCGATTTTGAAGGCCGCCGAGGTTGACCTGGACATCGCCGATGCCGCCATGGCGCCGCTTTCGGGCCTCACGTCGCAGCCCAACCTGAACTCGGTGGTCGAGGCCCTGCGCTTTACGCCGCGCGAAACCGAGCTTGATCCCGAGCATCTGCAGCAGACGGCCAACTATTGGGAAGCGGTGCGCGAGTTTTACGCACCCTTTGAGACGGGCATGATGGCCAGCACGGCCGAGGTCTACCACAACGAAATGCCCGGCGGACAATATACCAATCTCTATCAGCAGGCCCGAGCCATCGGTCTCGGCCCGCGCTGGCACGAAGTCTGCCGCATGTACGCCGAGGTCAACCGTCTGTTTGGCGATATCGTGAAGGTCACGCCGTCGTCGAAGGCCGTGGGCGACATGGCGTTGTTTCTCATTGCCAATCAGCTCTCGGTGGACGACGTGCTCGACGCCGGACGTGAATTGTCATTTCCAGAATCGGTGGTCGATCTCATTTCGGGCCGCATGGGTCAGCCGCCCGGCGGTTTTCCGCCGCGGGTGCAAGAGCGAATCCTGCGCGGGCAAAAGCCGCTGAAAAAGCGGCCCGGCGCCACGTTGCCGCCGGCCGATTTTGAGGCGACCGCGGCCGAGCTACAAACGCGCCTTGGCCGCCAGCCGACGCGGCGCGA
>DATFDL010000636.1:0-5075 GCA_035252155.1 Pirellulales bacterium | reverse complement strand
CACACCGGGCCGGTGCGGGTGCGCTTGCCGCGCCAAAGGCGCAGCGCGCTGCGCCTTTGTCGCGGTCTTGGTTGCGACCGTGCGGCCGGCCTCAGCGCTTGCCGCCAAAGGCGCAGCGCGCTGCGCATTTGCCGCTGGCCTTGGCCGAGCGCGCCGCGGCCTTGCCTTCGATCGCTTGGGGCGCGCGATTTTCCTCCGCCCGAGCGATCGCCGCAAGCGCTTTGAAGGCTTGTCGTTGCGACGAGAAGCCTCCGTGGCGTTATCAGATGGAAAGCCAGTTGAATGGTGGGACTCGCAAGCTCGTCCCACCCTACGGCCTAGTAGGTTTCTCTCCGAAGTCTACTCACTTGAGGGCACTCGTGAATCGATGAAAGGAGACGGTCATGCGAACGGCAATCGGAATGGCAATACTCGCAGTCAGCGGCGCGGTGGGGATATTTGGGGCGACCAACCGAAACGAGCCGCCGGTTCCCCAAGGCCGGCCGGCGGCGGGCCGCGACCGGCTGATTGTACACGAGTGGGGAACCTTCACGAACTTTTCGGGCAGTGATGGAATTCAGCTCGAATTCCGGCCGCTGATCGATCAGGAGTTGCCGCCGTTCGTCTACGAACGGTCTTGGTCTTATGGCGGGTTTCTGGATAAAGGTCGGCTCGTGGCACGGCAGCGGATGGAAACCCCGGTCACGTATTTTTATAGCGACCTGCCGCGCGAGCTCGACGTGCGCGTCGACTTTCCGCAGGGATTCTTGACGGAGTTCTATCCCCCGGCGACCGACATCTCGAAGCCCACTTCCTTGTCGTGGCGGGTGGCGTTGCAGCCGACGGCGGATCATGCCGCGGTCCAGGGCCGCGCCGCTACATCGCCCGCGTTGCCCGAAGTCGCCGGCGACGATCATTACGGGTTCGCGCGAGAAACCGATTCAGCGATCGTCCGGACGGTCGATCGCCACGGCAAGCCACACCATGAAAAATTCCTCTTTTATCGCGGCGTCGGAAACTTTTCGCTGCCGTTGCGGCTGGAGCCGTTGCCCGGCCGCCGGTTCCGCGTCGTCAACGACGGTCCCGACCCGATCGAGCCATTGTTTCTCGTGATGATTGACGACGAGGGCTTGCACTTTTGCCAGCACGCGCGGCTGAGTCCCCATGCCGCACTCGAAGCGGTCGTTCCTGAGTCAACGGCCGCCGGCGACGAATTGGGCGACCGAATGATTGAGGCGTTGGTCGCCGCGGGCCTCTATGAAAAAGAAGCCCGGGCCATGATTCACACCTGGCAATCGAGCTGGTTCAGCGAGCCGGGCGCGCGGCTGTTTTACTTCGTGCCGCGGCGATTGACCGACCAGATTATTCCGCTACACATCGAGCCTTCGCCCGACGAGACGGTGCGGGTGCTGGTCGGGCGAATGGAGGCCCTGACCCCGGAAGCCGCCAGTCGCCTGCTTTCTATCATCCAGGGCCTTGGCACTTGCATGTCGGCCGACGCCGAGCCGCTGCACCGCGAGCTGGAACGGCTGGGACGGTTCGCCGAACCCGCGCTCAACTATCTGATGACCTTGGAAAGCGATCCGACAACTCGGGCGCAGATCGAACGGCTACGGACCGAACTGCGGCGTTAACAGCGCCATTTTGTAATCGCCCGATACTAGCGCAAGCGCAGCATGCATGGGCGGCGAATTGCTGGGTGCCACGGCATCCATCGCGGCGCGGTCGGGCCTGAGAGTCAGTTCTGAAAATGTTCGCCGCGATGGACGCCGTGCGGTGTCGTCGTTGCAGGAAACCTCGGGAGCGACGCAGCACGGCGTCCGCCGCGGCGAAATCCATTGCGCATCGGTCCGCCGCCGAATGCGCCGCAGCGGATGCCGTGGCACCCTCGCAGAACGCACGTAGGGTGCTCGAAAACCCTGACCCCCGACTCCTGACCCCGGCTCACCCCATCTCGGCCATCGCTTCGTCGGGGATATTAAAATTCGCCGAGACGCTCTGCACGTCGTCGTGGTCGTCGAGACGCTCCATCAGCTTCAAAACGTTTCGACCCGTCTCGGCGTCGAGATCGACGGTGCTGGTGGGAATGCGCGAGATCTGGCTCGATTCGGGCTTGAGGCCGCGCTGACTTAGCGCGTCAGACACTTGCTGGAACACGCTGGGATCGCACGTCACCTCGAAGCCGTCGCTCGTGCGCTTGACATCATCGGCGCCGGCTTCGAGCGCCAGCTCAACCAGGGCGTCTTCGTCGATTTGCGCGGCGGGGATCAAAAACATTCCCTTGCGGTCGAACATCCAAGCCACGCAGCCCGATGCCCCGAGCTTTCCGCCCGACAGCTCGAACAGCTTGCGGACCTCGCTGGCGGTGCGGTTGCGGTTGTCGGTGAGGATTTCGCAGAGCACGGCCACGCCGCCGGGGCCATAACCTTCGTAGAGCGCCTCTTCGAGATTGCCGCCTTCGAGTTCACCGGTGCCGCGCTTGATCGCCCGGCTGATGTTGTCTTTGGGCATGCTGATGGCCCGGGCGGCGTCGATGGCATAGCGCAGCCGAAGATTGGCGTCGGGGTCGCCGCCGCCCATTTTGGCCGCCACGATGATCGCCTTCGAGAGCTTGCTCCAAACCTTGCCACGCTTGGCGTCGACCAACGATTTTTTACGGGCGATGTTCGCCCAATGGGAATGTCCTGCCATGGTATTGAGATTACTTGGGACTTTTCGAATCGGCAGCCCGGGCGCTCCATGCCGGGGATTTGCGATCGCCGATGGCGACCACATCTCCGCCACGGAGTGTCGGAGCTACTTTAAGCTCAATTTCTTTTTTACACGCTCGATTTTTTCCGCGTCGTCGCTTTGCTTTTCGAATGCCGCCAAGGCCCGCTGCCAGGCGTTGCGGGCCTTGTCGGTCTGGCCCGCCGCTTGGGCCGCGTCGCCCAGATGCTCGAGCATCACGCCGTCCGGCGAATCGCCGGCCACCGCCTTTTCCAACTCAGCCACCGCCTCGGCATCGCGGCCGAGCCGATGGTAGACCCACCCCAGGCTGTCGCGGTAGGCGGCGTTTTCGGGCTCCGCCGCGACCGCCCGTTCGATCATCGCCAGGGCCGTGTGCAGGCGCTTGCCCTCGTCGGCCCAAAGATAGCCCAGGTCGTTGTGCGCTCCGACGTCGTCGGGAAATTCGTCGAGCACTTGCCCCAACCATTCTTCGCTGGTTGCCAGGTCGTGCTGCTGTACGGCGATGCCCGACAACACCATCCGGGCCGAGTGCAGCAGCAGACGGGCAAGGTCAGACTGATCTTGCTCATCGAAGCGGTCGATCAAGTCGCGGTAGGCCGCGGCGGCCTCATCTTGGCGCTTGGCGAGATACAGTGCCAGACCCACCTGATGAGCCAGTTGAATGTTGTCGCGATTCAAGCTGAGGGCGTGGCGCGCGGCTTTGAGTGCTTCGTCGGGACGCTCGGCGGCCAGCAACGCACGCGACAGATGAAAGTACAGAGTCGGATCGTCGTTGGCCGCCACCCGTTCGTCGATGGCCCGCTGCATGACATCGGCAGCCTGGACATACTGCTCTTTTTGCAAGAGTCCCACGGCCCATACCAGGTAGATCGTCCTTGCGTCTTCGCGTTTGACCTTCAGCGCTAGTTTGAAAAATTCTTCGGCGGCATCGTACCGCTGAGCGTCCAGCGCCACCAGGGCCGTCGCCAGCCGCGGGCCGTAACCCAGGCTGTCGGCGTCGGCGCGATGCAGCTCGCGGGCTTTGTCGATCAGCGCGGTCGTCAGCTCAGCGTCGGCAGAGAGCGACTTGGCTTCGTCGCCCAGCAGGGCCAGATTGCCCGAAGCTCCGGCCAATTCGCCCAACAGCACCAGCAACGGCTGAGTCTGCTTGAGCCGATGGAGCGTCGTCGCCAGGCCGCGATAGGCGGCGGCCGACAACCCGCGGTCTTCGCCGCGGGCGGGTGCCTTCGCCAAGACTTCTCGATAGAGCGGCAGGGCGTCGTCCCAGCGGTCGGCCGCCCGATATTGGTCGGCCAGATAGAGCGTGAGCGCGGCGTTGCCCTGATCGCGCTGGCGGGTTTTCGCGAGCCGCTCAATCAACTCGGTCGAGCGATTCAAGTCGGCGAGCGTTTTGGAAAGCAGTTCATACGGCGCCGTCCCCTCGTTGACCTGCTTCGCTTCGAAAAACTTGCTGAGCAGCTCCAGCGCTTTTTCTGGGTGTTTGCGGGCCTGCTCGACGCGCGCCAGGCGAAAGGCGTGAACCGGAGCGTCGGGCGCGTAACCGTTGGCCTTCTCCAAAGCGGCGGTAGCCTCGTCAAATCGCTCGGCCGACAGAAACGCCTCGGCGAACAAGAGGTAAATCCGTGCGGCGTCGTTGCGGCCCTTGGCGCCGACACCGAAACTTTGACGTTTCCATTCGTCCAAGCCCTCGTAGTCGTCGGGATGATCGAGCGCCTGCATCACGTCGGCAATGGCCACGGCCGACTCCTGAAACTTGCCGGCGACAAAGGCCATTCGCCCGACATCGAAGCAGGTGACCACGTAGCCCGAAGATTGTTTGTCAGCCTGCAGCTCGCGCGCCGGGCGATAGAACTTCAGGGCTTCGGCGTAGTGCTGCGACCCTTCGAACAGCTTGCCGATTTCTTTCAGTTCGCGCGCGTCGGCGGCGCCCCAATCGGCCTCACCAACGTACCGGGCGGCTTCATCAAAGCGGCCCTGCCGCAAAGCCAGCAATACCGCCTCGCGGCGGGCCGCTTGCGCGGTCGGGTCGTAGCGCACGGCGCGCTGATAAAGTCGCAAAGCGCGGTGCCAATGTTCCTCTTGCTCTTGCACCCGCGCGGCCGCAAAGAGGGTGACTGCCTCGAGGGCGTTTTCATCCTCCTCAGTGCGGGGATGCAGGGGCACGAAGCGTTCGGGCGCGTCTTCGACTTCAAGCGGCGCGCCACCGGCTTTCGGTGGGGTGGCTTCCGCGGCGCCGGCGGGCAGTGTTAAGAGCATGCCGCCGACGAACAGCGCAGCCAGAACGGCTAGCCGATGTGTTTTCGGCAACGTCCTCTGTAGGGAACGGACTCCGTGCCGTTCCATGACGGGCGAATCGACGTCGCCCC
>DATFDL010000635.1:0-2679 GCA_035252155.1 Pirellulales bacterium | reverse complement strand
CGGCAATGTGGGACAGCCGCCCTCGGCTGTCTCGCGGTCGCCTTCGGCGACCACTGCCCAGCCGAGGGCGGCTGTGCCACACCAGCGACGGATGTCACATTCGCGGCCGCGTGAAGTATTTATTGTAACCCAACGCCATAGCGCATGGTAGCCGCCGGGCGCGGCCGATTGGTCGAAATCGGGCCGGTGCTGTACCATCAGATGTGGCTTGGCGCGTGATGCGCCCCTCCCACTCCGCACTCCGAATTCCCCACTCCGCACTTCCGCTCCCCATGCGACTTGGCGTCTTTGGCGGTTCTTTCGACCCGGTCCATTACGGGCATTTGCTACTGGCCGAATATTGCCGCGAGCAATGCCGGCTCGACGCCGTGTGGTTCACGCCCGCCGCCCAGCCGCCCCACAAGCAGCGGGCCGAGCTGACCGACGCGCGGCGGCGAGTCGAGATGCTGCAGCTTGCCATCGGCGGGCATCCGGACTTCAACGTCTGCCAGCGCGAGATTGATCGCGGCGGCGTCAGTTACACGGTCGATACGCTCAACGAGTTGGCCGCCGAAGACTCGCAACGCGAGCTTTTTTTGCTCTTAGGGGCCGACTCGCTGGCAGATCTGCCAAGCTGGCGCGAGCCAAGCCGAGTATGCCAGTTGGCCACACCGGTGGTCGTGCGCCGTCCGGGAGCGGCCGAACCCGAGTACGGTTGCCTGGCCCATCTAGTTTCGGCCGAACGGCTGGATTACTTTCGCAACCACCAGGTGCAGATGCCACAGATCGACCTGCGCAGCCGCGAGATCCGCCGCCGCGTGGCCGCCGGTCTCAGCATTCGCTTTCAGACGCCTCGGGCGGTCGAGCAATACATCGCCACCGCGGGGTTGTACCGCCCGTAGGTCAGGCTTTCCAGCCTGACCGAGGTAACCGTCCGAGGTAAAGACCGCCTCATCAAGGTCATGCCACAAGCTCCGATCACGTCAGGCTGGAAAGCCCGACCTACGGACGGCTAGAGCTGCGGACGAAGCGGCAAGTCACGCGGAATCGCGGCACCAGGGTACTGCCACGCTTCGCCACGCGGAACCGCCAGCAGGCCGTAGTCGCGAACGATAAAGGCGCATTCCGTTTGATCGGCGAGCATCTCCAAAATGGATAATACGGTTACGTCCCTGACCGACACCATGTTATTGGCCGCAATTGGGCCGGCGGAGTTCGATACCACTATCCGGACGTCGGATGCCGAGTTTAACACTTTGAGTGCGTCGGCTAGCATCGTCGGACGAGTCCCTCCCGTCTCGCCGACTACCGGTTTAAAGTCGACCGTCACCGTTTTCGCCAAAGCTTCTTGCAACTTCTTTGGCAGCTCGGGGCGTCTGCCGATTGCCGGCTCGGCCTTTGGCTCGTCCCCCGCCGGTTGTTCGGCCGGAGCGGTATCGGCCGCGGCGTCCGTCCCGGCACCCAGAAGGTAGAGCAACTCGGCCTCACTCTCGGCGGCGGACTGTCGCGCTGTAAGAACGTGTTCCATTTGAGGATTGATACCCGCATCGAAATTCGCTTTACTCCACACCAATGCTTCCTTGTCGTTCTGCCGCCGGTGAAACGCAATCGCCACCTTGCGCGCCGTGGCGAGGCGAATTTGGTTCAGCTCCGCCTCGGCGCCGCGAACCTTCGCGTCGGCTAGCCGCAGATCGGGATTGGACTGAAGCGCACGTTCCAGCGACTTGCCCAAATTCCGCGCAAACCTGCTCGCCAGGGCTTCGGCGTTTGTTTTGTCATTGTGCTCGTTCTTCTTCATCTCTTCCAGCGGTTCGTCGCCTCCAGCACCGAGCAAATACCCTAACTCCGCGCCGGCATTATCCTGGTTGAGCGTGCGTCCTTCGACTTGAACAGGCTGCGAACCGTGCATGACGTTTTGATAGGCGTGAACGGTGGCCGTCACCTGTTCGACCACTTTCAATCGAATTTGATCACGCTTCGCCCGCGCTTCGTCGAGCCGGGCGATCGCCAACAGAATGTCGGGATTCGCGTGCAGGGCGCGGGCAAGGGCTTTGTCCAAAGTCGTCGGGATGGCCGATTCTTGCCCCCCGTTTTTGGGCGCGTCGGGCGATGCCGGTTGTTCTTTCAGCAACCCGACGCCGTCGATCAACGGCTTGTCGGTTTGCGGGATGGGTCTCAATGGATCGTCGGGCACCGGCGCTCGCGGACCACGGGGAAATGGCTTGACGGATTGGGCGATTGCCTGGCCGGTGAGACCCAGCAAGCTTATTACGGTCAAGCAAAAAGCGCCAACGATTGTAAGTGAACGCATGGGAGTGCTCCTTTTATCGGCGTTTACTTTCGATGTCTGATCGGTTTTGACATTCAATCAGTAATTGCGGAACCGGCATGTGGCACAGCCGCCCTCGGCTGTGTCGCCGACGCCAGTCGGCGTCGCGGAACCAGCCGAGGGCGGCTGGTCCACATGCCCTTTTTGAATGTCAAAACCGATCAGAGGCCGAATGGTCGTTCTACTCTCCCGGTGAAGCTCTTAACTCGGCCAACAACCAACTCTCGTGCGGCAACGGCTGACGGCGCGCGTCGGGCGGCGTTAGCTCCAACACCTGCCGGTAACAATCGAGGGCCGAAGCCACGTCGGCACGGCCATACAGGTAGCGATCGCCTGCCATTTCGAGCAGGCGGATCTGCTGCTCGGGCGGC
>DATFDL010000634.1:0-4352 GCA_035252155.1 Pirellulales bacterium | reverse complement strand
GACCGCGGCGGCCAGCCCGGCGGCGTCGCGCTGGTAGTCGGTGGGTTTTGGGGGCAGGGGCATCTCCAGCCGTCCCCAGGCGGCGTCGGCCCCGCCGACGAGCGCTTCGACGCCGGCGGCCAGCCAGCCCGGCTGCGGCAGGCAGTCGTCGTCGGTAAAGGCGATGAATTCACTTCGGGCGGCCCGCCAACCGGCGTTGCGCGCCGCCGCGGGTCCGTGCGTCTTCTCGACCGGCACATAACGCATGTCGCAGTTGGCAGTCTCCGCTTCGGTCTCGACTAATCGGCGCGTGGCCGGGTCGGCGGCGTCATCGGCCACGATCACCTCATAGTCGCCGCCTTCAAACTGCTGGGCGGCCAGCGCCGCCAGGCAACGACGCAGCAAATCGTGCCGGCGATAGGTAGGTACGACGACGGAAATCCGCACGCTCATCACTTTTCGAGCAAATAACTGCCGATCACCAAGGCGTCCAACGGCGAGGTCCAGAACGATTCGACCGCGTCGCGCGGCGAGCAGACGATCGGCTCGCCACGAGTGTTGAACGACGTGTTGACCAGCACCGGCACGCCGGTGCGCCGGTCAAAAGCACGCAGCAAGTCGTAGTACGGCGCGTTCTGACGGCGGTTGATCGTTTGCACGCGGGCCGTGCCATCAACGTGTCGAACGGCCGGAATCTGCTCGGCCTTTTCCGGACGCACATCAAACACAAACAACATGAAGGGCGCTACCCGTGCTCCGACAAACCATCGGTCGGCCTCTTCCTCTAGCACGACCGGTGCCACCGGGCGGAAATCTTCGCGGTCTTTGATCTCGTTCAGTTTTGCTTGCATCGAATGACTTCGCGGCGACGCCAGGATGGAACGAGCGCCTAACGCTCGTGGGCCAAACTCCATGCGTCCTTGGAACCAACCGATGACCTTGTCGTCGACTAACAAGTCGGCCGTTTCTTCGGCGACGTTGCTCAACCGCCGATACGACAGCTTCGACCAGCGCAGGAATTCTTCGATTTCGTCATCGTGATAGCATGGACCAAGAAAGGCGTGCTCCATCTGGTATTCGCGCGTATTCGCACCACGTTGGCGGTTATCAATCCACAAGGCGGCGCCCAGCGCCGTGCCAGCATCGCCGGCTGCCGGCTGCACCCAGACATCGCGGTAAGGGCCGCGGTCGCGGATCCGGGCGTTCATCACGCAGTTCAGCGCCACGCCGCCCGCCAGGCAGAGATTGTCGGCTCGACTCACGCCGTGCAGCCAGCGGGCCAGCTCGATGGCGGCATCTTCGAGCACCACTTGCAGCGAGTGGGCGATATCGTAATGCCGCTGCTCGATAGGCCCGCCCCGGCGGCGCGGCGGCCCAAATCGCTCGGCCAGCCGCGGCGGCGCGATGGTGTATTGGCCGTTTTCGCCGACGCGGACGATCTCTTCAAACTCGGCGCGGAACCGTGGCTTGCCATACGAGGCCAAGGCCATCACTTTGTATTCGTCCGACGAATGCAGAAAGCCGAGATAATCGGTGACTTGCTCGTAAAGCAATCCCAGCGAGTGCGGCATGCACACCTGGCCGATAATCTCCAGCTCGCAACCGTCGCCGATGCCGTACGACGTGGTGGCTCGTTCTCCACGGCCATCGAGCGTCATCACGGCGGCCCGCGCGAAAGGCGAAGCGTGGAAGGCGCTCACCGCATGAGCCAAATGGTGCTTCACAAAATGCCAGCGATAAGGCCCGTCGGCCCGCGCGCCTTCGAACCGCTCGCGCAGATGGTGCGGAGCGCCGTCGGCAAGTTGTCCCGGGGCGTTCACGATTGACGCCAGAAAGAGTGGATCCCAGGGCGACTCCCAGTCGTCGTCGGCGGGCGACGCGTTAAGCCGCGTTTCTTGATCGCGAGGTAGCTCCGGCCCTTGTGGCCGGCTGCTTCCGGGTTTTAAGGGCAGCTCAATGGCCGCATCATCCCGACGGCTACCGAGTAACAAATAGGGGTCATACGAATAGGCGACGTGATCGACGTCGACCAGCCGAATGCCGGCGTCGCGCAAACAATAGTCGATGGCGTGAAACGGCAACTCCCAGGTCGAGAACGGCACCGGCCGCTTGCCATGTTTGATGTGTGTGAACCGTTCTTCCTCGGCGGCCGAGAGCACCTGGCCGTCTTTGACCAGGCAGGCGGCGGGGTCGTGATACGTGGCGTTGATGCCAAGGGTGTACATGGTGGGGCCTCAATTTCGCTCTCAAATGGGCATTTGTCGGTTACTACGTGTTATTCCTTTCTGGTCTGATCGGATTTGACCTTCAAAATCGGCAATTCTGGGAACCGCCATGTGGCACAGCCGCCCCCGGCTGTGTCGCCGACGCCAGTCGGCGTCGCGAAACCAGCCGAGGGCGGCTGGTCCACATGCCGATTTTGAATGTCAAAACCGATTCGGGAACGGACTCCGTGCCGTTCCGCGATCTGCGATTCGCCCCGCGCCGCCCCTCTCGGAACGGCACGGAGTCCGTTCCCTACAGAGGCACCAACGGTGTTGGCGAGCCGGGGCATTGCCAAGGCTCTGCCCCAGCCACCGATGTGTTGTCGCGTGCCGATCGGGTTTCTTCATACAACTCACTGGCAGCCTGAATCACATCGTCGGCGGTCACCAAGCGCAGACAATCGTGGTGTGCTTCAGGGCAAACGCTCTTGTAGCAATACTTGCACGGCACATCGTGAAACAACACGCGATGCGGCACTTGCCAGGGGGTGTGCTGCGGATTCGTCAGCGCGTAAAGATCGACCACCGGCGTGCCGAGGGCGGCGGCCATGTGTACCGGCCCGGTGTTGTTTGAGATCAAGAGCGGGGCCGCCTCGATCAGCGCGGCCAGCTCTTCGAGACCGAGCCGCCCAGCCAGCGAGTGCGTCGCCGCGCCGCAGAGACGCTGAATCTCGGCGACCAGCGGTTGCTCGCCGCGATCGCCGGTAAAAATAATTTGCCAGCCTTGTTCATTTGCCAGACGCCCGGTCGCTTCGGCGAAACGTTCCATCGGCCAGCGCCGCGAAGGCGCCGTCGCGCCGGGATGCACCACGGCCCAGGGCCGCGCGTCGTCGATGCCCAACTCATTGAGCCAGGCCTGAACATGCCGCCGGGCCAGCAGCGATACCGAAAGCCGCAATCGTTCGTCGGAAGCCCGCGCGCCGACCGCAGCGGCCAGGTCCAACTGCCGCCGCACCTCGTGCCTGACTTGTTGCTCCGGCTCGGTTTCGAGCACCCAATCGGTGAGCAGTTGATAGGGGTTTTCGCGGCAATGGGCCGCCCGCAACGGAATTTCGGCCAGATAGCACACGAGCGCGGCGGGCAGAGGGTTTTGACTGTAGACCGTAAAAATCACCGCGGCGTCGAACCGCTCTTTCCGCAGATGCGCGATGAGGCGGTCGTCGGCCGCACTGCCGCGACGCTCCGCCGTGTGTTTCATCCAGGGCGCATCGTAGCGGATGACGTCGTCGACGTCGGGCACGAGCGGCGCCACCTCGACGCCGGAGGCCGAGGTCAGCAGCGTGATCGAACGTCCGGGCCGTGACTGCTTCAAGGCGCCGATCGCGGGAGTTGTCAGCAGCACGTCGCCCAAGCTATCGAGCCGGACGCAGAGCAGTTTCTGGGCGTCGGCCCATCGATCGCCGGGCATGGTCGGAACCTCCTGAATCGCGAGATGCTTGGTGTTCGATAGGATCAATCAACAGCACGCTGTCGGGCGGCGGTTGTGCGGCCAGAATGCGGTCGGCCGCCGCGTCGAGATCGGCAACCACCACGTCGGGCCGCCGCAGCTCCGACATTTGCCACTCGGTTTCGCCGCCATTGTCGATCAGCACCGCCCGGCAGCCGGCCCGGTGCCCGGCCTCGATGTCGTCGAGAATGTCGCCGATCAGCCAACTTCGGCCCAAGTCGAGCAAGTGTTCGTCGGCGGCTCGCAGCAACATGCCTGGCCGCGGTTTGCGGCAAGTGCAACGGCAGCGGTATCGACGGTCGACGCCGCTGGGATGATGCGGGCAATAATAGAAGCCATCGAGAGCGACGCCTTCGTCGGCGAGCAACTGCCGCAGCCGTTGCTCGACGGCCGGCAACGCATCTTCGGTGAAGAACCCGTGGGCCACGCCCGCCTGGTTCGAGACGACGAACAGCCGATATTCGCGGGCCAGGCGGCGCAAGGCGACTCCCGCCTTGGGTGCCAGCCGCATTTGAGCCGGATCGACGTTGTAGGGCACGTCGTCGATCAGGGTGCCATCCTTGTCAAGGAAAATTGCGCGATGGGTCATTATAAATAATTATGGCATGTGTCCGTACGAACCTCTGTAGGGAACGCCCTCCGTGGCGTTCCGTGCGGGGCGG